>NZ_JBEPPK010000004.1:0-405952 GCF_040547285.1 Hymenobacter sp. UYP22 | reverse complement strand
GGAGTGTTTTTTTCAATTTTTTTTTTTTTTTTTCCCCCGATCTGGTCGGTATTCGGACCGTCGCTGGCCCCTTTCTGGTGACACCGACCCCGCCCCCCCCCCGCTACTCACTGCGTCCTCTGCCGGAACCGAATACCGGAATCTACTTGCCCGTCACCTTAAACTCCGTCCGGCGGTTGAGCTGACGGCCGGTTTTGGAGGCGTTGGAGGCCACGGGCTGGGTGTCACCGTAGCCGGCGAAGGTCAGGCGGCCCTTGTCGATGCCTTTGGCCACGAGGTAGTCTACCACAGCTTTGGCGCGGCGCTGCGAGAGGTCCTTATTGTACTCGGCTTTACCCACGTTATCGGTGTGGCCCGAAATTTCCAGGCGCAGGGCGGGCGTTTCGGTCAGCAGCTTCTGCAGGCGCTCCAGTTCGTTGGTGCTTTCCTTGCGCAGCGTGGCCTTATCGAAGTCGAAGAAGATGTTGTTGAGCACCACCTTCACACCCACATCCAGCTTCTTGAGCGCAATATCCTTCACCACTTCTGAGTACGCCGCTTTGGCCGGCAAATCGAAGTTTTCGGAGTGGAACAGGTAGCCGTCTTTGCGCACCACAATGCCGTAGTTGATGCCGGAGGGCAACGATACCAGATAACGGCCCGACTGTGCATTGCTTTGGAAGGAGGCAATGGTCTGGTTCAGGGAGTTGTCTACTACATCAATCGTAGCTTCAATCGGCTGCTTGCTGGCCTCATCCGTTACCACGCCCTTCAGAATGGTTACCTGCGCGGCCACAATAGCCACTGGCGGGGCCAGCAGGGTTTCCTTTACCGGCTGCACGCGGGAGGCCAGCAGTTGGTCTTCCTGACTAAGTACGGGCGGCTTTTCGGGGCCCAGAAAGGTAATCTGGTAGATGTCTTTGGAACCCAATCCATCATCCCGGAAGGAGGAGTAATAGCCGTGGCGGCCCGAGGCGGAAATCACGAAGAATACGTCGTCGTCGGGGGTATTGATGGGCCAGCCCAGGTTTTCCGGCTGGCTCCACTTGCCGTTTTCGTACACCGATTTGAAGATGTCGTAGCCGCCCATGGAGTTGTGGCCCTCCGAAGAAAAGTACATTGTCTTGCCATCGGGGTGCAGGAATACGCCTTCCTCGCCGTACTGGGTGTTGATGACGGAGCCTAGGTTCTGGGCCGGGCCGCGGCCTTCCATCTCAATCTTGTAAATGTCGCGCTGGCCCAGGCCACCTTCCTTGTCGGTTACGAAGTACAGGCTGCGCCCGTCCGGTGTGTACGCCGCCGACGACTCGTGGGAACGGGTGTTGATGCGGGAGCCCAGTTTCTGGGGCTTGCGCCACTCCGCCCCGCGCAGGTTGGCTTCGTTCAGGTCGCCGCCGTTGTCCTCCATGTATACCAGCAGGCGCTGGCCATCGGGGGAGAGGCCCACGGTGGCATCATGGCCCTCGGTATTTACGCCTTCACCCAGGTTGCGGGCCTCTACCCAACTGCCTTTGGTGGTGCGGGTGCTAGTGTAAATATCCTCCATGAAGCCCCCGGTTTCAGGGTCCTTCTGGTCGCCCGTGGAGCCTGGCCGGCGCGAGGTGAACAGGATAACCGACTCATCGGCCGTAATAACCGGGCCGTACTCGGGGTAGGGCGAATTTACGCCGGGGCCGGCATTATCAATAAACACGCGGGTGGGCTTGGCGGCCAGCTTCCGGCCGTTTTCGCACTCCCGAATCTTCTTCTGGATGTCTTGGGTGAAACCGGCGGTGTTTTTGGTGCCGGTGGCGGGCGTGGCGCGCTTGTACTCCGCAATGGCCTCATCCCACTTCCCGTTTAGGTGCAGACCCCGGCCCAGCGCGTAATGGATGCGCGGGTCCACATCGGGGTTAAGCTGGTAGGCTTTCTGCAAATACTCCAGGGCCCGGGGCTTGAAGCCGGAATGCAGGTAACTCTCCCCAATTTTGAAGTTGAGCTGGGCATTGTTGGGGTTGAACTTCTGGGCCGCCAGGTAGTGGGGCAAAGCCTGCTCATAGCGTGGTGGGTCCAGGTCGTAGGATTCGTCGCCGAGCTTGATTTCCTTAAGAGCCGCTTTCAGCCCTTCTTTGTCGTTGCCGAACCGGTCTTTGCTGAACTCCACGCTCTGGGCCAGCAAGGTGGCCGGAGCACTCAGAAGCAGCAGGGAGGCGAGTAGGTACTTATGCATAAGAAAAGGAATGCTGAAAGACTGTCATGCAGAGGAGAAGCTGAAGCACCTCGTGTGCTGACGTTGTACTAGTAGGCTAATTATTCACGAGCGAGATGCTTCGGCTTCGCCTCTGCATGACGTTCCATGTTCACCAGATAGCCGGTTACTTCTTACTCCGCCGCGCCGCAGCCGGAGTTGGCGGCGTGGGTATTGCCGACATCCAGGCCTAGCTCGGCCGCTTTGCGCCAGTCCTGGCAGGCGGCATCAGAGTTGCGTAGCATTTCGCGGGCGTGGCCCCGGTTCAGGTAAGCCTCGGCGTACTGCGCACTCAGGCCGATGGCCTTGCTGGCGTCAGCTTCGGCCTTTTTGTAGTCTTCCAGCTTGAGGTAAGCGGCGGCGCGGTTGTTCCAGGCAAATGCGTACTGCCCATCCAGCGCAATGGCTTTGCTGAGGTCTTCCACCGCACCCTTATAGTCGCCCTGCTCGTAGCGAGTACTGCCGCGGTTGGTGTAGGCCAGGGCGTTGTCCTGCTTCTGGCGTAGGTAGTCGTTATAATCCTGCAGGGCACCTTTCAGGTCGCCGGCGCGGCGGCGGGTGGCGGCGCGGTTCAGCAGCGCCGGCAGCAACTCGGGCTGCAGTTTTAGGGCTTGGGTATAGTCCTGAATGGCAGCGGGCAGGTTGCCCAACTGGCGCTGAGCACTGCCCCGGTCGTGCCAGGCGTAGGCATACGTGGGGTCGGCCTTGATGGCAGCATCAAAATCAGTTTTGGCGGCCTGGTAGTCGGCCTTTTCGAAGCGGAGGGCACCCCGGTAGTACCAGGCCGGGGCGTAGTCGGACTTCAGCTCGGCAGCTTTACCGTAATCCTGCTCCGCCTCGGCGGGCTGCTTCAGGGCCTCCCGGGCCTGGGCCCGCCCGAAGTAGGAGGTAAACGTATTCGGGTCGAGCTTAATAGCCTGGTCGTAGTCCTGCACGGCCGTCGGGTACTCCTTCAGCTCGTAGCGGACGGCGGCGCGGTTGTAGTAGGCCCGGGCAAAATCGGGCTTAGCGGCCAGGGCCTTGTCAAAGTCCTGCAGGGCCGCACGGTAGCTTTTCTGGTTATAGTTGGCTACGCCGCTGTTATAGAGTTTCTCAGCTTGCTGGGCCGGGGGCAGGGTGGAGGCCCGCACAGTATCTACCTGCGCCTGCGCCGCAATTGAGCTCAGCAGCAGACCAATAGAGAGAATATACGTCTGGTTCATTCTGTCCCGCCGGTTTCAGAGGCGCGGGATAAATATAATTTTATTTGCCGAATAGGCAGTAAACGAGCATGTTAAATGCGTTGTTATTGAATTATAGCAAGATGAAATAGAAGTACCTACTTAACCGCTAGTACTTAGGCCAGGAGTTGGCTACGCACCATTTCCTCCCATTCGCGGCGCAAGGAGCCCGTGGCCACCGGCCGGTTGGCCCGGCGGTACCAGTAGGCGGCGTTGCCCGCGTCGCCTTCCTGACGGTGCAAAAATGCGTGCAGCCAGTTGTGCAGTGGGTCGTGCTCATTGTCCTGAGCAATATTATGGGCCCGGTGCCACTCGTCGCGGCCGGCATACCACAGGGCCTCCAGCAGGGGAGAAAGGCCGGCTGGGGGCTCAGGCTGGGTTTGCGAGGAAAGGAAGTCGGTGTACGTCATAAGGCAACAGATTCATTAGTCCTAAAAAAGCAGCTCACCCTTAAACTTCCAACCCCGGCCGGGGGTTCTATACGCCAACCGTGGCAGTGCGGCCGCAGTTGCGTAATTTTGTACGGCCGTTGGGCAGTTCGCCCCGGTAGTAGTTCATCTTAAAGCCTAGCTTTCACCTATGGCCACGTATCCCGAATACATGGTAGCCCCGATTCGTCAGGACCTCGTAGAGGCCGGTTTCGAGCAGCTCATGACCCCCGAGGAGGTTGACACCGTCCTTAATGACCAGAGCGGAACCGTGCTGGTAGCCGTAAACTCGGTGTGTGGCTGCGCCGCCGCCAAAGCTCGCCCGGCCCTGAAAATGGCCGTTTCCAGCTCCGATAAGAAGCCTCTCAAACTGGTAACCGTGTTTGCCGGCATGGAAACCGAAGCCGTAGCCAAAGCTCGGGAGCATATGCTGCCCTATCCGCCCAGCAGCCCCTGCATTGCGCTGTTCAAAGATGGCGAGCTGGTGCACATGATTGAGCGTTACCACATCGAAGGCAACGACCTGATGCGTATCGTTAACAACCTGCAAGGTGCTTTTGAAGAATATTGCTAATTAATTGGCTTTTTCTTTACTTGAGTCGTTTAACCGTCTGTAGCGCTGAGCTGCAGACGGTTTTTCTTTTGGGCTCAGCTATAATGGCCGGTTTATGTCTATTTTGATGGAATACGGGGTACAGTCGTTGCCATGGGACAGCCAGTTTTTCGGGTTTCCGGTGGGCCGTTTAAAAGGCAGGCGCTTCACGGAGGAGCAGTTGCGCGAAGTAATTCAGTTGGCCCGGGAGGACGGTTGGCGGCTGGTGTATTGGTTTGTTGAGCCCACGGATACTGTGTCGGCGGCCAGTGCCCGGGCCCTTGGTATTCAGCTCACTGACCGCAAAGCCCGGTATGCCCGGCCAGTGCCGGCCGTACCGCCACCAGTGGCCACCAATATTCTGCCCACCGAGGAGCTCACCCCGCGCCTCTTGGATTTGGCCCGGCAAAGCGGCCACCATTCCCGCTTCCGCGTCGACCCGGTGTTTCAGGCCGGGGTGTATGAGCGGCTCTATGAGCACTGGATCCGGAGCAGCGTAACCGGCCAAACGGCCCGGCAGGTGCTCGTGTATCACCCGCTTACCTCACCCGATGCGCTTGGACTGATTACGCTCGGCTACCAGACCACGCACGCCATCATTGGCCTATTGGCTGTGCAGCACGAGCACCGGGGCGAAGGCATTGGCAAGCAGCTGGTGGCGGCGGCGCTGCACTACGCCCACGCCTGGCAGCTCCCCGAAATACAGGTTGCCACCCAGCTCGACAACAAGGGTGCCTGCCGCTTTTACGAACGGGAGGGCTTTGAGCGCATCCACGAGGAGCACGTCTACCACTTGTGGCTGTGACTTTTTACTTCTTCTCTCTGACTTCTTAATTCGCTACTTCGCTCAGGAATTTGATGCGCATCAGGCGCAAATCTTCCTCCGTGTAGTCGTCGGTGCCGAGTTCTTTGAGGGCCACCGCAATGTTATCGGTCTGGGCCGTCATGAAGTAATCGTAGATTTCATCCTGCCGCTCCTCATCCAGCACCCCGTTGATGTAGTAATCTAGGTTGAGCTTGGTGCCCGAGTAGCAGATGTGCTCAATCTCCTCCATCAGCTCCCGCATATCAATGCCCTTGGTGGAAGCAATTTCCTCCAAGTCCATCTTTTTGTCAATCTGCTGGATGATGTAAATCTTGATTTTCGACTTGTTAACGGCCGATTTTACCACCACGTCGGCGGCCGTCATAATGTCGTTGTCCTCTACGTACTTCTTGATCAGGTCGAGGAAAGGCTGCCCAAACTTCTGCGCCTTGCCCTGGCCCACCCCCGATACGTGCGACAAATCCTCCAGTTTGGTGGGGAACGTCGTGGCCATTTCCTTCAGGCTGGGGTCCTGAAACAGCACGTAGGGCGGCAGATTTTTTTGCTGCGCTACCTTCCGGCGGAGCGCCTTCAGCATTTCAAACAGGGCCTCGTCGTGGCCGGCTGCCTGCTGGACTTCTTCCTGTTCCTGTTCTTCTTTCACCTCTTCCTCGTAGTTATGGTCCTTGGTGAGCTTGATGGAATGCGGATTCTCAATGAAGTCAATACCCTTGGCCGTAATTTTCACTACGCCGAAGTTCTCAATGTCCTTTTCCAGGTAACCATTCAGCAAGGTCTGGCGCAAGAGTGAGTGCCAGAACTGCGCATCGTGGTCTTTGCCTTGGCCATACACGGGCAGCTTGTCGTGGCCGTAGCTTTCCACGTGGGGATTGTTCATGCCCATGAGCACGGTGCCAATGTGGTCGAGGCCGAACCGCTCATCGGTCTGCACGACGGCCTTCAGAGCATTTACCACCTCGTTTTTGCCCTCAAACCGTTCTTTGGGGTGCTTGCAGTTGTCGCAGAAGCCGCAGTCCTTCTCAAAATGCTCCCCGAAGTAGTGCAGCAGCTGCTTGCGCCGGCACACCGCGGAGTCGGCGTAATTGGCCATTTCCTGCAGCAGCAGCTTGCTGTTGTCGCGCTCCGTTACCGGCTTATCCTTGTTGAATTTCTCCAGCTTTACAATATCATCGTAGCTGTAGAACATCAGGCAGTCTCCATCCAGGCCGTCGCGGCCGCCGCGGCCGGTTTCCTGGTAGTAGCCCTCAATGCTCTTGGGCGTGTCGAAGTGGATTACAAAGCGCACGTCGGGCTTGTCAATGCCCATGCCGAAGGCAATGGTGGCCACAATTACATCGGCCTCTTCGTTCAGGAAAGCATCCTGGTTGGCCATGCGTACGTGGGGGTCGAGGCCGGCGTGGTAGGGCAGGGCCCGCACGTCGTTTACCTTCAGCAACTCGGCAATTTCCTCCACCTTCTTGCGGCTCAGGCAGTATACAATGCCGGCCAGGCCCTTGCGCTGCTTCACGTACTGAATCAGCTGCTTTTTGGTGTTGTGCTTGGGCCGTACCTCGTAGTATAAGTTGGTGCGGTTGAAGGAGGTCTTGAACACGGAAGCCTCATCCATCTGCAGGTTTTTCTGGATGTCCTGCTGCACTTTAGGCGTAGCCGTGGCCGTGAGGGCAATGATGGGCACCTGTACGCCCAGCCCGTCAATAATGCTGCGAATTTTGCGGTACTCCGGCCGGAAGTCGTGGCCCCACTCCGAAATGCAGTGGGCTTCATCAATGGCCACAAAGCTGATGACGGCCTTGTTCAGAAACTCAATGGTTTCGTCCTTGGTCAGGCTTTCGGGCGCCACATATAGCAGCTTCACTTCCCCGCTAATCACGTCCTTCTTCACCCGGTTCATTTCCGATTTCGACAGCGTCGAGTTCAGAAACTGGGCGTTTACTCCAAAAGCGTTGAGCTGGTCCACCTGATTTTTCATCAGGGCAATGAGGGGCGAAATGACGATGGCCGTGCCGGGCAGCACAAGGGCGGGCAGCTGGTAGCACAGGCTCTTACCGGCCCCAGTGGGCATAATCACGAAGGTGTTGTTGCCGGCAATTACGTTCTGGATGATGTCTTCCTGCACGCCGCGGAACTGACCGTACCCAAAAACTTCCTTTAACTTGCCTTTCAAATCAGCCTCTTGCTGCACTTGTTGTTTCACGGCTGGCATGGACATCCTCTCTTACTCAGTTGGGTTGGCAGATTGGCGAAGCAGCACACCGGTGTTGCGTACTCAATCTAGGGATTTTAGGTATTCGGTACTAGGGAGTTAAGTGAAAGAATTCGGCCTTAACCAAATTTTGCCGCTACAGTCCAGCTCCCGATATACAATATCAAATTTAGATTGAAACCACAGAACGAACTCAACAATCTTGCAAAAAAAGTGCTTCAGCAGGAAGCTGAGGCAATTCAGGGGGTGGCTGAGGCCATTAGCCGCACCCCCGATTTTGCACAATGCGTAGAGGCAATACTCTCTTTGCGCGGCCGGGTAGTGGTAACGGGTATTGGCAAGAGCGCCCACATTGCCGGCAAAATGGTGGCCACGCTGAACTCCACGGGTACGCCCGCCCTGTTCATGCACGCCGCCGATGCCATTCACGGGGATTTGGGTATGATTCAGCCCGGCGACTTTGTCATTGCCATCAGCAAGTCCGGCGACACGCCCGAGATTAAGGTGCTGGTGCCCTTGCTCAAACGCAAGGGCGTGCCCCTGGCGGCCCTGGTTAGCAAGGCCGACTCTTACCTGGGCGTGCAGGCCGACTATGTACTCCACGCCCCCGTGGAGCGTGAGGCCTGCCCCAATAACCTGGCGCCTACTACCAGCACTACCGCCGCCATGGCCCTGGGCGATGCGCTGGCCGTGTGCCTACTGGAAAGCCGGGAGTTTACGCGCCAGGATTTTGCCCGCCTTCACCCCGGCGGCACTCTGGGCAAGCAGTTGTATTTGAAAGTAGGCGACCTGAGCCGCCAGAACCAGCAACCCCAGGTACCCGACACGGCCCCGCTGAAAGACGTGATTCTGGAAATATCCGGCAAGCGCCTGGGCGCCACAGCTGTGCTAGCTGATGGTGGTGAGTTGGTCGGCATCATCACCGATGGTGACATCCGCCGTATGCTTACCACCTACGAAGGTCGCCTGGAAAGTGTGCGGGCGCAGGATATTCTCACCCCCTCACCCGTGACTATCGAGGTTGATGATTTTGCCATGGAGGCGCTGGCCCGCATGCAGGAGCGCAATATCACGCAGTTAGTGGTGTTGGAGCAAGGCCAGTTCAGCGGCTTTATTCATCTGCACGATTTGCTGCGGGAAGGGCTCCTGTAAGTATTTAGTTAAATATTTTTCAGGAATTGTTCTATAAATTACTGAATCCAGTATTATTGCTCTAGCGGACGAATAGTAGGTAGTACTTCTGTACCTTGGATAAAGTAGTGCTGGAACTGTTCAGCTACTTACTCCGCACGCTCTCGTTACTCTCCTTTTTCTCTCTCCAACAACGAACCTCTGGTTCGGCGCCGATGGAACAACACACGTATCTCGTTGTAATGGCCGGCGGCATAGGGAGCCGCTTCTGGCCCTTCAGTCGTACTCATCATCCCAAACAGTTTCATGATGTGCTCGGCCTCGGGCGGTCGATGCTACAGTTGACCGTTGACCGATTCCGGGGTATTTGTCCGCCGGAAAACGTGTTTGTGGTGACCAACCGCGACTATACGGAGCTGGTCCACCAGCACTTGCCGGAGTTGGGAGCCGACCAGATTTTGGGCGAGCCCATTGGCCGCAACACCGCCCCGTGCATTGCCTACGCCAGCTACCGCATTGCCCAGCGCGACCCGGAAGCCGTGATAGTAGTGACGCCCGCCGACCACGCCGTGATGCATGAGGAGAACTTCCGCGAAGCCATTCGGACGGCCCTGCACGGGGCCCGCACCCACGATGTGCTTATTACCCTAGGCATCCAGCCCTCCCGCCCCGATACCGGCTACGGCTACATTCAGTTTCTGGATGAAGTGGTACGGCCGCAGGATGTGCAAACGATGCCCGGCCACGAGGATAGGACCTTCCCGAAGGACCTGCGCAAGGTGAAAACCTTCACCGAAAAGCCTAATCTGGAGCTGGCCAAAATGTTCGTGTCCAGCGGCGACTTCCTCTGGAACTCCGGCCTGTTTGTGTGGCGGGCCGATGCCATCATCAAAGCTTTTCACCACTACCTCTCCGATATTGCTGAAGTGTTCGATGAGGGCGAAAACCAACTGGGTACCCCGCAGGAGGAAGCCTTTATTGCCCGCGCCTACAGCCAGTGCCGCAACATCAGCATCGATTACGGGGTGATGGAGAAGGCCGACAACGTGTACGTGCTGCCCGCCGATTTTGGGTGGAGCGACCTGGGCACCTGGGACTCCCTGCACCGGATGGGCCACCACGACGCCGACGAAAACGTAGTGGACGGCAACGCCCTGCTCTACGACACTAAGGAGTGCGTTATCAAAACCCCTTCCGAGCGCCTGGTAGTAGTGCAAGGCTTGGAAGGCTACATCGTGGCCGAGTATGATAACGTGCTGCTCATTTGCAAGCGCACCGAAGAGCAGCGGGTGAAGGATTTTGTGGCCGACGTAAAATCGAAGAAAGGCGTGGGGTATAATTAAAGATCGAAAGTAAAAGCCAAAAGCCCCGCTGTCATTCTGAGCTTGCGAAGGATCTTATAGCAGCAGAACGTTTGTCGTAACAACGACTCGTACTGACGTAATAAGGTCCTGCGCAAGCTCAGGATGACAGCGGGGCTTTTACTTTCTCCTTTTAACTTACTTTTTTACCAGCCGTTGGCGCAGCACCTCGTAGAGCATGATGCCGCTGGCTACGCTTACGTTGAGGGAACTGATCTGGCCGGCCATGGGGATGCGCAGCTTGTGGTCGGCGAGGCGCAAGTACTCGGGGCTGATGCCGTCTTCCTCGGAGCCCATGAGCACGGCCAGGGGGCCGGAGAGGTCCACGGTTTCGGCTTCCAGGCTGGCGTCCGACTTCTCGGTGCAGGCCACTACCTGCACGCCCGACTCGCGGAGGAAGGTGAGGGTATCCTTCAGATTGGGTTCACGGCACACCGGAATCAGGTTCAGGGCACCGGCGGAGGTTTTCAGGGCGTCGCCGTTGATTTGGGCGGCCCCGCGGCTGGGGACCACAATGGCGTGCACGCCCATACACTCAGCGTTCCGGGCAATGGAGCCGAAGTTGCGCACGTCCGTAATGCGGTCCAGCACTAGCAGCAGCGGAGTTTTGCCTTCCTCATACAAGCCGGCCAGAATGCTGTCCAGGGGCATGTAGTCGATGGGCGATACGAAGGCTACGGCGCCTTGGTGGTTTTTGCGGGTGATGTTGTCCAGCTTTTCCACGGGCACCATCGACACGGGCACATTGGCAGCTTTGGCCAGCGCGGTAATGTCCTGGGTCATGGAGTTTTTGGTGCCGCGCAGCAGGAAAATCTTGTCCAGCGTGCGGCCCGCGTTCAACGCCTCCAGAATGGGGCGCAGCCCGAAAATCATGTCGATGCTCCGGTCCTGGGGCGGGCGGTGGTACTGGCTCTTGTCGGAGCGGTTACCCTCGCTACGGCTGCCTTCAAAGCGGCCTCCCTCCGGGCGGCTGCCTTCGAAACGACCTCCTTCAGCGCGGCTGTTCTCAAACCGACCACCTTCGGCGCGGCTGCCTTCGTAGCGGCCACCTTCGGGACGCGCATCGTCGTCGCGCCCTGAGGGGCGACGGTTGGGCACCGGGCGGTTTTCGGAATCATAAAATTGGCGGCGCTCCGTTAGCGGCCGGGGCGGGCGGTTCGTCCTTTTCTCCATTGCTCCACGGCGGCATACCAGAGTTGTTCGTACTCGGGGCGGCGCACCAGTTCGTAGTTGTCTGGGGCAAAGGTACTGGGTTTCGCGCGGAAGATGAAGGTGCCGCTGCGTTCCACGTCGGCGCGGTACACCCACCGTTCGGTGCCCGCCTCCCGATACACGCTTTCCGGCGGCCCCAGCACCAGATACAACAGGCCTCTATCGGTGAGCCAGCCCGCTTTATGGGCCGAAAATAATTGGCTGGCTTCCGCTACCCGCCCGTAATACGTGCGAATCAGCTGGCGGGCAATGGGCTGGCTGTTACCGGCCACCGTCAGCCAGAACTGGTCCACGGCTTTCTTCGGGTCGGGGGCATCAAAGAGTTTCTGCCGCTCCTGGGAAGTCGTCAGGTAGATCAGCGGGGCAATCAGCTCATCGGCCGTAGTTAGCTCCGGAAACTGGTTTTCTTCTACCAGCAAGCCGCTTCGCACGGAGCTACTGCCTACCCGCAGCAGAAATAATCCGGCCGGCAGCTTTAGCAGCTCATCGGCCCGAAACTGCGCCGAGTCCTGCACGCTGAGAGTGCGGGCCTGAGTGCCCTGGGTACTGACGGTAGCCATGGGCGGGGCCGCGGCTGCCGAGCTAAGCGAGTACCGGTACACCCGCAGGCGCTGGTCGGGGCCGTAGGCGCTGATACCGAATACTTCCTGAGCGTGCAAGTGGCGGCGCATGAGCGGGCGGTTCAAGGAATCAGTAAGAATGAAGGGCCGCGTCAGGTATTCCGGCCGCAGCTGCAGCCAGGCCGCGTCCCCGCTCAGCGCATCTTCGGCCGGGCCAATGGCCATACTCAGCACCTGCCCGGCCCGTAGCCGACTCATGGGCAGGCAGAAGGAAAGACGGTCGGCCTGCCCTTCGGCTTGTACACGCTGGCGGAGTTGGCGCACGGTATCCTGCCACAAGGGGCGGCGGGCTTCATAGTCTGCCCAGGCTACCACGTGCAGCGGAAACCCTTTGCGGATGAGGTTACGGTCTGGGAACTGCAAGTACACCCGCACACTGTCGCCTTCCCGGCGGGTATCCACCAGAATGCGCCGCTCCGGCCGGTACTGAGTGGCAAAGTCCCGGCGCGGGTTGGCGTGGAGTGCGCCGGCTGCCCAGATAAACAGCAGAGAAAGGAGCAGAGCGTATTTCACAGTTAAGGCAGTAAGGCTTGGTATAACGGGATACTAACGAAAAAAGCCGGCCCCGTTTCCGGAGCCGGCTTTTCAGCGGGCAAAAACCGTGCGGCTTACTGCCGGTAATACTGCTGCAGTAGCGTGAGGGCGCGGGTAGCGCGCTGCTGGTCGCCGATGGCGTCGGCGGCGCGGCCAATGCTGTTAAGGCCCAGCAGGTAAGTCTGGAACTCCTGGTCGAATAAGGCCTGGTTGTGGGTGCTGTAGTAGGCCAGGGCCCGTTCAGCGCGGCCGGTCATGGTGTCCATGATTTCGTTGGCGCGCTGCTGCTCACCCACGGCTACCAGGGCCGGAATAAACTGCGGCACATAGTAGTCGTAAGGAACAGCCTTATCGGGCATCACCTCGAAGCACTTGTCAATCACCTGCTTAGCGCGGGCTTTGTCGCCGGAGGCCAGCAGGGCATCGGCCAAACGCGAGAATTTGTCGCGGTAGTTGGCCGGGAAGCGCAGGTTGTTCTCGTCGTAGAAGATGTTGGCGTTGTCGAGGCCCCGATAGGCGAATTTGTTCATCAGCTTATCGTACATCAGGCCAGTAGCCACGTAGCCTTCCTCCTGACCGCCTTTGGGGTCATAGTTGGGGTCTTTGGCGGGTAGGATGCGGTAGGCCATGCCTTCCAGCTGGAAGTAGGGCTGCAGGCCCATAAAGTCGCGCGAATCCACGGTGCTGCTGAAGTACACCGGGCGCTGCCAGTTGTTGGTGGCCAGAATATCCAGAATTACCAGGCTCTTCTTCTCGATGGCGCTTTTGCTCACCTGCCACTCCATGCGCGGCACCAACTGCTTACGGCGCTCCGCCGGAATGATGCCCATTTTATCCACGGCGGCCGTGTCGATGGGCAGGAAGAAGTTGCGGGTGGGGAAAGACAGCAAAGACTTCGACCCATCACCGTAGCTCACCTGGAGCAACGGGCTGTTCTGGTTGACCAGCTGCATGAACTCCTTCACGTTCACCTCCTTCACCGAGGGGTTCTCGGCGTAGGGCAGGTAGTCGTTGGTGCCCTGCTTGTAGTTGCCGTTCTGCATCGAAATGGGCAACGGCTGCGACAGATACGCCTTGCGCTTCATCTGGTCGATGTACCAGTCGGTGTTCAGGTAGCTCAACACGGCCACGCGCACATCGGTCCGGATGCCTTCCACCTCCTGGGCGTACCAAAGGGGGAAGGTGTCGTTGTCGCCGTTGGTGAACAGGATGGCATTGGGGGCGCAGGAATTCAGCAGGTTCTTGGCCGAATCTACGGAATTGTAGCGGTCCGAGCGGTTATGGTCGTCCCAACCCTGCGTCACCATCAGGCCTGGCACCACCAGGCCCAGCGCCGTTACCACGCCGGCCCGCGCCGTGTCCGATTTCACCACTTTCTCCAGCAGCTCGGCCAAAGCCAGCACACCCAAACCAATCCAGATGGCGAAGGCAAAGGTGGCGCCCGCGAAGGTGTAGTCCCGCTCCCGGGGCTCAATGGGTGGTTGGTTGAGGTAAATCACAATGGCCAGACCCGTGAACAGGAACAGCAGACCCACGATGAAGGCGTTGCGGCCGTCGCGGCGGGCGTGGAAGAACAAACCCAGCACACCCAGCAGCAGGGGCAGGGCGAAGAAGGCATTGCGGGCCGGGCTATCGGCCACCCGCTCGGGCAAACCGGCGCCGTTGCCGCTGCCCCACAGAATGCCCGACTGCTGAATGTCGCCCTCGCGGCCCACGTAGTTCCACATGAAGTAGCGCCAGAACATGTGGCCCATCTGGTATTTGGTCAGGAACGACAGGTTCTGGCCCATCGTGGGCTTCACACCTTCCTGAATGTCCACCCACTTCTTGTAGTTGTACAGGTGCAGCGGGTCGTTGCTGTACAGGCGCGGGAGCAGCATTTTATCCTCGGGGTTGTACTGCAGCACGGGGCGGTACTCGGCCACCACGTACTTGTCGCCCTGGCGCACGTAGCGGGGGGCACCATCTTCCTGAGCAATGGGTTGGGCGTTGAACTGCGGGCCGTACAGCAACGGCCGGTCACCGTACTGCTCGCGCTTCAGGTAGCTCACGAAGGACAGGACGTCCTCGGGGTTGTTCTCGTTGATGGTGGGGTGGTAGGAGCTGCGGATGGGTACAATCAGGTAAGAAGAGTACCCAATCAGGATGAACACGAAGCTCAGCATCACCGTGTTCAGCAGGCGGCTGCGGCGCTTGAAAGACTGCTGGAAACCCACCCAGATAAGGGCCACGAACAGCAGCAGGAAAATCACCAATCCGTAGTTGAAGGGCAGGCCCACGCTGTTCACGAAGAATACTTCAAACGCGCCCGCCAACGTGGGCAGACCAGGAATAATACCGGCCAGAATCAGGCCCACAATCACGCTGCTCACCACTAGCGTAATAATGCCGCCCACCACCGTGGGGTTCTGGGTACGGCGGTAATAGTAGATGAAGCCCAGGGCCGGAATGGCCAGCAGGTTCAGCAAGTGGACCCCAATGCTGAGGCCAATCACGTAGGCTATGAGCACCAGCCACCGGTCCGAGTCGGCCTCATCGGCGCGGTTTTCCCACTTCAGCATCAGCCACACCACCGCCGCCGTGCACAACGACGACATAGCGTACACCTCGGCTTCCTCGGCGTTAAACCAGAACGAATCAGAAAAAGCGTAGGCCAGCGCACCTACGGCCCCAGCACCCAGAATCAGCAGGCTTTGGCCGAAAGTAGGCTCCAACTGCCGGTCGTCGTGCATACCGGGGCGGTGCAGCACCAGCTTTTTGGCCAGCATAGTAATGCTCCAGAACAGGAACAGCACTGTGAAGGAGGAGCTCAGGGCTGACAGCGCATTCACCAGCACCGATACTTTGGTAACGTCGCCGAAGCTCAGCAGGGAGAACAGGCGGCCCAGCAGCAGGAAGGTGGGCGCACCCGGTGGGTGAGGCACCAGCAGCTTGTAGGAGCAGGCAATAAACTCCCCGCAGTCCCAGAACGAAGCCGTGGGTTCCAGCGTGAGGAAATAAACGATGGTGGCCAGGGCAAAAATCAGCCAGCCGGTAAGGTTATTCAGGCGTGTGTAACTCCGCATAAGTGGGGGTAGGGGCGGCCGACCACGGCCGGCCCGTTGCTGAACGACGGGATGTAAGTCGGAAGGGAAATCAGTGAAAGGTCAAAAATAGAGAATAACTACTGAGCCGCGCATCCTTAAATCAACCAACACCCACCCCGGCTTCAACCAACCCGCCAAACCAGCCGCCTTTTGCTCCTGGCAACAACGCCGCAAACAAAAAGACCCGACCAAACAGGCCAGGTCTTTTACAATCTGAGCGTGAGCAGGTTGCCGCCTAGTTCTGCAAAACCAGGCGCTTCGTGCTTAGCACCTTGTCATTCTGTACCAAGCTGTAGAAGTACATGCCGGCAGGCAAATCGGAGAGGTTAATGCTCATGCCGCTTTCCATAGCCTCGGGGCGCATGGCCACCGTCCGGATTTCCCGGCCGATGATATTGCTCAGGCGCAGCTTCAGGTCATTCTTGGCAGTGAGTTGGCTCACAGAAACCGTAACCTGGCCCCGGGCCGGATTGGGGTACACCGATAAAATTGGGGCTAACGCCCGGGCTGTAAGCGAAGGTGCCGTGTAATTGGCCAAGCCGATGCGGCTTTGCTGGGGGGCTTTCCAGGCTACTACGCCGCTAGGCTGGGCGTTGACGTGGAATGTCAGCTTATGATTGTCGCCGAGCTGAATATTGTCGCCGAGCTGAATGGTAATGGTAGCGGCCAGGGCCGACAACTGCGCCAGCAGCAGCAGCGGTACCAGTACAAGGCGAGTAGAGAGTTTCATGGCGAAGAGAAAAGAGAATGCAACAACCGAGGAAAATAGGCCGCTACCTAAGCAAGGTACAAAATTGGACGCGTTGACCAAGTGTCTTGGACAATCATCGTGCCCGTTCCGCCCGCATACTCCACTCAGATGCCGTTCCTACCGAATCCGTTGCATGAGACTTCACTCTAGCTGAATAGCCAGCCGGTTCGGATGGCATGCCAATCCACTGGCTCACAATCAGGTTCTTGCCTCAGTGCAAGTATTTAATTTCCTTCAAGTCAAAATAACGCAGGCTGTTGCCCAAAGCCAGTGCCAGACGGCCAGCCTCGTCCACGCCCACAATCTGGCCCCGCAGGCGCTGCCCATCGGCCTCGTAATCATGCTCCTCCTGGAAACGGTACAGGACCCGCAAATATTCTGTGCGTAGAGTGCCAATGCGGCCACTGCGCAACTGCAGGTAGCGCCGTTCTAGGCTTTCCAGTAGGCGAGCCACCAACGCTGGCAAGTGGTACCTACGACCAGTTATGGCAGCTAGGGAAGTAGCCGTGGGCACGGCAAATTGTTGCTGATTAATATTTAATCCTATTCCTACCACACTGTGCTGAATTTTTGCGCCGTTAAGGGTGTTCTCAATCAGAATACCACCCAGTTTTTGGCTGCCAAAAAAAATATCGTTCGGCCACTTCACGCGTAGCTGTGGGTCGGGACCGAGCAGTTGCGTGAGCCAGTCGTGCACGGCCAGGGCTACGGCCTGGCTCAGCAGAAACTGGTCGGAGGCGGGCAGAAAGGCCGGTTTCCAGACTACCGACATCGTCAGGTTTTCGCCGGCGGCGGCTTCCCACTGGTTGCCACGTTGGCCGCGGCCAGCGGTCTGTTTGTCGGTTATAACGCAGCAGCCATCCGTGGCCCGGTTTTGGACAGCCAGTTGCTGCGCCTCCGTGTTAGTGGAGGGGCATTCGGGCAACCAGACAAGCTGTTGGCCCGTGAAGAGTGTTTGGGGGGATAGTGCCTCCACTCGTTTTTCGTACTTTGTGACGTTCAAACCTAATAATACCCCATGAAAAGTACCCTGGTTCGGCAGGATTCGGACAAGTTGGCAGATGTAGTAGTGCGCGGCATGCAGGAGAAGAAAGCCTCCGACATTGTGGTGCTCAACCTCAAAGACCTCAAAAACGCCGTTGCGGATTATTTCATCATCTGCTCGGCTTCCTCAGATACCCAGATTGACGCCATTGCGCGCTCGGTCGAAGAAGAAGTTGAAAAGCTTACCGGCCAGAATCCCTGGCAAACCGAAGGCCGCATGAACCGGGAATGGGTGCTGCTGGATTACGTAGATGTAGTTGTCCACGTTTTCCTGCGCGACCGTCGCCAGTTCTATGCGCTGGAGGAGTTGTGGGGCGATGCCCAAATTACGTACGTGGAAGACGAAGTAACTCCGGCGGCTGTAAGGTAAACTGCAGCCGTTTGCGTCTACCCATAGGCAGGTGGGCACGCCAACAAACGTGCGGTTGGTGTGTTCCGCCTTTGTTTTTTGTTCTAGCAACCTTAATACATGTCTGATACGACGCCCAAAAAGAAAAAACCGACGCTGCCTAATCCGGCCCCCCGGCCAGGTATGCAGCTCTGGGTGCTGGTAGGCTTGGTCGTGCTCATCCTCGGGATGGTGTACGTCTCGCGCAGCAATCCGCCAATTGATATTACGCAGAAGCGCTTTGAGCAGATGCTCGTGAACGGTGACGTGCGCGACGTAACGCTCAATGGCCGCCAGGTAGAGGTGACCCTCAAGCCGGAAGCTACTCGCAAGCCGCCGTACAGCACAGAATTAAGCCGCCGGGGGCCGCTGGCCCTCAATCAGGGTTCCCAGTATGGCTTTCTGGTAGTAGATGGCAAAACGTTCAAGGAAGACCTCGATAAAGCACAGGCTGCCCTGCCCCCCGACCGCCAGGTAGCGTTGAAGCTAATTGAAGACCGGGGATACGGTGACTTTGTCACTACCTGGGGCTTTATGATTCTGCTGTTCGTGGGCTTCTGGTTTCTCATGCGCCGCATGGGCGGGGCCGGCGGCCCCGGCGGCCAGATCTTCAACATTGGTAAAAGCCGCGCGGCCCTCTTTGAGGGTGGCGACAAAGTGAAAATCACCTTCAAGGATGTAGCGGGCCTGGAGGAAGCCAAAGAGGAAGTGCAGGAAATTGTGGAGTTCCTCAAGAACCCGTCAAAATTCACTGTGCTCGGCGGTAAAATTCCGAAAGGTGCTTTGCTGGTGGGTCCTCCCGGTACGGGCAAAACCCTGCTGGCCAAGGCAGTAGCTGGTGAGGCTGATGTTCCCTTCTTCTCTTTGTCGGGTTCCGACTTTGTGGAAATGTTCGTGGGTGTGGGTGCGGCCCGGGTGCGTGACTTGTTTAAGCAAGCCAAAGCCAAGGCCCCGTGCATCATCTTCATCGACGAAATTGACGCCATTGGCCGCAGCCGTAGCCGGGGCAACGTGCCCGGTGGCAACGACGAGCGGGAAAATACCTTGAACTCCTTGCTGGTGGAAATGGACGGTTTCGGGACCGACTCCGGCGTTATCATCCTGGCCGCTACCAACCGCCCCGATACCCTCGACTCGGCCCTGCTGCGCCCCGGCCGCTTCGACCGCCAAATCAGCATCGACAAGCCCGACATCAACGGCCGCACCCAGATTTTCAACGTGCATTTGAAGCCGCTGACGCTGGGCCCCGATGTGGAAGCCAAGAAGCTGGCTGCCCAGACGCCCGGTTTTGCCGGCGCCGAAATTGCCAACGTCTGCAACGAAGCCGCCCTCATTGCCGCCCGCCGCGACAAGAAGATGGTGACCATGCAGGACTTCACCGACGCCGTGGACCGCGTAATCGGTGGTCTGGAGAAAAAGAACAAGATCATCAGCCCCGGCGAGAAGAAGATCGTGGCTTACCACGAAGCGGGCCACGCCATTGCCGGCTGGTTCTTGGAGCACGCCGACCCCTTGGTGAAGGTGAGCATTGTACCCCGCGGCGTGGCTGCTCTGGGCTACGCCCAATATTTGCCCCGGGAACAGTTCCTCTACAACACCGAGCAACTCATGGACGAAATGTGCATGACCCTGGGTGGCCGTGCTGCCGAGGAGCTGGTGTTCGGTAAGATTTCAACGGGCGCTTTGTCCGACTTGGAGCGCATTACCAAGGTAGCCTACAGCATCGTAACGATGTACGGCATGAATGCCAAACTCGGCAACGTGTCTTTCTACGATTCGAAAGGCCAGAATGAGTATGGCTTTACCAAGCCGTATTCGGAAGCTACCTCGCAGATGATTGATGAGGAAGTACGCACCATCATTGAGCAGGCCTACGTGCGCACCAAGGAGCTGCTGACGGAACGTCGGCACGAGCTGGAAGTAATTGCCAAAGAGTTGCTGGAAAAAGAGATTCTGCTCCAGGATGATTTGGTGCGGCTGGTGGGGCCCCGGCCCTTCGACAGCCAGACTACCTACCAGGCCCATATGGCTGGCACCGACCGCTCAGAAACGCTGAGTGAGCGGAAGCAGGAACACGCTGGCTTGCCCCTAGGCAATGACTTGCCCGACTTGAACCTGCCGGGCGTAGATACTGGTACCGACGCTTCCGGCCCTGCGCCTTCCGAGCCAAGCGGCTCCGCGGTAACACCAGTGTAAGTGTATAGGAAATGAGTTTTGTAACCGCCCGGTTCTTCGTGCAGAGGAGCCGGGCGGTTACGTTTTGCAGCAACTTCATACCAACCTCAATCCGCTACAGGTCAGGCGGGGTACGCTCCTGCAGAAATAGTTGAAATGCCGCTAAATTCTGGCCTTTTGCAAAACCATGGCGGGCTATTGCCGTCCTTATTCCCGGTAGCAGTTGCATCAGCCACTGGGCAAAATCAGTTTCGGTGGCTTCAGGTGCCGCTTGTACGTGAGGCACCGCCAAAGAATCTGCCTCCGAGAGTATATTGCTCATATTCAACAAGTTTTTCTTAGCGAATACGAAAAAAATGCCAACTATCAGCAGTCTGAGGAATGTTCAATTCTGCTGGATACCCTACCGGATTCTCGTTGGCAATGGGAGCCTTATTGTTAGGTTGAAGGCATATTTTAGTTTAGATGCAGGCCATAGTTTTGTGCTGCATTTCAATTTTGGTTTCTTCCAAACTACTCCGAGCGTGCCTGCGCCACCCGCCTAGCCGCCGCCAGATTGGAGCGTAATTCCTCTTACCTTTACCGCCATGTCGGATACTTCGCGTGATATTATTCTGCGCCGGATTCGGGAGTCGTTACGTAAGCCGGCTCCCCAGCCGGAGCGTCCCGACTTTGCGGCACCCCTGCACCCACGCCCCGCACCCACCGACGACCTGGCCGTACTATTTGCACAAAGCTTCGTGCGAGTGGGGGGCGTCTTCTTTTTCTGTGAGTCGGTTGAGCACTTTTATGACCAGCTGTTTGCCTACAAAAAAGAGAAGGAGCTGGAGCGCCTGTATGTGTGGGAGCCGGAGTTGAAAAAACTACTGCACGATGGCGACATTGTGTTTCAGGGAGACGAGGCCGACTTCATCGCTCAGGCAGATGCTGGCCTAACCACTTGCGAGGCCTTAATAGCCCGCACCGGTAGCGTGCTGGTATCGGCGGCTACGAGCAGCGGCCGGCGACTGAGCATCTACCCCGATCAACACCTGATTCTGGCCCGCACCTCTCAGGTAGTTACTGACATCGGGAATGCGCTGGAGTTGGTTCAGCAGAAGTACGGCTCTGACAAGCTGCCCTCGATGGTGTCGCTGACGACGGGACCCAGCCGCACGGCAGATATTGAGAAAACGTTGGTGCTGGGGGCGCATGGCCCGCGCAGCATCGTATTGTTTTTACTGGATGACGCGCCCGCCGCAACTACCTGATTTGGCGCTGCCGCCCGGCCGCCGCGTATATTTCGCCTCTGATTTTCACTTGGGTGCCCCTGACGCCGCCCGCTCCCGGGAGCGGGAGCAGCGCATTGTGCGCTGGCTGGACGAGGCTGCCCAAGACGCCGCCGCGGTGTACCTGCTGGGTGATATTTTCGACTTCTGGTTTGAGTACCGTCACGCCATTCCGCGCGGTTTTGTGCGGTTGCAGGGCAAGCTGGCCGAACTGACGGATGCTGGTATTCCCGTTACGTTTTTCACCGGCAACCACGATATGTGGATGTTCGACTACTTTACCAAGGAGCTCAACATTCCCATTCTGCGCCATCCGGTGAGCCAGCGCATTGGCGGGCATCAGTTTCACATCGGGCATGGCGACGGATTAGGTCCCGGCGACTATACCTACAAAATGCTAAAGCAGGTATTCGCATCCCCGGTGGCCCAGTGGCTATTTGCGCGCCTGCATCCCAATCTGGGTATTGGTATTGCCAACCGTTGGAGCCGCCGCAGCCGCCTGCAAAACGGTGCGGCCGATGAGCAGTACTTCGGGGAGGATGAGTGGCTACTGACCTACTGCCGGGAAGTGCAGCGGGAGTTTCCGCACGAGTATTACGTGTTTGGGCACCGCCACCTGCCGCTGGATGTGGCAGTAGCTCCGGGCAGCCGGTACGTGAACCTAGGCGAATGGGTCAATTATTGCTCCTATGGCGTATATGACGGTGAGCAACTGGCCCTTCGGCACTATGAGCAACAGAAATAGAGCGGAGAATACGGTACCGCAGGCCAGGAAGCGAGTAGCAACAGGCCTCGTCCTGTTAAGCGCTATGCTATCAATTCCATCCTTGGCGGTAGCTCAGACTACGGCTCCGGCCGCAGGCTCAGTGGCGCCTGCCGGGCAGGCTGCGCCAGTAGTTAGCGCGCCGGCCCCCAAGGCTGCACCGGTTGGCTGGGAGTTGGTACGCACTGTTAAGCTGGCGCGGCCCGGTGCCGCTTCCCTCGACCGGCGGGGCAATGTGTACGTGACGGATGCGCAAAATAACCTGCATCAATACAGCCCCGATGGCCAGGCGCTGAACACCTATTCCCCCACGTTACCCGGCCACACCATGCAGGTAGAAGCCTGGAATACGGCCAAGGTGCTGGTGTTTTATGACGACCGTCAGCAGATAGTGTTGCTGGACCGGTTTCTGGCCCCCATTTCGGAGCTGACTTTGTCCGATTACCTTGATGGGCAGGCCCGCGTGGCTACGCTAGCCCCCGACGACCGGTACTGGCTACTAAACGAATCGGACTTAACCCTGCGCCAGCTGGACGTGGTGCAGAAACGCTTTACCATTACCACGCCGCTGGACCTGTTGATTGGCCGCACCCGGCCCGACTTTCGGTTTCTGCGCGAGTACCAGAATAACCTGTACTTGGTGGACTATAACGGCGGGGTATACGTGTTCGATAACCTGGGAAATTACCGCAAAAAGCTGCCTTTTCGGGGAGCGTCTGTCGTGGGCTTTCGGGGGGATGAGCTGTATTACACGGCCGCCGACGGGCTCCACTTCTTCCACCTCTACAACTTAACGGAGCGGCTGGAAGCCCTGCCTGTGACCGGGGCCACGCAGGTGCTGGTAGGGGAACAGTACGCTTATCTGCTGCTGCCCGAGGGCTTGCAGGTGTACAAGCTGTAATAGAAAGCGTTGGCTGGCCTGAAGCAGCAAAAGTAGAGTTGATGGCGGGCTTTCAGTGGGCTGCTGCCCTTTGGTAGGTGCGGTACTTGGCCAAAATTTCATCTCTGGAGGCAAGTGCGCCGTGGTTCGGCTCGGCTGATTTCTGGTTACATTTGGGAATAGCCCCTTCGGGGGGTATTTGCCGCTCTGTTGCCCTCCACAGCCATTTCTACCGTATGCTCCTTCCCGTATTCCGTTCCGCTGGCCTGCTCTTGGTTGTACTCATGCTTGGAACTTCGGTGGCCCCGGCGCAGCAACTCAGTCGGCTGGCTCCCGGAATGGATAAGAAAAGCACCCGCCACCTGCTGCGGGTAAGCGTCACGGATGAAGCAGCTTTCCGGCAGTGGCTGGCACAGCGGTACCCTAAGGCTCAGGCCCAACCCGAGCCCGGCCATGCCCGGCTATGGCGGGTGCGGGGCCTGGCCGCGGCGGCGCTGGCAGAGTGCCCGGCGGTAACCTTCGTGGAAGCCGCCGACCGGCAGGCCCACCCGGAGCGCCAACTCAACGGCGCCGACTTCACTGTTAATAAGGTAACTACCACGCATGCCCGCTACCCCCAGGTAACGGGGCAGGGCTTGGCAGTTTCAGTGAAGGAAAGCCCGCTTGATATTCAGGATATCGACTTCAAAGGGCGCCTCATCAACCCCGACCCCCAGGCTGCGCTGCTAAACTCGCACGCCACCATCATGGCTACGCTTATTGCGGGCGGCGGCAACTCCTCACCCAATGGCAAAGGAGCGGCCTGGAAAGCCCGCATTGCGCAATCCAGCTACGATAACCTGCTGCCCGATGATGGGCCCGGCCTCGCCGCCCAGGGCATATCGGTGCAAAACCATTCCTACGGGGTGAGCGTGGAAAACTTCTACGGCCTCGAGGCCCGGGCCTACGACCAGCAGACCTACCAATATCCTAACCTGCTCCACGTTTTTTCTTCGGGTAATGCTGGCAACCGGCCCGCTCCGGCCGGCACTTATACCGGCTTAGCCGGCACGGCCAACCTCACCGGAGAATTCAAGAATGCTAAAAACAGCCTGAGTGTGGGTGCTACCGATGCCTTGGGGCAGGTTGCGCCCCTAAGCTCCCGAGGGCCCGCCGCCGACGGTCGGGTGAAGCCGGAGCTGGTTGCCTTCGGCGACGGGGGTACTTCCGATGCGGCCGCGCTGGTATCGGGCGTCAGCCTGCTCACTCAGCACGCTCACAAGCTGCGCACGGGCAACCTGCCCTCGGCGGCGCTGGTGAAAGCCGCGTTGCTGAATACCGCCGACGACACGGGCCGCCCCAATGTAGATTTTGTGGCAGGTTACGGCCAGGTTGATGCCCTGGGGGCGGTGGAAACCATGCTCGAAGGCCGGTTTAAGGAAGGCATTGCCCAGCAGGGAACGGGCGGGTTGTTTTCCCTGCCCATACCAGCCGGTACCCACCGAGTGAAAGTAACCCTGACCTGGACCGATCCTGCTGCCGCCGCCAACGCGGCTACCACGCTCGTCAACGACCTGGACCTGACTCTACTTAATATGGACCGGGGCCAGGTCTGGCACCCTTGGACGCTGAGCACGTTTCCGCACCTCGATTCCCTGGCCCAGCCCGCCCGCCGCCGCCCCAACCACCGCGACAATGTGGAGCAGGTTACTGTTGATAACCCGGCGGCCGGCGACTGGATCATTCGGGTGCAGGGGTACCAGCTGGGGCAGGGGCCGCAGTCCTTCAGTATCGCCTATGAGCTGGAAAGCGGCCTAACCTGGGTGCATCCATCCGAAGCCCGTAACCTGCGCGCCGCTGAGGCGGCACTGTTGCGCTGGCAGTGGACCGGGCCGGCCACCACGGCCCGCCTGGAGTACAAGCTGGCTGGGCAAGCTGGCTGGAACACCATCAGCTCCGCCGTGGACCTAGCGCAGCAAACCTTCCGCTGGACGCCCCCGGCTACTTCGGAGGCGGCTCAGCTGCGTCTGCTCACCAGCGCGGGCGCAACGGTTTCGGATACGTTTGTCGTGGCCCGGCCCCTGGCTCTCAATACGGCCTACAGCTGCCCCGAGGAGACCCTGCTGAACTGGCACCGCGTGCCCGGTGCCACGCACTACCAGGTGTACGTGCTGGGCGCCACCCACCTGGAGCCCTACCGCTTGCTTACCGATACTACTCTGCTGCTGACGCCCGCTGAGGCGGCAGCCCGCTATTATGCCGTGGCCCCCATACTGCAGGGGCGGGTGGGAGAGCGGGGCAGTACTGCTGATGTTACGCTGCCCGAATACGGCTGTTATGTTCGGTCGTTTCTGCCCAGGCAGCTAGTCACGGATACGGTTCAGTTCGACTTGTTGCTGGGCTCCACTTTCCGGGTGCAGACACTGGGGCTGGAGCGCCGCACCGCCGATGGTAGCTTTGAGCTGGTACAAACCGTAATGTCGGCAACTGCGCTGAACGTACTTCTCACGGACCCCCAACCCGTGGTGGGCCGGGCCGAATACCGGGCGCGTCTGCAGCTCGAGAGCGGCCGGGTGCTCTATAGCCAGCTGCAGGAAATCTATTACGTGCCTGCTACGGCCGACGTGCTGGTATATCCAGTGCCAGTAGCTGCCGGCGAACCGCTCACTATTGTAGGCCCCCAGGATCAGGAGCTACATTTGCGCTTGTTCGACGCTACCGGCCGGCTGCTGCTAGAGCGCCTCACCGATACCGGCGTCATCAAGAGCCTGGAAACGCAGGGGCTGAAGCCCGGAATATACTTTCTGCGGGTAAGTGCGCGGGGCAGCAGCCGGGAAGTAACGCGCCGCGTGGTGATTATGTAGGGTATACCAACTTCCACCAGTAGCCGGCTGGCCCCGGAAACACTGAGTAAAGAAATGTTGGTTCAGACTACTGCATCCCCCAATAAACGGGCACAGATGGCCGCTGGGTCTTTCCTGCTAAGTCTGAGGCCGAAGAGGAGCTACTATGTAGAGAAGCCGTATTCTAGATGAAAGCCGGCGGTACAGCTGCCAGATAATCATTGCCTAGTCGTTTGGCACTGCCTGATGAAACTACGGTGCTTTGCTGCGCGAATTAGCCGGCACTCGATTAGCGCTCTGTCGGGGAGCGTACCTAATTGATGTGGTTGGTAGGAAGACAAGCCGCATTTCAGGCGGAATACCGTGCGCCTTGTTTTAAACCTGTTACTCTACCACCCGGCTTCGTCTCTTGCAGGTGGCAAGTTGCACAGCATTGTGCCTAACAGCCTTATTGCCAGCAGCCACATGCGCTGGAATTGCTGCTACCATTTAGTTACGAGGGAGCTAAAAACAAACAGCCCCCACTCCGCAGAGTGGGGGCTGTTTAATTACCTGCTAAGCCGGAGCTTAGTAGATATAGTTCAGAGCCGTGCGGTCATTGGTGTTGAAGGGGCGGTTAGCACCCGAGCCAATGCAAGCCAGCATCCAGGAGTTTGGATCGGGGCTGGAAGGTGTGCCGGGTACCAGGATGGCACCAACGGTGCTAGCACCTTCGTTCACGGCCGAGCCACCGCAGCTGTACTGACGGCTCATGTAGTCGGTGTGGCGGAAGCCGATGCAGTGACCAACTTCGTGGGCCAGAATGGTAGCAATGTAGGTAGAGGCATTGGCCGTACCGATGGCAGCCGAGTTAACCGATACCGAGCCGTAGGGGTTGCCGCCCGAGGGGAAGCCGGCCGAAGCCAGGTAGCTGGAGCCCGAAGGAGCCGCGCTCAGTACGATGTTGCCACCCGAGGTAACGCGGGAGAAACGGATACGCAGGTTCTCCGCATTGTAGCGACGAATCAGCTCGTCCGTAGCCGTGATGTAGGCGGAGGGCAGGCTGCTGGCCACGCGGATGGTGATGGTACGGGGCAGGCCAGTAACCAAGTTGGTGGTGCGGTACTGCTCATCCTGGCCTACGCGCAGCATGCTGTAATCGGGGGAGCTAGCCAGCATTTCGTTGGTCAGCATGATGTCGCCTTCCACCAGCACACCGCCTTCTACTTTCTGGGCACCGGCAGCAGTAAAGCCCAATGCTTTAATCTGATTAACGGTGGCTTCCGACACTTCATTCTTTACTTCTACATTGGCTTTTTCCTGGCATGACGAGAGCGACAAACCAGTAACTGCCAGCATGGCAAGCGGGGCGAGTACTTTAAAAGTTTTCATGAATTTTGGTTGTGGAGTGGATGAAGAACGTGACAAACATAGGTTCTTGTTAATGATATTTCAAAACAATGCCTGTTAAATTATCAAAATTATATACGAAATATTGCATGCCTGATGAGCTTTACTAGTCTGACTAGCGGAGGTGTAATAGGACTATAGTAGTTTGTGAATTTTTGATGAAAAATGCATTTTCAGCGTAGTAGCCCACATTCGGGTTACCAGCGCACAAGCGTTTTGCTGGGGCCCGAGGAAGCGTAGCTGGGCAGTAGCAGGCGAAGTAAAAAATGCCCAACTGTTGCCTGAATCAGCCGCCAAGCATGGCCCCGGCTAATTCTCTATCTTTGTAAACAACCCATTCCGCGCGGCCAGCCTTTCCGGCCGCTTTACATATAGATCCTTCAAGCCGTGGCTTGCTCATCCTGCTCCTCCGGTGGGGGCTGCTCAACTTCATCTGTCTCGGGCTGCGGCTCCAAAGGCAGTTGCAGCAGCGGCTGTACCCGCCTCAACGTTTTCGACTGGCTCCATGACCTGGATGTTCCCAGTGACTTTAAAGAATTTGACCTCGTAGAAGTCCGCTTCAAGGGCGGGCGCAAAGATTTCTTCCGCAACCAGAGCCGCCTGCCGCTTATTACCGGGGATGCCGTGGTGGTGGAAGCTGCCGGCAATGGCTGGCATCTCGGCCACGTCTCGCTGAAAGGTGAGCTGGTGCGCCTACAGATGAAAAAGAAGAAAGTACCGCTCGACTCCAAGGATATCCGCCCCATTCTCCGGGTGGCTACCGACCAGGATGCCGAGCGGTGGCAGGCCGTGCGCGACCTGGAAACCGGTACCATGTTCCGGGCCCGGGCCGTGGTAGATGAGCTGCGTCTGAAAATGAAGCTCTCCGACGTGGAGTACCAGGCCGACCGTACCCGCGCCACCTTCTTCTACTCAGCCGATGACCGGGTAGACTTCCGGGACCTGATTAAGCGCCTGGCCGATGAGTTTCGGGTGCGGGTAGAAATGCGGCAGATTTCGCTGCGCCACGAGGCCGGCCGCCTGGGCGGTATCGGGAGCTGCGGGCGGGAACTGTGCTGCTCTACCTGGCTTACCGACTTCAAGAGCGTAAGTACCACCGCCGCCCGCTACCAGAACCTGAGCCTGAACCCCGCCAAGCTTTCGGGGCAGTGCGGACGCCTGAAGTGCTGCCTCAACTATGAGCTGGATACCTACCTGGATGCCCTGAAGGACATTCCGCAGGTGCAGCGCCCCTTGCTCACGGAAAAAGGCGACTACACCCTGCAGAAAACCGACATATTCCGGCGCAAAATGTGGTTTGCCGTGCGCGGCGACAACAACTGGGTGGTAGTGCCTACTGAACGCGTGCGGGAAGTGCAGGAAATGAACAAGCGCGGCGAAAAGCCCGACAGCCTGCTGGTGCCCATCCGCGAGGAGGAAAAGGCCCCGGAGGTAACGGCCATTGTAGAAGGCTCGCTGGAGCGCCTCGACGATAAGATAAAATCAGCCAAGCGCAGCAAGCGGGGCAAGAAGAAGAGAGGGGATGAGTCAACCTCGGCGCTACCGGCAGCGCCGCGCCCGGGTCGTAGCACCCGTCCTGCTTCCTCGGAGCCTCGTCCTGCACCAACGGAAGATGCCCCAACGGCCTCAAGCCCGGCGGCAGCTGGCCCGGAGGCAACCGAAGAGCGTGCCCGGCCCCGTGGGGCCGCCGCCCGCCCGCTCAACCGCCGGGGCCGGGGCCGCAACGAAGGCCGCCGGCCTGAAGCCGGCCGCAACGACACGGGCAGCCCGGCTCCTGAAGCTGGCCGGCCCGGCCGGGAAGGAGCCAACCGGCCACCACGCGCCGCTTCTCAGGGTGGGGAGGGGCCAAGCCCGGCAGCTGGCGACGCCGCCGAAAGCCGCCGTGGCCGCTCCGGGCGGCGCGGCGGCCGCTCGGGCCGGGGTACTACCCCGGATGGTGCTACTCCCTCCGCCTCCTAACTGCTGCGTATGCGTTTTTTCCGCCGTTTGCTGCCGATGCTGGGCCTTGGCCTGTTGGCTGCCTGCAACCCCAATGAGGTATACGAAAAGAACACGGACCTGAAGTCGCCGCTGGGGGAGCCCTACGTGTGGGCGGTGCAGGAGAAGCCGGCTTTTGAGTTTGAAATTCCTGATACAACGCAGCGCTACGATGTGTACTTCAACGTTCGGAACGCCTCCGGCTACGAGTACTACAATTTGTACGTGCGGCACACGCTGACCGGACCCGATGGCAAGCCAATTTCGCGGCTACTGCACCAGATGCTGCTGATGGACCCGCAAACCGGCGAACCCCGCGGCGACGGTTCCGGCGACATTTTTGACCACCGGTTTCTGGCCCTGCCCAACCAGAAATTTTCTCAAACGGGCCCGTACAAAATTGTGCTGGAGCAGTACATGCGCCAAGATCAGTTGCGGGGTATTATGGCCGTGGGCGTACGGGTAGTAAAGCACGCGCAGTAAGCTGCTGGCTGCGGCCACGTACGCAACAAAAAGGCCCGCCGGCTATTCCGGTGGGCCTTTTTGTTGCTGGTAGTAGAAACTTAAATGCGCTCCACTTTCACGGCGTTCTGGCCTTTGCGGCCGTCAATCAGATCAAACGACACCCGGTCGTTTTCGCGGATTTCGTGGATCAGGCCCGTCTGGTGTACGAAAATTTCCTGGCCGTTTTCATCATCAACGATGAAGCCGAAACCCTTGGACTCATTAAAAAACTTCACTTTGCCGGTTTTCATAGCGGGTGTAAGCGGTTGTGGGTTGAAAGAATGGGGGTAAATCTACATGGTTTTTCAGATTGGTAAAAGAACTACGCATGGAACGCCGCTGCCGGGGCTGCGTATGAACAGGCACTTCTTCACTTCACACTGCCCTCCAATGCCCGACTCACCCACTCCTACCTCACCCGCCAACGAGCAGGCGGCCCAGCAAAACCACTCCCGCACTCCGGAGCAGAATAGTATGCCAGCTGAGTTGCAAACCCCCGCCAACACTACCGGGCAGCAGCCTTTCGCCGATGACTTCAACCACGAACAAAATGAAGTAGCCGGCGCCAGCCGCGGGGAGTTTGGCCGTCAGTCGGGGCAGGGTGTAACGCAGGGCGGCTACGGCAACGAAGCCAGCCGGGGCGAAAACACATACGTCGGCACCCTGGAAACTCCGGCCGCCACCACGGGCTACGTGGGGGAGCGGGAGCAGCGGCCCGCTGGGTTGCCCTCCGAGGAAAACGGCAGCTTCGGTACGCAGGCGGTAGGCGCGGCCCTCCCTGCCAGCTCGGCGGTGGGCACGCACTTCGCCAACGATAATGCGGCTCCTAAAGGACCAGACTCAGGCTACGCAGCCGACTACGGAACTTCCTCCCTGGGAGGCAGCCTTTCGGGGGAAGGTCAGCCTGCTACCAACCAGCGCAACCAGCAAGAGGACTACACGCCCAACCACCCGGAGGGTGGCCCGCAGGGGCTGCATACCGGCGCCGAGCCTACTAATGCCACGGATGCTGCCGGCGAGGCCGACTCAACCCCCAACAACGGGCCACGCAGTGGCTACACGGCTGCGGGCTCCCCAGATGCTCAGGGCGGCGCAGCCACGGGCTTCGGCTCCAAAGGAGGCTCCTACAACGACGAATACGACTCGGCGGAAGCAGGCCAAGCCGGGGGCTCCCCGGCCCAGGGCGGCTTCGACCGCCAGGATGCGGCCCGCAACTACGGAGCTGCTTCCGACGACCAGACCCAATCGGAACAGTCGCCGGACTATGGCCCTACTCCCGGCCGCACTGGCTCCCCCGACTAAGGCTACACAGCCGCGGCCTCTGCGGCTCAGTGCCTGCTACAACGCCCGACTGGGGCCGCTTCCGGCGGCCTTGGTCGGGCGTTACGGGTGGTAGACAGCTTGATACAGCGCCCCTTTCTCGTTGCTGAATATAAAGTCCCGGTCGTTGATAAAGACCAGGGCTTCAGCCTGGCCTGATTTGGCTAGCGGAATGGTGGTTTTCAGGCCATCGAATAGGCGGCGGCCGGGCAGGCGCTCAAACTGATACACCTGTCCCTCGCCCAGCAAAGCCACCCGGTGCCCATCGGGGCTGATGTCGGCGGCGGTAACCCAGGTAGGCAGGGCCAAGCTGTCGGCGAGGCGGGCCGTGTGGCGGCCAGGCTGGGCTGGTAGCACGTATTGCTTCACTATGCCGCTGTTGCCGCGGTTTTTGGTGAAGAGGTAGAGGCTGTCCTGGTGGTAATAAAACGCTTCGCAGTCAAAATTACGCTGGGCCTTGCGGGGAGGGAATACGCGCTGATCGGGGTAGTTGAAGATAATGGTGTCCACCTGCCGGAACTCGGGGCCGCTGAGGCGATACACGCGCAGGTTGCGGCGTTTGTTTTTGTTGTTGCCGAAATCACCCACGTAGAGGCGGTGTTCCTCATCCTGAGCCAGTGATTCCCAGTCGATATTCTGCAGGGGCTCAAGGTCGAGGGTTTGCAGCAGGTCGCCCTGGCGGGTAATGCGGTAGAGGCGGGCCGTATTGCCGCCGTCGGCGTGGGTCCATAGGTCGCCCTGGGTGGTGGCGTTTTCTAGGCCCGAACTCTCTTGGGCTTTGGCATGGATGCGGCCAATTTCCGTGATGGTATACTGCCTGGAAGCATCCGCAAAAGTGCCCCGCCCTTGGTTGGAGGTGCAGCCCACGGCGGTAACTACCAGCAAAACCAGAACAATGCGTAAGAAAACAACCATAAGAAGCGGAGCCCGTGACGAGAACTAACCGAGTTTCTGCCGACTTACGCCGAGCAGGGGAATTCGGCCGCCGAAATTGGGGATTTTCCTGGTTCCGTGCGCTAGGGCAGGGGTAAGCAAAGCGGTACCTTGTTGACAAGAACTACGTTCCTACCCTCGTTGGATGCTTATACTAGCTGCCTTTGTTGCCGCGCCAAGGAGTTGGGCCGCTCGCTGCACTCCGCCGTTGCGGCCCAACTCCTTGGCGCGGTGCTAATGCTCCAATGAGGATACCACTCAGCCCGAAGCCTATTGGGTGAGCCAGTTGCTGCTTGCCTTCCCCTCACTCCTGCTCCCTGCACATGCCTTCAGCTCAACACCGGGTATGGTTGCCACTTTTCAAACGCAGCCTTATTCAGCACACAGATTCGCCCCAGAGCGGCGGGTTGGCGCATCAGGCCGCCCAGCTGCCGGAGCGTCATCAGCACGCCCGCGAACCGCTCACCCACGTGCGTATCTCGCTCTAGCACCTCAATAGCCGCAGTATGCCCCTTGATGAGGGCTTAAGTGCAAAGCAGTGGGGGCCACCCGGTACTTCAGCTAAGTGAAGCTCTACCGTCAACTGGGTGCGCTAGAGGCATCCGGGGAAGCGTGAGAGTGTCCTGCTGTTGCAAGTCTGCTCAGATACCGGTGGGCTTGCCGTCGAGGCTGAGGGCGTTGCGGTTGTGCCAGTATTGCTCTACCTGCTCGGGGCCGCGCTTTTCCATGGAGCGGTTTAGCTCGTTGCGCTCGGTTTGGTAATCTGATCCTTCCGCGAGATATTGACGCGCCCATCCGCAGCGGCCGTACCCACAAAGAACAGGTGCTGCTTCCTATAAACGCTTGAATGTCGGCACTGATGACGGCTTATTGCTTGCCCATGGGAGAAAGGGAAATTTGGCTGGATAACGAGGTAGGAGGTATCCGGCTTCAGGTGGGTATTTTTGTTACTTTTGAAGTACACCTTCCACGTATTGCGTTGCTATGGATACCGCTGATATTACAGCCTATATAGAGCTGAACCCGCAGGTGCGCTTTGGGAAGCCTATTGTAAAGGGGACCCGCACAACGGTGGCAGAAGTGCTGGAAATGCTGGCCAACGGCATGAGCACAGCCGACATAGCGAAAGATTTTCCGGCTATTGGGCCGGAGCAGGTGCGGGCTTGCCTGCTGTATGCAGCCTACAAGGAAAGCGTGGTGCTGCTATCGGTGGCGTAAGCTGTTATGCGCCTACTGCTCGACGAGAACATTTCTTGGCGGCTGGTAGCCTACCTGCGCGCCCACTGCACGGAGGTACTACACGTCCGAGATATCAGCCTAGATAACAGTCCGGATACTACTATCTGGCGCTATGCCCGGCAGCACGGCTTCGATGTGCTGACCAAGGATGAAGATTTTCTGCGGCTGGTGCTGGCCGAAGGGTTCCCACCCCGCGTGGTAGCCGTACAGAATGCGCAAGTGCCGGTAGCAAAACTAGCCGAGTTCCTGTTGGCCCGGCTGCCTCAGCTGCGCGAGTTTCTGGGGACACAGACGGAGTTTGGGATGCTGCTGTTGCGGTTAGGGTAGAGCAATTACATTCGGCCGGCCCTCGAAGGCGCACCACATCAGGGGTATGCGGTTGACCTCCAGCAGGTGGGCGGCGGTTTCATTGCCGCTGCCGGTCAGGTTCAGCAAAGCTACGCGGTTTTCGTCGAGCACGCGCAGGGTATCCTGGCTCTTGGGCGAGATATTGACGCGCCCAGCCGCGGCGGCCGTGCCCACAAAGAATGCGTGCTGCTGCTCGATAAACGTCTGGGTGTCAACACTAATGGCGGAGCATTTCTTGCCCATGCGGTAGAATGGTTTAGCAGGGTTATTTGCGTCTTCTTGAACTCAGTTCTTCCCCTTTGGCAAGTCGATAAGAACCTTTAGTTGCTTGAGTCTCTGATCTGATTAAGACATCCAGTCCCGAAACAATTACAAACTGCTCCGGTGCTATCGTAAGATAGCACACTTCCACTTTCTGACCTTTTCTGACTTCGTTTACAGAGGTTTTTGCGGACGAAGTAAATGTTACGTACTGCCCATTCTGAATTTTAAAGCGCACAGTGGGTAAGCGGTAGAGTAGGTCTAAACCGTATAGGTCTAAGTCCATAATCTCTCCCTGTGTGCGTATTCCTCGCCTCAGAATCTCTATCCGGCTGTACTGCCCTCTGTTTAAAAAGATAAGTACACCAATCAAGCTGGCAACGCCCAAGAAGGATAAGATGAATACTGTGTCAATCATACTAGATGTGATAGGCGTATTCCTCTTGTATCCCTATCTATATTGCTCTCTCATGCCTTTGTACAGCATCCACAGCAAGTATTGTGTTCTTGGTACGAATAGATAAATACTCGAATCATTCAACCGCATTCAAAAGTATCCACACAGAGTAACATATAAATCCAATGCCAATAAGCATAAATACTTTAGGGCCTAAACTGCCGGGTGATGAACCGACGATAAACTCCTCTGGGTCGGTAGAATTATAAAGTATGTCAATTTTCTCCCCTTCACGATAATGTCTTTCTAAGTCATTAAGTAAGGTGGTGTAGCTTTTAGAAATCCAGCGTTTGTCATCGGTGACAAAGCGAATAGAATAGTGATATATACCTCTGTCGCCGAAAATCTTGCGCCAAGAGTCGTCGATAACACTGGTAACAATGCCCGTGGTTGATTTGCCGTCCTGAGCTAGGCGTTGATGTTTATTGCGCAAAATGTTACCGGATAGTAGGCATGCGGCCCCTAGAATAAACCACATGAATACTTGAAGTTCAGCACTCATACTTACATAGAATTACTCCCGCTTCAGCACCTCCCGAATCCCACTCAAGCCGCCGGCAATGCTTTCCAGCTTGTCGAGCATTTGTAGGAGCTGGCCGGCGCCGGAGTTGCGGAGGTTGTCGCGGAAGGTGGCTTTGATTTCCTGCCAGCGGGCTTCTTCGGCGGGAGTGAGCCAGCCCAGGAGCTCGCGCAGCTTGAGCAGGTTGGCTTCGGTGGCGCTGGTCAGGGTTTGGGCTTCGCTTTCGTAGTGGGCGGCCAGCAGGTCCGTGATTTCCTGGTCGTTCATCACGGGGCGCACTTTCTCGGCCAGCTTGTTCATGTTGCGATAGGAGCCCTGCAGCTTGAACGGCGGCTCGGTGCGGTAGGCGTCGGCCTGGGCGGCGCTGGCAATGTAGGCCGCATTCACACGGGCCACCACGTCGCGCAGGCGCAGTAGCTTCTGGAGCACCGCCACGTACTCGTTCAACTCCTCGGGCGTGTGGTTGCCCTCCAGGCTCAGGCCGTCTTGCTGCCCGGTTTCGGCCAGGCGGATGAGGGCGGGCACGTCCTGGGGGCTTTGGGTGGCGAGGCGACCTAGGGCGGCGTTGCTGGTGAGGGCGTTTTCGAGGTAGGAGAGGCGGAAAGCTTCCTCGGAGCCGGTGCTCAGGATGTCGCCGAGGTTGTAGATGTCGGCGCGGTTAGCCAGCATGTCGGGCAGCTGAAACACGTCGCCGCTTTCGGTGTAGGGGTTGCCGGCCATCACCACTGCCACCTTGCGGCCCCGGAAGTCGTAGGTGCGGGCGCGGCCTTCGTACACGCCCTCAATCTTGCGCTGGGCGTCGCAGAGGGAGATAAACTTCTGCAGAAACTCGGGGTTGCAGTGCTGGATGTCGTCCACGTAAATCATCACGTTGTCGCCCATCTCGAAGGCCAGGTTCAGCTTCTCCAGTTCCTGCCGCGCCCCGGCGTTGGGGGCTTGGGCGGGGTCTACGCTGGTTACGGCGTGCCCAATGGCCGGCCCGTTGATCTTCATGAAGATGAGGCCTAGGCGGTTGGCCACGTACTCCATGAGCGTGGTTTTGCCGTAGCCGGGCGGCGAGATGAGCAGGAGCAGACCCATGAGGTCGGTGCGCTTGCCTTCACCCGCCGTCCCGATTTGCTTAGCCAGGTTGGCCCCAATCAGCGGCAGATACACTTTATCAATCAGCTGATTGCGCACAAAGGAGGTAAGCACTCGGGGGCGAAAATCCTCCAGGCGCATGTCCTGGGCGGCCTGCACCAACAGCTGCTTCTTCAGCTCCTGAAATTGCTCGAACTGCGGCACCAGCACCCGGTCGTAGTGCAGCAGCCGGCGCCGGAAGTCGGGGAAGTTAAGGTGGTATTGGTTTGTGGTTTGTGGTTGTTGGTTGTTGGTTTCGATGCGCGGGTGGCTGCCCTGGAAACCTTCGAGGGTTTCGCGGGTGGGGGTGTGGACGACGCGGGCGGGGTCGTAGGAGTTGGTGAGCAGGAGGACGGCGGTTTCGAGGGCCACTCCGGTGGATCCCACCCCCAGCCCCTCCCCGGTGGGGAGGGGTGCGTTCTGGAATGAAGGTAGAGGCGCTTGATTGGCAAGCGAAACCGTCTGGCTTCCCCTCCCCGCCGGGGAGGGGGTTGGGGGGTGGGGTCCGCGGAACTGCGCCGCCTGCACCCACTGCCGCACCAGATTAAACTGCGCTACCGGCTGGTCCTTCAGCTGGTTGATGGACTGCTGGAACAGCTCCGTGGCCTGCCGCTCCTGCAGCTGCTTCTGGAGCTGCTGGAACAGCTCGGCGGCTTCGGCAGCAATGATGAAGGTGCCGGTGTGGGTCAGCTCGTGGAAAAGGTAGTCGCCTGCTTCCGCACCTTGGCTAAGGGTGAAGAGGCCGGTTTGCCGGGCGAAGGTTTCTACGGCGGCTTGCAGCTCGGTTTTCAGCTCATCGAACTCCTGCGAATCGGGGAATACCTGCAGCAGCACCCCAATGCCCTGGAGCTGCCGCTCCCAGTGGGCGCGCTGGTCGGGGTCGGCGAAGCGCAGCCAGTAGAGGGCCGCGGCCGCGCGGGTGTCGGCGGGGTAGCGGAGTAAGTCTGCTGTGCGGGTGAGGCGCACCAGGGCCGTGAGCAGCAGGGCCGCGTCGTGGTCGTGCACACCTTTGAGGTAGCCTTCCTGGTAGCGCGCGGCCATAAACTGCTGCACGTAGGTTAGTAGTTCGGCGGCGCTGAGGTAGCCTAGCTCAGGTACGGACAGCACGGCGGGGCGGCCCGCTTCCGGGTCGGCGGGGGTGGGGTGCTGGGCCGCCTGCAGAATGCGCCAGGCCAGGAACTCGGCCCGGTACACATCCTGGTTTTCCGACACGACGGTTTGCTCCCACACTGGCCTAGCGGCCAGCAGGGTGGGGTCGTTGATTTTCTGGAAGAAGTTGGTGCCGGTGAGGTGGTAGTGCAGGTCGCCGTCGCGCAGCACCACGGTCAGCTCTAGCGGCTGGGTATTCACGGTGAAGGCGTGGGGGCCGAACTTGAGGGTCTGGCCGCCGTCGGCGAACAGGTCGGCCCGGTCGCGGAGCTGGCGCACGGCGTCTTCGCGCAGAGTTTTCAGCCGGCTAAGCACGTCGTCGGCCTTCACCGAGTCGCCGAGGCCTAGCAACTCCTGGGCGGTCTGGCGCACCTTCTCCACCATCACGTCGGCAGCAAAGTACCCGTTGATATCCGCCACCGATTCCAGGCGGGTAAGGCGGCTTTGCACGGCTTTCAGCAGCCGTTCGGCCGATTGCAGCAGGGCCGTGGCACGCTGGTTGCGGGCCGCCACCAGAGCCGTTTTCTTCGATTCAAAAGCTTCTACTACCTGCTCGCGCCGGGTGGTGAGCTGCTCGATAAACTGGTCGAAGTCGGGAAACTTGCCTTCCAGTTCCTCCAGCTGCACCATGAGCTTAGTCAGGTACTCGTCGCACTTGGCGGGCGTGTCGGCCAGGTCGAGGTAGTTGGTGAGGGCCTGTTCCAGCAGCTTGAGTTGGGCGGTGAATTCGGCCTGGGCCTCGGTGCCGGCCAGAGCCTGCCGCCGCCGTTTCAGCGCCGCCCGAATTTGGTTGAAGCGGGCGTACACCGTTGAGATGTTGTCGATGATGGCCGTGGTCTGGGTGGGGTCGGGGATGGGCAGGTTGCTCACGACCTCAATCAGCAATTCCAACTCCTGGGCCACGGCGGTGGCTTCCTGCTCGCGCTGGTCGGCCTCCACGGTTTTCTGCACCAGCTCCACACCGTCGGCAATGGCCTGCACGCGCTGGGCGTAGGGCGTAAGGGCATCGGGTTTCAACAAGAAGTCCACGGTTTGAGTGGCTACTTCCTTGCTCAGCTCCTCTAGGCCAGTCGCGTGCTGCTCCACGGCCGGCAGCTCCACGTAGCGCAGCTCCTTCAGGGAAATTACCTCGCCCCGCACCCCGCGCAGCTCGCCCAGCAGCTGCACAAACTCCGTCACGGTATCGGGCGCCAAGCGTCGGATACGGCCCATCAGCTCGTCGGCCTTCTGGAAAACGGTTTGGGTTTGCTGGGCGGTGTTTTTGCGGATGCTCTGCACCTTCTCAAACTCCTCCACAGCGGCTGTGGCCGTCTGCCGGATGTCGCCCAGGGGCTCGGCCAGGGCCTGGGCAGCGGGCTCGCGCAGCCAGTGGTAGGCGTCGGTGAGGGCGGTGGTCTGGCGGATCAGGTCGAGGTAGAGGCCGGCGTAGGAATCGTCCTTGCCGGTCAGCGTCAGCACTTCCTGCACCTCGCTCATGGCGCGCACAATCTCCTTGTTGCCCAGCTTGTAGAGGTAGGAATCGGAGGTGACGGGCAGCTCGAAATCGGGCGCGGTGTAGGGCGTCTGCCAGATCTGCACGGCGTGGTGCTTCTTGGGCTCATCGTCGGCCCGGAAGTAGCACAGCTCCCCGTTCTCGAACAGGGCGTAGCCGTGGCACACAATGGGGTTATCCACGCGCTGGGCAATGCGGTTGTAGCTCAGCAGTAGATAAATGCCGGCTTCCTTCTGGAAGAACACATACAGAAAATCTTCCCCGTTGGGCGAAGCCACGCGCTTCTCAAACAGCATGTCGCGCAGGCCGTTGTCGAAGAGCTTATTGTCGCCGGTTTGCAAGTAGAAGCCGTGCGGAAAAATCAGGCCCTGCCCGTCGGGCAGCAGCACGCAGGCATCGGCCAGTGCATCGAGGCGCTGAGCCGTTTTGAGCTTGTGGTTGAAGATGAAGTAGCGGTACGTCTGCTCCTGATAGGGCCGAATTTTCAGCAGAATCAGGTTGCCGACCACCGCAAAGTATATTTCCGAGTCGTCCAGGGTCTGGTCCTTGTCGTCCACCGGCTCGCTCAGGATGCCGTGGCCGGTGCTGGTGTTGTCCTCAACTTTGATTGTCAAATCCCCGCCAATCGTCTCCACGAACACCTTGTCCTCGATGCTGATGTGGGGGTGCTTGCCGCCGCGCTGCATGTCGCGGGTGGCGCGCTTCCACTGAAACTCGTGCTGGGGTGGGAAAAAGTACTCGTGGTCGGAGCGGTTGTCGAGGTAGGTGAGCGTGTCGCCCTGCAGGAGCCACTTAAACGTCTTCACGTCCGAAGCACTCTTGCCCACCCGAAACACCATGAACAGGTGTGTGCCAATCACCGCAAACTTCACGAACTGGGTGTTCTTGTAGTAGCGGTACAGGTTGCGGAACTCCTCCAGAAACTGCGGGTTCTGCAGCAGCTCCAGCCCCAGCGGCCGGAAGTCGTGCGCGGCGTACTCGTACACGCCAAACACGTCGGCCAAATCCGGCTCCGCCTTCAGCCCCAAGGTCACGTTGTACCCAAAAATGAAGCGTTGCCCCACCGGCACCATGTCCCAGGGCACGCAGTTGTTTTCCGTAGTAATGCGGCCCGTGCCCAGTAGGCGCGTATCCACGGCCCCAAACACCTGCTTGCGCTCCGCGTTGAGCTTATCCAGCCGCTGGCGCAAGTCGGTGCTGCTCTTAAGCAGACGGTTGCGCAGGATTTCGTAGGTGCCGGTTTCTAGTTGTTCCATGGGGTGGGACCCCACCCCCCGGCCCCCTCCCCTCCGGGAGAGGGGGAGCCTGACGTTAGGTGGTTGGTTTTAGATTCGTGATAAGCTGAGGCAGCTATCCTTGTTGAATTGGTAGGAGCGTTTTTAGGTGCTCGGTAATGGTTTGCAGAACCTGCGGCGTATGGTGTAGCACGTCTTCATTCGTGAAGCGCAGTACCAGAAAGCCCGCTTCCTGCAGGTTGTGGGTGCGGCCGCCGTCATATTCTGCTTGGCTCGCGTCGTCGTGAATGCTGCCATCGACTTCAATAATTAGCCAGGCCTGAAGGCAAACGAAATCGACAATAAACTGCTGAATAGCGTGCTGGCGGCGAAATTGCACGCCCAGCTTATGAGCGCGCAGTTCTTGCCACAGATGCTTTTCGGCCGAGGTAGGATTCTTTCGGTTAGCCCGGGCATACTCCTTCAACCCCTTGATCCACCGCTTGGCATCCGTGGTATACATACCAAAAGGATAAAGTGAATGCTCATCAAAATCCTGATTCATACTCAATAGCTTTTAGCACTATTTTACTATGCTGAATCAAGATATCAGAATCAACTGCGCCGCCGTGGCTCCCCTCTCCCGAGGGGAGGGGCCGGGGGTGGGGTTACCTCAACTCCAGCGTCCCCACCTTCTTATCCCCGATACCCAAGGCGGATGCCGTGCTGGCCAGCTGCGTAATGGTGGCGCGGGTCGCGTCGTCGCCAGCTTGATTCATCATTTTCAGCAGCAGAGTTGAGACGCTGAGGTTCTTCATGTCTTCGCTGCTCAGGCCGAACTGGTCGACGAAGCGGCGGAGGTTGGTCTTGAAGTCGCCCCCGCCATCGGTGCTGAAGAAGGCATCTTTCACGGTGCCGAGCACTTCAGAGTTGTGCACGGCACGGTCTACCATTTTGCCTTTCGTGATGGAGCCGATGATCTGGTCGAAGAACATCGTTTCCCCACCCACGATGTCGATTTTGGCGGCTTTGAGGGCCTCGCCGATAACGTCGGCCTGGGAGGCGGCAATGTCTTTCTGGATGCTGATCTGGGCCAGCTCCACCGACTTCTCCTTATCGAGGCGCAGCTTGAATTCTTCGTGGTCTTTGCCCACGCCGTCGAGCTTTTTCATGGCGTCGGCCTTGGCTTCGATGCCCTTGGCTTCCACTGCAAACTTCTGCTCCGATACGGCGGCTTCGGCCAGACCCTTCTTCTGGTCGGCGTCGGCTTTGGCCTGGATGATGTCGGCGTCGGCGAGGCCTTTCTCGCGGTTGATTTTGGCGGCAACCAGGCCCAGCTTCTCGTCGGCTTCGGCTTGGGCGCCAGCTTTGGCCTGAATGGCCTGGGCTTCGGCGGCGGCGGTGAGCTGGAGCACGGTGGCTTCGGTTTCACCTTCTTTCTGGCGGGCCGTGGCTTTGGCTTGCATCACCTGGGCTTCGGCCAGGCCTACGGCCGTGGCTTTGCTGGCTTCGGCTTCGGCGAGGGTGCGGATGGCTTGGCCTTTGAACTCAGCAGCGGCCTTCTCGGCTTCAGCATCAATGAGAGCCTGCTTGGCGCGGAACTCGGCGGCTTGGCGCTCCATGTCGGCATTGCCGACCAAGGCTACCGTGGCGGCTTCGGCCTCCTGCTTGGCCGCCGTAATGGCCACCAGCTTTTCCCGCTCGGCCTGGGCCTGGGCGCGGGTGTCTTTGATGCGTTCTTCCTCCTGCACGGTGGCTTTTTCTACTACCACTCGCTCCCGGATGATGGTTTGGATGTTCTTGCGCTCCTCTTCCAGCGCCTTTTCCTTTTCAATCTGGGCCAGGGCCACAATCCGCTCCCGCTCGTTGGCTTCCAAGGCTTTGGCCTGAGCTACGCGTTCGGTTTCCACGGCGTCGGTGCGCTGCTTGTTGCGCTCGGCCACCAGCACTTGCCGGTCCCGGTTCTGCTCGGCAATGCGCACTTCCTCCTCGGTAGCAATGCGGGCCTTTTCGCCCTTGAGGCGCTCTTCCTGCATCACTTTCTCGGTTTCGGCCAGCTCCCGCGACTTGATGTTGGCAATTTCACGCTTCTGCTTTTCCTGGTTTTCAATCAGCTGCTTTTCCAGCTGCAGAATGGTTTCCTGAGCTTCTACGTCCTGCTTCTTGATGGTTTTCTGCTGCTCCCGCTGGATAGAGTTAGCCTGAATTTTCTGCTCCGAAGTCAGGGCAATAATCTTTTTGATGCCCTCGGCGTCCAGAATATTATCCTGGTTCAAGGCAGCCAGCGGGGTTTGCTCCAGGTAATCAATGGCGCAGTCGTCAAGGACGTAGCCGTTGAGGTCGGTGCCGATGATGCGCAGGATTTCCTGCTTGAACTGCTCCCGAGAATTATACAGTTCAATAAAATCGAAGTGCTTGCCCACGGTTTTCAGCGCCTCGGAGAACTTGGCGTCGAAGAGGCTTTCCAGTGCCGCTGGGTCGGAGGCGCGGTGGGCACCGATGCTCTGAGCCACGTTGATAACGTCCTGCTCAGTTTTGTTGACCCGCACAAAGAAGTTCACCTTCACATCGGCCCGCAGGTTGTCTTTGCACACCAGCCCCTCGGAGCCCGCGCGGGCAATAACGATGGTTTTGAGCTTGATGTCCATTACCTCCAGCTTGTGCAGAATGGGCACCACGAAAATGCCGCTGAACGACACTTTGGTATCACCCAGGCCGGTGCGCACCAGGGCTTCGCCTTGCACGGCCTTTTGGTACATGCGGGCCACAATGGCCAGGAAACCCAGCACGAGGACGGCAATGATGACAATTACCACCAGGGAAAGTTGTTCTAACATGGATGTAAGGAGTAGGAGTAGAGTCAAAGAGAAGGGAAAGATGGAAATGGCCCGCTAGCTTTTATAATCTAACAAAGCAGGCTCTGACAAAGGAAGCAAAAGGTATAGTGCGTGGTGCCAGACCTGCCAAAAAAACCGACCAGCTTAGGCTGCCTGAAAGGCAACCGAATCAGGCCACGTCGTAGGGCTCGATGAGGTAGCAGCGGCGCTGGGCGTCGTAGTCAATAATTAGGGCCGAATCACCTTTGCGCAGCTCGGTAGTGGGGGAGGCGGCCCGCACGTTGAGCATCAGCGGAGCACCACTCCGGAGCTGTACACTAACCTGGCCCAGCCGCTCATGGGTGGCGGGCAGCAGTACGGTGCACACTTTGCCCAGGGGCTGGGCGCCCTCGTCGTGGTTGCGTTCCATAGCGGCAAACAGGTGCACAAACGGCAGCGTGAGCACCTTGGCCAGCAGCAGGCTCCCAATAAACAGCGGCACCAGTAGCCCCAGGCCCAGCAGCCAGGATTCGTTGCCGAGGTAGTAATTGAGCAGAATACTGCCCACCCACAGCGGCAGGGCCACGAAACTCAAAAACACCATCAGCGGCACCCGGCCCAGGTTGAAAAACGCCAGTGCGTGGTTGAGCCAACTGACGCCCATACCGGAAGCGTCGGTGCCCACGTGTACATCGTGGGGTACGTCGAAGTCGTGGCCGGTTTGCACGTCCAGGGTCTTGAAATCGAGTAGCCCCAGAATAACAACCAGCCAATACAGCAGCACGAACACCAGCAGGCCGGTAGCCAGCACGTTGGGGGGCGAAACGGCCGCGTGCAAAAGTTCGGTCATAGGCATATCGGGCAAGGTAGAGGTATACGTAAGGTGCCGGTGCCGAACAGGGGAAGTTATTAATGCTTATTCCAATCCTAGTTTCGCTTTCAGGGCCTGCAAATCAGCTGAGGCTTGGCCGCTGCCGTCTTTACCCAGGGCCTTCTCAATTTCCTGGTCGATGGACTTGCTTTCATTGGCAATCTGCCCGTACGATTCGGCCAGCGCCTCTTCTGTCGCCACCTTCTCCTTCATACGTTCCAGCAGGGCCACCGTCCCCGACGAATCAAGTTGGGCCAACTGCTGATTGATGGTTTTGGTGGCTGTACTTACCGTTACGCGGGCTTTCAGGGTTTTTAGCTCGTTGTCCCACTGCGAAATGGTGCTTTTAAGCTGTTGCACGTTCTGGTCAAGTTGCTGGGCCGACGCTTCAAACTTCTGCTGATCCTGGACGGCGCGGGCGGCCTGGGCTTCGTGCTGGGTTTTTTTGAGCAGAGCTTCGGTGGCAAGGCGGTCGGCTTCAGTGGCCTCTATTTCTTGGCGGTGCGCTTTCTGCAGCAGCAGGACGGCTTTGTTTTCGTAGTCGAGGGCCCGGTTCCGTTCGGCTTCGCCTTCGTTGCGGGCCCGGATGGCCAGGGCCTTCACTTCGGCCAGCGCATGCAGGGCCTTGTCGAGGTCCTGGCGCAGGTCGCGCAAGCCCTGCTCTGTCATTTTGATGGGGTCTTCGAGCTGGTTAACGGCCGAATGCGCTTCGGCCTGCCCGATTTTGAAGATGCGGTTGAAGAGGTTCATGGCTGTTGGGGACTTGGTTTAGAAGGGACTTGGGGACTCGGTTGTGTGGGAGTGTCGCGCCGACAGTCATGCTGAGCGCAGTCGAAGCATCTCTACCTCTGGCTAACCAACACCATTGCAACGAAGCGGTAGAGATGCTTCGACTGCGCTCAGCATGACGTTTAGGCGTCCCCAATACCTCCTTTTGAAAACGCAATTAATTCGTCGCTGAACTCGCTAAGAAGTAGCGCCAGTGAGTTGAAAACGGCTTCCAGCTCGGGCCGGTCGAGGTGCTCCAGTTGCAGGGTGTCGCGGAAAATGACTTTGCGGCCCGACTCATCCAGCACGAAGGCGCCATGGATGATGTCGCGGTTTTTCTGCAGCAGGCGCTGGTAGATGTCGCAGTTAGGGGCGGGTAAATCCAGCAGGTATTGTTCCAAAATAAGCAGTGGCTCGCCGCAGCCCAGCACCAGGTGGTCAATACCCAACTCCGGCTTGCTTACCACCAGCAGGTTATTAGCCGGGTCTTGGTACTGCATATCGAAACCCAGTTCCAGCAGGTAGCTCTGAATTTTGGGAAAGTAGTGGTTGGCCATATAATGGAGGGAGAGAGTGTAGAAGCGGCCAAGATGGAATAAAAGCCCGGGCTTAACTGGCTGACCCTGGAAGCAGTAACAAGTAGTTGCTCAAAAAAGGAGCGTAGGATACGAGAGGCTGGCGGTATTATAGTAGCTTTACGATGCAAGTGTACTCAAAGTTTGAGATATGCTCAAATTGTGAGCGAATAATTTTTTACGCTATGTCCTACGTTGGTAAGAACATTCGGAAGATAAGAACGGTCAAAAAGCTCAGTCAGGCCGCTTTTGCGGAGCTTTTTGGGTTAGCCCGTCCCAGCGTGGGTGCCTATGAAGAAGGCCGGTCAGAGCCCAAAATGGAAACGCTCATCCAGATTGCTCAGCATTTTGGCTTGTCCGTGGACTTGCTACTTACGAAAGAGTTGACAGTAAACGAGCTCTACCATTTCGATATTTTTAAGCAGGAAGTTACTCCAGCTCAAGCCCCCAATTCTGCCCACGCCGACCAGCAAGCGGCCCTAACGCCCTTTGTACCCGCCACCCGCCTGCTCGAATACATTGTGCAGCACCACAACTCGGCGTTCGTGGATGCCTTACCATCCCTCACGTTTCCGCACGAGCTAGGGCCCACTACCCGCGCTTTTGAAATAGTAGGGGCCGAAATGCAGCACCAGCAGCAGGGCCTGCGCCACCAGGACGTGGTGCTCTGCTGCCGCGTGGATAAAGCGGCGGCGGCCGGACTGCGCGCGGGCCGTATCTACGCCTTTGTGACCCAAAATAGCCTCTTGGTACGGCGGCTGGCGGAGCGCCTGTCGGCCACCGTGCTCAAACTCCGCGCTGACAACCCCGACTATGGCGCCCAGGAGTTTGCCCTCGACCAGGCTCTGGAAATCTGGGAAGTGAAGGCCGTATTCACCACCCATCTGCGCCCCCCGTCCCGCATCGAGGACCGCGTAACGCGGCTGGAGCGGCAGGTAGAGGAGCTGCTAGCCCGGCTGGGATAGGGGCCCGGTTTCGTTGACCTGAGGGCGAAGCCTGCGGAGTGGAAATGATATGGTATTCTCGTCTTTGACTGCCGCTACCGTAGCACCAAGTAAGGTTGGAGCTTTTCCAGCGTGGCTTCATCCAGTATCCGAACCTGGCGGAGGTCGGCGGGTTGGCGGAAGGGGCCGTGCTGCTGGCGGAAGGCTACCAGCACCCGCGCCAGTCGTTTCCCTACATACGGGTGCGCCTGCAAAACCTCGAAGGAAGCGGTATTCACATCAACCAGGGCAGGGCTGAAGCCGGCCGCCACAAAGGTGTACTTGCGCAGGCTGTCAACCAGATCGGGGGCGTCGCGCAGGGCGTAGATTTCCGTGAGCTGATCTTCGCGCAGAAAACCACCCAGCCGCTGCCTGTACTCCACCACCCGCCGCGCGTAGCCCCGGCCTATGCCCCGGATCTGCATAAGCTGGGTAGTGTCGGCCGTATTCACATCGAAGGCCGCGAGCTTGGTAGGTTTGCTCTTAAAACGGCTCGTAACGGCTTCAAATGGCTTTCGGTTGGCAAACTGGCTCGGTCCTGATGAGTTGCGCGCGTACTCCCGGGCTTCCCGCGGCGGCAGTTGGTCGGGCAGCTGGATGTAAGGGGCCAGGCGGGCGTAGGTAGTGTCGGAAAGGCCGTAGGCTTTGCGGAGTTGCTCTTTGGCCCGGAAGCCTCCTGCCGCGCTGCGGTACTTCACCAGCCGCTCGGCCAGCCAGGCTGGGAGTCCCCGCGCCTGCCAATCCAGAGCGGTGAAGGTGTTGGGGTTGAAGGGGGCCAGCGCCACCTGCGGCACCCGGGTACGGGCGGCGTAGGCGCGGCGCGGATAACGGCTATTAAACTGCGGGCGGGTAGTGCGGCGGGCGGCCAACTCGGCGGCCCAGGCATTCAACTTTTGGGCATCGGCACGGGGCTCATACGTGGGCAAGGCCGGCCGCAGCAGGCTCGGCAGCCCCAGAGCCACAACCATCAAGAGTACTAATACAACCAAGCCGGAGGTTTCGCGGCGGGAAAAGCCGAAGTAGCGGCGCACGGCCCGTTGAACCGGGTGCAGCACGGAGCGGCGGGATACGGGCGGCTGGGCGGGCACCGGGCGCTGGGCGGGAGCAGGCATAACAGAATACGCGTCAGTAACGGATAGTACTGTTGAGTTTAGCGGGAAATCCGGATAAAACCAAACCTGCCGCGCCCAGGCGGCTTCTGCCTTACTTTCTGATCTTCACATCTACCTCGTAACGGTAGCGGGGCGGCCCCCCCAGGGGCACGGCAAAGAAGGGCAGGGCCACATCGTACTGGTCGGTCACGTAAAAAACCAGGTCGTTGGTGGCTTTGGAGAGGGAGGTCAGCTGCAAATCCAGGGACAGGCCGTGTTCTTTATCGGCAATGAGGTGGGTGCTGCTGGCCCAGGCATTGTCGCCGCTGGCCTTGGCCGGGTGGCCGTTTTTGGCCACGCTGAAAATCTTCAGCGCCACATCACCATCCACGTCAAAGTTGCTTTGCTTGATGCTCACCACGTGGTCGTTCACGAAGGGGTAAAGGTGGGTTTTGGCCCGTTTCTGGGGCGAGAGGCGGAAGCTATACTCGTAGGTAAAGGCGTTGCCGCCCTCCACGGCCACATTCTGGGTAGGGGAGGTGCTCAGAAAGTAGCGGTACAGGTTGCCGTCGTCGCCGGATTTTCCCTGAGTCACCAGCTTGAACACGTAGCCATTAAATTCCGGCACAAACTCGCCCTCCAGCGGGTTCAGCGGCCCGAAGGTGTACCACTTGTTGTCGTAGCTTTTATCGGCCCCAAACTTTACCTGTTTTAGGAGGGTACCGGCCCTGAACCGGCCCTTGGGCTCGGTGGCCCGGGCGTCGGGCGTGGAGTGGGCGCCGGCGCCACCGTACAGGCTGAACTCAGTGGTGGTATTCCAGCCGTACTTCGCCTCATCGTGCTGGCCGCCGCAGTCGGGGTCGAACACGCGGATGTACACGGGCTGGCGGTTTTCCTTGGGAATAAGGAAAAAGAACGTCTGGGTGAAATCATCGTCGCCCCAGCTTTTATCGGCCTGGCTGCCAAACGTAACCAGAAAGGCAACGTTTTCGCCGGGGTTGGGTACGGCCTGGCCTTGCGCCCCCAACACGATGCTCAGTAAAACCAGGGGAAGCAGGCCCCGCACCACCCGCAGAAAAGACAATACCATATTTCGAAAGTACCGCCTGCGGGGCAAATTCAGCAAATCATCCGGCCAAATACCGCTGCCCGTTGCTGAAACCGCGCGGGGCCCGTATCATTACACCATATTCTGCCTACCCATTAGCTAGCTCCGATGCCTACTGCCACCCGTACCACCGATTTTCTGGATGCCCTGGCTGCTGACGTGGAGCGGGTGCGTGAAATTGCTAACCGCCGCTTCCGCCCCCTCACCGATGACCAGCTGAACCGGGGGCCCGGGCCCGGTAAGTGGAGTGTGGGTCAGTGTCTGGAACACCTGAACATTGTGGGGGGACTGTATCTGCCGGTTATGAGCCGCAAGGTGAAGGCGGCCAAAGAGCGGGGCTCCTCGCCGGCCGCCACGGTGGTACACGGCTACTTTGGGCACAAAATGACGGAAGCCATGCGCGCGCCCGCCTCGGAAAAGCCCATGAAAACACCCCAGCAGTATGCGCCCAGCGGGTCCCGGCTGCCGCGCACAGTTATTGAGGTGTTCAGCCGCCAGCTGGATGAACTGAGCAACCTGATTGAGCAGGCCCGCCGCGTGAATGCCAACGCCGTGCGCATCCCCAACCCCATCATTCCGCTGTTGCTCCCCCGCCTCACCGATGTGCTGGAGCTGTTGGTGGAGCATATTAAGCGCCACGTTCGGCAGGCGGAGCGCGTGCTGGAAAGCCGGGAGCTGTAGCAAGCAGGTTACTGCAGTGCCACGGGGTTGCCCGAGTGCCTGGGCGAGTGGGGCAGAAAGTAGGATAAGGAAATAGTTGCGCCCCGGAGGTATTCCCGGTGCTGAAGCTGGCGCTCCAGGTAGCCCGGCAGAAGGGGCGTCAGGCTGGCCTGATAGCACGCCTGAACGTGCACCCTCTGCCAGCAGTAGCCCCCGCCAACTTGCAGCCCGGCATCAATAGGTCGGATATCGGCGCTGGAGCCGCCCCCCAGAATACCGAAGCCCCGACCACTACCCGACCTATAGCCATACACCAGGCGCTGCCGCCCCGCTGCTGCCCGCGTTATGTTGCCCCAACTATCGGTGTACTGGTATCGGTAGCGCCCGCGCATTCCTAGCCCGGCGTAGCCGCCTACCAGCAGTTGCCAGCCATTGCCGGCTCCGGCCGGCTGGTACACCAGCAGCGTATGAGCCAGCAGATAGGTAAGCCGGTAAGCATCCTGGCTACGGTAGCGGCCCACTGTTGGCACGCCTTTTTGGTCGGCTTCATACGTGACATCTTCCCGCAAACGGTAGCCGCGCATGGCTCCGCCCAGACCATATTGCAGCGCCCAGTGTGAGGCCAGGCGGGTTTCGGCCACTACGCCCAACTGCCAGGTTGGCCGCGCCCTGGTTGCGTAGAGTGCCTGCCCGCGCAGGTGTACCCAGCCCGCGCCTCCACCCGCCTGCACGCCATACTGAGTGCGGTGTTGAGCCCTGGCGGCGGTGCCGGTCAGCAAACCTAGCAACAGGCTTGCGCCGAGTAATTTGAATGGGTGATGCATACCGGCCGGAATAGAGTTGGGTAATAATGTCGGGGGCTAAGGTGGCGGCAAAATAGGGTAGCAACCATCTGAAATAAGCAGCTAGGGCTACTGCGGGGAAGGAGTTGAAAAGTCTGACTGTTGCTCTCAGTCGGGTAGCCAGATGCACCGCTTAATGCACTGCTGATGAGGTTTTACTAGGATAGGTGGAGGCTACTGCCGATACCTAACGGCAGCAGTGTAGTCTGATTGGTAGGTATTTTTTTCTACTGCTGATGTGGAATCTGCCCACAGTCGGCATCTGGGTTTTTATCAACTTGCCCCGCTTATACGTTCCTGCTGCATGCGTCCATTCCTGTTGAGTTTACTTGCCCTGCTGATGTTCTTCGCCACCGGCTCCTCTCAGACCACCCCGCCCGGCGCGGGTGGCCCTAACCCAGCAACCTGGAAAAAGATTGACCAGCTGCTGGCCAAAGACCAGACCGCCTCGGCCGCCAAGTTACTGGAGCCGCTGTACCAACAGGCCCGCCGCCAGCAGAACACTCCCGAGCATTTGCGGACCCTGCTCTATAAGCTGCGTTTGCTGGAAGCCCGGGAAGAAGAATCCGACGTGCAGGCTATTCAGCTGGTGGAGCAGGACCTGCAAACGGCCCGGTTTCCGGCCCGGCCGGTGCTGCACAGCCTGCTGGCCCAACTGTACGCCCGTTACTACGACGCCCACCGCTACCAGCTCTACGACCGAACCCGCACCAAAACGGACACCGCCGACCAAAGCCTTACCGACCTGCGCACCTGGGATGCCGCCCGCCTGGGAGCGGCTGTGGTGGAGCACTACCGCGCCTCGGTGCAGGACGAGCCCCACCGTCAGCAGCAGCTGAAACTCGCCACGCTGGGCTACCTCAGCCGGGGCGGCAGCACCGAAGGCCGGGCCCTGCGCCCTACTTTGTATGATTTGCTCGCTCACCGCGCCGTGGAAGCCCTCGGCAATGATGAGCTATACATCACCAAGCCCGCCCAGCAGTTCGAGCTGATGGATGCCGCCCTGTTCGGCCCCGCCCCGGAGTTTGCCCGCCTGAAGCTGACGGCCCCGCAAGCTGATTCGCTGAACGGGCAGTTCCACGCCCTGCAGGTGTTGCAGCAGCTGCTGGCCTTCCGCCTCCAGGATGCCGGTAACCCCGCCGCCCTGGCCGACGCTGACCGGCTGCGGTTGGAGTTTGTGCACGAGCACGCCACGCTAGCCAACAAAACCGAGCTGTACCGCGCCGCCCTGGCCCGTGCCGCCGATACGTACAAAGCCCTGCCCATCAGCGCAGAGCTGCGGGTGCTAGAAGCCGGCACCTGGGAAGAAACCGACCCCGCCCAGGCCCACGCGCTGGCCGTAGCCGCCGAGAAGCAGTTTCCCAAATCCCGGGGCGTGCAACAGGCAGCTGCCCTACGCCAGCGCCTGGAGCGGCTGGAACTGGCCTTCACTACCGAGGACGTGCTACTGCCGAATCAACCATGGCTATTACGCCTGACGGTGCGCAACGCCCCACTCCTATATGCCACGGCCTACCGCATCAGCAATGCGCAGGTGTTGCGCCAGCTGGAGCGGCCGGAGTTGTACCAGAACAAAACCTGGCAGCAGCGCTACGCCCGCGCCTTGGCCGCCAAACCGGTTGCCACCTGGACGCTGGACCTGCCCGGCCCCCGGGACTTCCGCAGCCACACCGTGCAACACGCCGGTCCGGCTTTGCCGCTGGGGCAGTATCTCATCGTGCTGAGCACCAGCGCCAGCAACCCCACCAAGGAGCAAGTCGGTGCAGTTACGGCTTACAGCCAGGTGCAGGTGAGCGAGTTGAGCTATGTGCGCCGCAGCGCCGACCGTACCGAGGGTCCCGAGCTGCTGGTGCTGCACCGCCAAAGCGGTGCGCCTCAGCCCGGTGTGCAAGTGCTGCCCTTCTTTCAGTTCTACGACCAGAAAAAGCGGGAATATCAGCAGCGGCGCGGGGAGCGGTTGACTACCAACGCCGAGGGCCAGACCCAGATTCCGGTGGGCCAGTTTACCGGCGAAAACACCCAGATTGAGGCCGCTCTGTTCACGCATGGCCCTGATTCGCTGCTGATGGCGGAGAGCTTGGGCTATTTCATGCCCCGCCGTAACCAACTGGACCGCCAGGAGGAGGCCCAGCGTCGCACCTTCCTCTACACCGACCGCGCCATCTACCGCCCTGGCCAAACAGTATACTTCAAGGGAATTCTAACAGAAACGCTGGCCGGAAAATCAAAGCTGCTGACCAAACGGGCTGTGAGTTTGCGGCTGATGGATGTGAACGGGCAGATGGTGAAGTCGCTTGATTTCGTGACCTCGGAGTTTGGCTCCTTCCACGGCTCCTTTGTGCTGCCGACGGGGCTGCTAAACGGCGAAATGTCGTTGCAGACGCAGTACGGCAGCCAAAGCTTCGCGGTGGAGGACTACAAGCGGCCCACGTTCCAGGTTACGTTTGAGCCGGTGCAGGGTACGCCCGTGCTGGGCCAAGAGGTGACGGTGCGCGGCAAGGCCACGGCCTACGCCGGCCAACCCATTGACGGGGCCACGGTGAGCTACCGGGTAGTGCGGCGCACGTTCTGGCCCTTCTTCGGCCGGGGCTTCTACGGTGGCGGCCGGCCTGAGCAGGAAATCCTCAGCGGCACGGCCCGCACCGATTCGGCCGGGGGCTTCTCCATCACCTTCAAGGCCAAAGGCGACGCCGCGGCGGCTGGCAAGCGCGGCGGCTGGGGCCCCGGCTACGCCTTCGAGGTAACAGCCGACGTGACGGACGCCGCCGGCGAAACCCGCACCGGCACCCAGCGCGTGAGTCTGGGCACCGAGGCCCTGACCCTGCGCCTGGAGCTGCCCGAGCTGCTGAACCGCGCCGAGCTGCCCACGCCCCGCCTGCTCAGCACCAACGCCGCCGGCGAGGCCCAGCCCGCTCGGGGCCAGCTGCGTCTCTACCGCCTCACGCCGCCCGCCCGGCCGCTGCGCCCCCGCCTCTGGGAACAGCCCGAGCGGGAAGCGTTGAGCCAGGATGAATTTAAACGCCGCTTCCCGCTGGATGCCTACAGCCGGGAAGACAACGACAGCACCTGGGCTCGTACCCTCGTGCTCACCCAGGACTTCGATACCGACAACACCCCGCTGCTGCCCGCCCTGCAAACGGCCTTGGCCGCCCAGCCGCCCGGCCGCTACCTGCTGGAAGCCACCGCCGCTTCGGCTGCGGCCAGTCAGCCCGAACCCCGCGCCGAGCAGCGGTTCACGCTGTTCGACCCCGCTGCCACCACGTTGCCCGTGCCCACGGCCGATTGGTTTGTGCCGTTGCAGGACAGCGTAGCACCCGGCCAGACCGCCCGCTTCCTGGTGGGTAGCTCCCTGGATGGGGCCCGCGTGCTGCTGGAAGCCGAGGCCAAGGGGGAAACCCTGCGCCACGAGTGGCTGACCCTGCCCGCCGGCGAGCAGCGCGTGGTGGAAGTGCCCATGCCCGCCGCCCTCGGCGAAACCCAGCTCTACGTGCACCTCACCCAGGTGCGCGACAACTGCCTCTACACCCACACGGCCCCGGTGCAGGTGGCCACGCCGCCCACCCCGCTGGTGCTCAGCATTGCCACCTTCCGCGACAAGCTGCAGCCCGGCCAGAAGGAAACCTGGCGCGTCACCATCCACCAGACCAACGGCCAACCCGCCGACGCCGAGCTGCTGGCCACGCTCTACGATAAGTCGCTGGACGTATTCCGCCCTCACGATTTCGCCGCCCCGGAGTTCTACCGCCCCTACTTCCCGCCCACGCTGGCCTGGCAGGGCCGCTTCGGCACGGAGGATGGACAGGAGCTGTTCAATCGGTACGTTGCTACGTACTATCCCGACGCTATCCTCTACCCTCATCTGAATATGTGGGGATTATGGGGCAATGATGAAATTCCGGACCAGGAAGAGTTGAGGGATAAGGTAGTAGCCTCTGAAACGGTAAAGGGCAACACGGACAGTCCGGCCGACCTGGCCGGCTTAGAGCCCGGCTCGGGCATTATGGTTGCGGCTGACCGGGAAATGGCCCCGATGTCGGCTGCGGCTCCAATGGCCCAAAATGCTAAAATGGCCCGCTCGGCTAAGTTCGGTGCCCCTTCCCCCGTTTCTCCACCTGAAACTGCCCAGCCCGACCTGAGCACCGTGCAGGCCCGCAAGGATTTCCGGGAAACAGCCCTGTGGATGCCCGCCGTGCGTACCAACGCCCAGGGCGAAACCGTGCTGGAGTTCCAGCTGCCCGAAGCCGTGACGCGCTGGCAGCTGCTGGCCCTGGCCCACGACCAGCAACTGCGTACCGGCCTGCTGCGCCGGGAACTGGTGACGCAAAAGAGCCTGCAGGTGACGCCCAATGCTCCCCGCTTCTTCCGGGAAGGCGACCAGCTGACCTTCTCAGCCAAGCTCAGTAACCTCACAGCCCAGGCCCTCAGCGGCACCGCTCAGCTCATTCTGCTCGACGCCCGCACCCAACAACCCTTGGAAAGTCAGCTGCTAAAAAGCCCGGCTCAGGTGAAGTTTAGCCTCAACGGCAACCAAAGCCAAGCCGTGAGTTGGAACCTGACCATCCCCGAAACCGCCGAAGGCCAACTCCCCCTCGAAGCCATTACCTACCGGGTAGTAGCGCGCGGTCAGTTGGCATCCGCTAGTTCTCAATTGTCAGGCAAAGACAAGAAAGAGCAGCGCAAACAGCGCCGCCAGAACAGTCAGGCAACTGGTAACTCACAACTGGCAACAGTTGAAGATGGCGAGGAAAACACCCTGCCGGTGCTGCCCAACCGGGTGCTGATTACCGAAACGCTGCCGCTGGCGGTGGTGGGGCCGGCTACCCGGGAGTTTGAGCTGAAGAAGCTCACCAGCACCACTTCCAGCACCCGCCGCAACTACTCGCTCACGCTGGAGATGACGCCCAACCCGGCCTGGTACGCCGTGCAGGCGCTGCCCTACCTGATGGAGTACCCTTATGAGTGCTCCGAGCAGACCTTCAGCCGCCTTTACGCCAATCTGCTGGCCGCTAAAATTCTGCAGAGCAACCCCCGGCTGCGCACCGTGCTGGCCGAGTGGCAGCGCGCCGCCCAGGCCGGCGATAAAGCCGCTCTCAGCAGCAAGCTGGAGCAAAACCAGGAGCTAAAAAATCTGCTGTTGCAGGAAACGCCCTGGGTGCGCGACGCACAGAACGAAACCGAGCGGATGCGCCGCCTCGCCGAGCTGTTCGACGAGCCCCACCTCAAAGCCGAAACCGCCCGCGCCCTCACCAAGCTGAAGCAGATGCAGCTGCCCGATGGCTCCTTCCCCTGGTTTGAGCGCATGCCCGCCGACCGCTACATCACCCAGCTCATCGTGGCCGGCTTCGGCAAGCTGCAGAAGCTAGGGGCCTTCGATACCCAGCAGGACCCCACCGCCCGCCAACTCCTGCAAAACGCCGTGGCGTATCTGGATGGCGAGCTGCAGGACGACTACACCCAGCTCCGCAAGCAGCCTAAGGTAGATTTGAAGCAGGACCACCTTACCGATCTGCAGGTGCAGGCCCTGTACGCCCGCAGCTTCTGGCCCGCGCTGGCCGTGCGCAAGGAGGCCCAGTCGGCCCAGGCCTACTACCGGCAGCAGGCCGCCACCTATTGGCCGGGCCGCACCCGCTACCTGCAGGCCGAAATGGCCCTGGCCCTGCACCGCGCCAAAGTGCAGCCCTCTGCCGTCAAAAACATCCTCACGGCGCTGCAGGAAAATGCCCTGCACTCCCCGGAGCTGGGCATGTACTGGAAAGAAGTGCGCGGCGGCTACTACTGGCGCGAAGCCCGCACCGAAACCCAGGCCACGCTCATCGAAGCCTTTGATGAGGTGCTCAACGACCAGAAATCGGTGGATGAGATGAAGCTGTGGCTGCTCAGTCAGAAGCGCGTGCAGAACTGGGAAAGTACCCGCGCCACCGCCGATGCCTGCTACGCCCTGCTGCTGCGCGGCTCCAGCTGGCTGCAGCCCACCCAGCCCCTGCAGGTAACGGTAGGAGGGAAGCCCGTGCAGCCCACCAGCCAGCAGGCCGGCACCGGCTACTACAAAGTAACCTGGCCCGCTGCCGACATCAAGCCCGCCCAGGGCCGCGTAACGGTGCAGAAGCCCGACGCCGGCGTGGCCTGGGGCGGCCTGTACTGGCAGTACTTCGAGCAGCCCGAGAAGGTAACGGCCGCCGTGGGCGGACTGCAGCTGGAGCGCCGCCTGTACCGGGAACAGCGCACCGCCGCCGGCCCCGTGCTGGAGCCCCTCACCGCCGCCACGCCCCTGCGCGTGGGCGACGTACTGGTGGTGCGCCTCGTGCTGCGCTCCGACCGGGACCTGGAGTACGTGCACCTCAAAGACCAGCGTGCCGCTGGTCTGGAGCTTATCGGCCAGACCTCCGGCTACCGCTACCAAAGCGGCCTGGGCTACTACGAGAGCCCCCGCGACGCGGCCACCAACTTCTTCATCAGTTACTTCCCCAAGGGCACCCACACCTTTGAGTACCGGCTGCGGGCCGCGCAGGCCGGCAACTTCTCCGGCGGCCTCTCCCAGCTGCAGTGCCTGTATGCCCCCGAGTTTACGGCCCACTCGGCCGGCACGCGGGTGCAGATTGCGGGGAAGTAAAACGGATTTTCCCGCAGTGGTTCGGGGTGGAAAGCGCAGGGTTTCGCAGTGACTATTCACCGCGAAACCCTGCGTATTCCACCCCGAGCCACTGCGGGAAAATACCGAGGGGTTGTCCTACCCGCTAATGGATTGTACATTTGCAGTCCGTTTGGTTTTATATAAGAATGAAGTTGTTACAACGCGCTGCTTTTCTACTACTGGCATTGCTGCTGAGTGCTGCCACTGCCTGGGCCCAGGATGAGGCCAAAGCCCCCGCTACGCCTACCAACCTCCCCGGCGAGGAAAAACTATCGGCCCAGGAGCGCGCTGAGCGAGATTTTCTGATGCCAGTACGCCGCAAGCAAGCCGCCAAGCTGCGCGCCACCGCCGAGGAAGCTGGCGTGCATCAGCCCGCCATTGAGGCCACTATTCAAAACCTGGAAGCTCTGCCCGAAGCCGACAAGCTGGCCCCCGTAGCCGCCCCCGAAACTCCGGCCGCTCCGGCCGTTGTGCACCGCCGCACCAGCAGCACGCACCGGAGCAGTAGCCGCACCTCTTCGCGCAAAAAGACTACTGCCAAGAAATCGACCGCCAAGAAGACAAGCACCCGGAAAAAGAGTACCCGGCGCCGCTAGCGCCCACCCACTTTTACAGCAAAAAGCCCCGCCGATGCATCATCGACGGGGCTTTTTGCTGTAGGCAGTTCAACGGTTACGCGTCCTGGGGCATGAGGCGCACTACCAGGCCATCCATGCGCGGGTGCAGGCGGATCTGGCAGGAGAGGCGGCTGCCCTGGGTCATTACGGGCAGGCTTTCCAGCATGGCCAACTCATCGTCGGAGGGCTCGGGCAGCTCGGGGCCAGCCAGTACCTCCACGTGGCAGGTGCCACACAGTGCCATGCCGCCGCAGGTAGCCTGAATGTCGTAGCCATCGGCTTTCATCACTTCCATCAAGCTCAGGCCCATATCAGTGGGCGCCTGAATTTCGCGCCGCTGCCCAGGCGCTTCCTCTACATATACGCGTACGTCTTCAGTCATAATATTTTAGAAGTGAGATTTTAGAAGTGAGAAGTGAGACGATGTTCACAGGTAATCTTTGAACATCGTCTCACACTTCTCACTTCTAAAATCTCATGTCTTACAAAGTCGGTACCCCGTTTACAGTGGTGTACTTGAGGGTGTACTTTTTGTCGGGGTAGATGTATTTGAAGGCGCCCTGGCACATGAGGGCGGCCTCGTGGAAGCCGCACAGAATGAGCTTCAGCTTACCGGGGTAGGTGTTGATGTCGCCGATGGCGAAGATGCCGGGCTCCGAGGAGGAGTAGTCGAGCGTGTTCACCTTCACGGCATCATTCTCAATTTCCAGGCCCCAGTCGCCAATCGGGCCCAGCTTGGGGGTGAGGCCAAACAGCGGAATGAACGAATCCACATCTACCTGCTCCGCGTCGCCAGAGTTGGCCGTGATGGTTACGGCATTGAGGCGGCCGTTGCCGTGCACGTGGGTTACGTTGCTGCTGAGGACGAGCTTTACCTTGCCAGCTTCGTGCAAGTGTTGCACCTTTTCGGCCGAATCAGCCGCGCCGCGGAAGGTGGTGCCGCGGTGTACCAGCGTTACTTCTTTGGCTACATCGGCCAAGAAAATCGTCCAGTCCAGGGCTGAGTCGCCGCCGCCGGCAATTACCAGGCGCTGGTCGCGGAAGGTTTCCGGGTCGCGCACCATGTAGTACACGCCTTTGCCGCCTTCAAAATCGGTGAGGCTTTCAATGGCGGGCTTGCGGGGCTCAAACGAGCCCAGGCCGCCCGCAATGGCAATGGCTTTGCAGTTGATTTCGGTGCCGTCGATGGTAGTAACCACGAATGAGCCATCGTCCAGCTTGCGGTAGCCTTCCACCCGCTCACCCAGCGTAAAGGTGGGGTGAAAAGGCTCAATCTGCCGCATGAGGTTGCTTACCAAATCACCGGCCAATACCTCCGGGAAGCCCGGAATGTCATAAATCGGCTTCTTGGGGTAGATTTCGGACAGCTGCCCGCCCACCTGGGGCAGAGCGTCTACCACATGGCAGCGCAGTTTCAACAAGCCGGCTTCAAATACAGCAAACAGCCCCACCGGGCCCGCCCCGATAATGCAGATATCGGTGGAAATGGAATTGGTCATGCAACAACAGCGAAAAACGAAACAAATGGGAGGGTAATCGTCCCTAGGTAACAGCTGAACACCCCAAATCGTTGGCCTCCGGCCTTAATCTGGTAGCAGCAGCGCACTACGCGGGTGCAAAGATAGGGAGCTGGCTCCCAGCCTGTGTCCTTACTACAAAACTATGCAGTATTGTGTCGCTGCAGATCTAGAAGCGGGCACGTAGATGTACTTTGACCCTATGTCACAAATTGCAGCCAATGTGCCTTGAGGAAAGTGAGACTAGAGGATAGGTTTGTCTATCAGTCCACCTTCACAAAAAATTATTAACAATTATGTTCACTTCCTCTCGCATACTATCCGCAGCCGTTCTGCTGGTAGCCAGCGCTTTAAGTAGCTGCAGTAAAGAACAGGATATTGCTCCGGCCGCATCAGCTTCTACGGCATCCAGCAACGTAACCGACCCCAATTACATTGGCGGGCCCAGCGTAATTGCGTATGGACAACAAGCTACCTATAGTTATGTACACCGGGGTAACGGTGGAACTTGGGACTTAGGACTTGATTCGGGCTTTTCGGTTGTATCGATTACCGATTACCGGGGTAAATCTTATATCGTAGTACAAGCACCTAGCTATGATTCTCAAACGACGCTGGATTTCTGGACGCCGGACGAATACTACGGTGGTGGGCGAGGAATTAGCTCTGGGCCTACTACTTTGTACTAGCTCCGCCAAAGCTCAATCAGCCCTGATTAAATGAAAAAGGCCCTCAGTACTGGACTGAGGGCCTTTTCTGTGGTCGTGTAAGGAGTCGAACCTTAAACCTTCTGATTCGTAGTCAGATGCTCTATCCAATTGAGCTACACAACCAACTTGTTACCGTTTCGGAAGCGTTTTTCCGTTTTGGTTGTGCAAAGATAGAGGCTAAAACTTGGGTAGTGCAAGCGGCCGGCGAAAAAACTGCTGAAAAAGCAGTGAAAAGAATGCAAGCTGCTGAAATTCAGCTAACATTTTTTTGCTCTTTTTCTGCGCCCTGTGCCAGCACCCGCTTTAGAGCCCGGGTAAACAGAAAGTAGAGGCCAAACAGCGAAACTGCCAGCAGCACCACAACCAGCACCTTGCCCGCCGTGCCCGTGTCGGGGTCCTGAATGAGTTGGAGCACGTCTTGAGCCTTGGTGCCCAACCAGTAGAAAAATAATGTGCGTGGCAGCATGCCTACCACCGAGGCCGTGAGAAACTGCCGCTGCGGTACGCCTACTACCGCAAGAATAAATGTAATAAGGGCAAAGGGTAGCACTGGGGAAAGGCGGGTGAGTAGCACTAGCCGCCAACTGTCGCGGCGGAGCTCGTGCATAATGGCGTGGGCCTTCGGAAACCGCTCCAGCAGCCGAATCAGCTTACCTTGGTCGAGCGAGTGGGCAATGAGGTAGCCTCCGTAAGCCGCCAGCATATACGTCAGCAGCATACCCGCAAACCCCGGCCATCCGAAGAAAAAGGCTGTTACCAGCACTACCACGGTAGTATGGGTGAGGGAAAGCGTCATGGTGCAGGCCACCAGCACAAAGTAGAGTAGCATTTGCCAGGTCGAGAGGTGCGTTAGCCACGCCTGATTTTCGTGCAGAGTCCAGGCCAGCACACTGTCGCCGACCAGGGGCAGCACCGTGAGTAGCACCAGGGAAATAAGAGTGGAGGTGTTCTGATGGAAAAGTTCTTTGATGAAGGACATACGCAGCAAACAAACGGGCCCACAGTGAGAAGGCAGCTCAAAGGTAGGAACGTAAGAAGGGCCGGGAAGGCTACACTAGCCGAAAGCGGATAGCAGAACATACTGCCAAAACCCCACTACCTTTGTTTCTGCCAACTGCCCACCCTCATTCTCCACCGTTTCTACGCTCGTTTTCATGAAATTCGGAACCAAGGCTATCCACGCTGGCGTGCACCCCGACCCCGAAACCGGGGCCATCATGACGCCCATCTACCAGACCTCAACCTACGTGCAACGCTCCCCCGGCGACCACAAGGGCTTTGAATACTCGCGCACCCACAACCCCACCCGCTCCCAACTGCAGGACGCCCTGGCGGCCCTGGACAATGGCAAGCACGGGCTGGCTTTTGCTACCGGTATGGCGGCCATTGATTGCATTGTAAAGCTGCTGCAACCCGGCGACGAGGTTATCAGCACCAACGACCTGTACGGGGGCTCTTACCGCCTGTTCACGAAGGTGTACGCCGCTTACGGCATCAAATTTCACTTTGTGCCCATGCACGATATGACGGCCGTGGAAGCTGCCGTGACTGAGCGGACCAAACTGATTTGGGTGGAAACACCTACCAACCCCCTGCTCAACATCATTGATATTGCCGCCGCCTCGGCCGTAGCCAAAAAGGCGGGTGCTCTGCTGGTAGTCGATAACACGTTCAGTACGCCCTACCTGCAAACGCCGTTGGAGTTGGGTGCCGATATGGTGATGTACTCACTGACCAAGTATATGGCCGGCCACTCTGATACCGTAATGGGGGCCGTGGTGGTGAACGACGACGAACTGCACCAGCGCCTGAGCTTCTACCAGAATGCCTGCGGTGGTACGCCCGGCCCCCAGGACTGCTTCCTGGTGCTGCGCGGCCTCAAAACCCTGCACGTGCGCATGCAGCGCCACTGCGAGAACGGCCGTAAGGTGGCCGAGTACCTCAAAGCCCACCCCAAAGTGGAGAAAGTGTACTGGCCCGGCTTCCAGGACCATCCCAACCACGCCGTGGCCGCTCAGCAAATGCGCGACTTCGGCGGTATGATTTCTTTCGTGCTGAAAGGTGACCGGAAAGAGGATGCCATTGCCTGCCTGGAGAAATTCCAGCTGTTCTCCCTGGCCGAAAGCCTGGGCGGCGTAGAAAGCCTCTCGGGCCACCCCGCCACCATGACGCACGCCAGCATTCCGGCCGAAGAACGCCGCAAAGCCGGCCTGTCGGACTCGCTGATTCGCCTGAGCGTGGGCATTGAGGATGCCGAAGACCTCATCGACGACTTAAAGCAGGCCATTGGCTAGGCCACCGGCGTAAGCTGAAACTCCGAAACGCCCCCGCAAACGAACAGTTACGGGGGCGTTTTGCGTTGCTGACGCATGGCCTGAACCGGGCAATCTGCCGGCGACGGCCTGCCGTATGTGGTAGCCCCAATCTATTTCTGATGCCGCTTTACTTTCGTTGTATCTGGCTGCTGCTCCTGGTGCTGATAGGCTGTACGGAGCCTACTCCTGCGCCCGCGCCCCGCCCGACCACGCCGACTCCTGTACCTACCGCGCCGGCCAACTCAGTGAGCTACCTGGCCCTGGGCGACTCCTACACCATTGGGCAGAGCGTGCCGGCCTCCGACCGGTGGGGTGTGCAGCTGGCGCAGCTCGCCCAAGCCGAAGGGTTACAGACTCCTGACATCATTGCCCAGACTGGTTGGACCACCGGGGAGCTGCAACAAGCCATAAGGGCGGCCAATGTGCAGAAAACCTACGGGCTGGTGTCGTTGATGATTGGGGTGAACAACCAGTACCGGGGCTTACCGCTGGATACGTACCGCACAGAATTTCGGCAGCTTTTGCAAACGGCCGTTCAGTTTGCCGGGGGGCGCCCTCGCCGCGTGTTCGTGCTGTCTATTCCCGATTGGAGCCAGACTCCGGCCGGCCGCAGCTACCCCCAGGCCCGCATCAGCCAGGAAATAGACCAGTTTAATGCCGTGGCCCGCGAAGAATGTTCGAAGGTAACAGTGGAGTTCGTAGACGTTACGGACCTTACTCGGAGTGCCAGCTCCGCGCCCGCTCAGTTTGCCCCAGATGGCCTGCATTACTCCGGCTTGCACATGGGCCAATGGGCCAATCGGGCGCTGCCCGTTGTGCGGTTATTACTGAAGTAATCGGCGCGTAGTAGCCAACAGCGAATATTGGCAGAGAGGCTACTGCTGCCTTTCTATCCGAAATGGCTCTGACCGATAGTACACTGGTCTAAGGCCCGGTTGTTTACAGGAAATTTTGGAGCCCGAAAACAAAATCTGCGGTTGGCTGTAGTACTCGCACTTACCCCCAAGGCCACTGGTTTGGGGCGTGTTTTTATCTTTGCCGCGTGAAAAATTACCTCTCAGCCGCCCTTGCCTTGCAGGAAAGCCGGTTGACAACTGCCCGCTTTTCCTCCGTCACCTCCAGCCCGTCCGCTTGCGGCGCAGGCATGGGGTGCTGTTGCTGTTGTTGAGAGTAGCCCTTGGCCGGCCGTAGTGCCCAGGCCGTTTTCACCCTACCCAGGTTTTCTTCTGAGCTGAACGCTACCGGCCAGGTAAGCGTGCAGCGCGTATGCGGGTTAAAGAACCCTCGGAAGAAGCCTGCCTTCTCTTTTGCTGACCTGTGGTTGCTGCCCGGTAGCTGTCCTTTCCCGTGGTTGGAGAGCAGCACCGGTAGCGTGTTGGTTGATGTGCCTTGCACCTACTGCTAAGCCCTTACCCGGGGCTTGGGGCGGGTAGTGTTTCCCTTTTTTCTTCCTTGTTTATGAATCATCTATTCTCCAATCGTCTGGGGCTGGTAACGGCGTTGTCGTTGACCAGCTTTGCCGCCGTTGCCCAGCAAGTGGGCGTTTCGGGGCGCGTGACCAATGCGGCCGGTGAAGGCCAGCCCGGCGTAACGGTGCTGGAGCGCGGCACCAGCAACGGCACCAGCACCGACGCCGACGGCCGCTACCGCCTGGATGTGGCCCCCACCGCCACCTTGGTTTTCTCCGCCATTGGCGCTGCCACCCAGCAACTACCCCTCAACGGCCGCACTAGCCTGGATGTACGCCTGCAGGACAATGAAACGGCCCTGAACGAAGTGGTGGTAACCGGTTCCCGAGCTACCGAGGGCCGGTCCAATATCCTGACCACTTCGCCCGTCGATGTTATTTCGGCCCGGGAAATCAAGGCGTACGCCCAGACCGACGTTACCCAGATCCTGACCTACATTGCCCCGTCCTTCCAGAGCAGCCGCCAAACCGTAACCGATGGCACCGACTTCGTGGACCCCGCCACCCTGCGCGGCCTGGGCCCCGACCAGGTGCTGGTGCTGGTGAATGGCAAGCGCCGCCACACCTCGGCCCTGGTGAACATCAACGGCACGCCCGGCCGCGGCTCGGTGGGTACCGATATGAACGTTATTCCGCCGGCGGCCATCAAGCGCATTGAGGTGCTGCGCGAGGGTGCGGCGGCCCAGTACGGCTCCGACGCCATTGCGGGCGTCATCAACATTCAGCTCAAAGACGATACCACCGGCGTGCAGGCCAGTAGCACCGTGGGCCAGACGGTGGAAGGCGACGGAGAGTTGTTTCAGGCCGATGCTAATGCCGGTTTCGGGCTGGGGCGCCGGGGTTTTGTGAATGTGAGCGGGCAGTTCAGTAACCGCTCCTTTGTGGACCGCAGCCGCCCCGATACGGCCCCCCTCATTTACCTGGGCAGCAACGGTAACTACCCTGCCAGCGCCAACACCGACCAGTTGAAGCGCGACCTGAAAGCTCAGGATGATGCCCTGGTAGCGGAGCGGGGCTATAACCGCCGCAACATCCGGGTGGGCAGCTCCGACGTGCGCACCTACGGCGGTTTCTTGAACGCGGCCTACGATTTGGCCCCCAATCTAGGCCTGGAGGCTTATGTAACGGGCGGCCTCACACGGCGCACCGGTCGGGCCGGGGCCTTGTACCGCCTGCCCAACCAGGCCACCCAAAGCGACCTGACTCTTTACCCCAATGGCTACCTGCCCTTCATCAACAGCACCGTGGACGATGCCTCGCTCATTACCGGCATTCGGGGCCAGGTGCTGGGCTTCGCGGCCGATTTGAGCAATACCTACGGCCGCAACAGCCTGCGCTACGACGTAACCAATACGCTCAACGCCTCCCTGCCCCAGGGCACCAGTCCCAGGGAGTTCTACGCCGGTACGCTCATTTTCCAGCAGAACACCGTGAACCTGGGCTTCTCGCGCAAGTTTACCAGCGTACCCGCGCTGAGCACCCTGAACGTGGCCTTCGGGGGAGAATTTCGGACGGATATGTTTGAGATTGAGGCCGGGGAGGAAGGATCTTACCTGGCCGGAACCCGCACCGTGAACGGGGCCCGCGCCGCCTTTGGGGCCCAGGGCTTCCCTGGCTACAAGCCCCAGGACGCCGCCAGCCACACCCGCACCAACGTGGCCGGCTACCTGGATCTGGAAAGCGACATCACCGAGAAGCTGCTGGTGAGCGTGGCCGGCCGGGCTGAGCGGTACTCTGATTTCGGCAACAACGTGAGCGGTAAGCTGGCCGCCCGCTACAGCATCCTGCCCGATGTGGCGGTGCGTGGCAACCTGGGCAACGGCTTCCGGGCCCCGTCGTTGCAGCAGCGCTACTTCACCAACTCCAGCACCCAGTTTACCAGCGGGGAGCTGCGCGAGGTGCTCACCACCAACAACGATGACCCCCTGACCCGGGCCTTCGGCATTGGCTCCCTGAAGCAGGAAAAATCGAAGAATTACAGCCTGGGCCTCACGGCGCGCGTGCTCCGCACAATTACCCTGACGGTAGATGCCTACCAGATTGACATCAAGGACCGGATTGTGCTCAGCAGCCAGTTCAACCGCAGCAACGCCGCCGTCAACCAGATTCTGGGCACGCTGCCGGTACAGGGCATCCAGTTCTTCGCCAACGCCGTGAACACCCGTACCCGGGGCTTGGATATTGTGGCGGCTGAGCGGCTACAACTGGGTGCCGACAGCCGCCTGACCCTCACGGCGGCGGCCAACTTCAACGAAACCACTGTGCGTAGCTTCAACAGCTCCCCCTTCATTGATGCCAACCCCAGCCTGCAAAACACCCTGTTTGACCGCGCTCAGCGCGCCCGCCTCGAAAACGGCCAGCCCCGCAGCAAAATCAACCTGAGCGCCGACTACGGTTACAAGATTTTCAGCGCGAACCTGCGCACCGTGCGCTTCGGGGAAATCCAGACCAAGGATGCCAACCCCGACCGTTCCTACATCGACCAGACGTTCTCGGCTAAGTGGGTGACGGATTTGGTGCTCAGCGCCCAAGTGCTCAAGAACGTGGGCATCAGCATCGGGGCCAACAATATCTTCAACGTCTACCCCGACCGGCTTTACCAGGACCCCAACAACAACGAGCAGAGCCTGACTTACACCACACTGGATGCTACCAACCGGGGCCGCTTCCCCTACAGCTCCAACCAGTTCGGCTACAGCGGCGCCTTTTACTTCGGCCGCGTGAACGTGTCGTTCTAACGGTTCACCGGCTTTCGGGCTGAATACAAAATGGCCGGCTTCCTGTGCAGGAAGCCGGCCATTTTGTATCTATCAGAGCAGGACTACTCGCGCAGCAACCGGAACTGTTGGTGCCCGTCGGCGGTGCGGGCTAGGTACAAGCCTGGTGCCAGTGCGGCCGTAGGCTGCCACTGCGCGGTGCCATCGGGGCGGCTGATAAGATGGGCTACTGCGCGGCCCAGGCCATCAACTACCGTAATACTCTGCGTGCCGGGTTTCTCTAGGGTAAATTGCACCTGTTCGCGGAAGGGAGTGGGGTAGGCCGTAAGTAGTGTGGCTCTGGGGGCAGCAGATCCTGTAATTACTCGGTTAGTCACTTCAATTGTGACGGCCCGAATTTCCCGGCCATTTTGCGGGCAGGAGTCGTCGTTTACCATCACAGCAAACGTGTAGCGACCCAGCGGCAAGGATGTTGGTACCTGCCACGTAAAGCGCGCTTGCGAAGAGGATACGCTTTGGATGGAGGGAAAGGTAACCGAGGGATATAGTGCGCTATACAGCAAAGGCGTGGAGCTGCTAAAACGGAGCTGCTGTCCGGCATCGGGGTCAGTACCTGTGAGGGTCAGATCAACAGTTTGCCCAGGATTGACAGGAATGGGCCGCGTGAAATCTAGGGTAGATGTTCCGCGCTGTAAAGCGGTGAAACGCGGATTTCTGTTGGAGCTAAAATCAGTCCGGACGTTGTAGAGTACATCGTACTGGATGCTGCCAATTTTAGTCCAAATACCATTCAGACGCCGAAATTCATTGGCCTGAATAACCATCACGTAGCTGCCCTGCACAAGGGTGAAGGGCACGGTTTCCAGTACGCCGGTAACAGCATCCAGCTTGAAATGAGGCGGCTGGACAAAACCAGCTGATGGGCGTGGGCAGCCCTGAGCCGTGAACCCCTCCGTCGGCGTTACAAACGCATAGGCCACTGAATCTCCATCAGCCTCCGCCGCTTTGGCAGTGAACTGGTGGTATTGCGTACCATTTAGGTCAAAAGCATCGGTGGAAACAAATTCCGGCGAATTGTTAACCAGTCCGGTTGAATTGTCGAGCGTTGCTGTAATAGTACCGCTGGAGCTTACTGAGTTGGGTATGTTAAGCACTCCATTTCGACGGTTAACGTTGTCAACCAAAAGCGTCCAGCGGTTGCGTGGTAGGGTAACTACCGCGGTATAATAATTCTTTCTGATGTTGAGCGCACCGCATTGGGCTACCCCAACTTGCTCAAAGCGCTGCCGGGGTATGCGGAGGGTAAAGCCATTTTGTACAGCAGCGGCACATCCGGCTTCCAAATTTGGCAAGCAGTTCAGCGTTGTTGCCGGCTCATCAACTGCGCCAGGAGTAGTATCAGTATAGAGAATGACCTGCACCTCATACTGGCTGGGTTGTGCAAGACGGCGGTAGGTAATGGTACCGGCGAGGTAATGCGTTGCATTGGCGGCAAAGCTGCTACACAACAAAAGGACGCAGATACCAAGACGGAGAATACATACTGCTTTCATATAGAAATAAGTGAGTGTGCTTAGTAATACCAATAAGCCAACGAAAACCCTATTTACCGCCCGCCGTGGAGTTGCTGTCCAGAATCTTCAGGAGCTCGTTGAGCTTGGGCGTCAGGATGATTTCGGTGCGGCGGTTGAGGGCCTTATTCTGGGGCGAGTCGTTGGTGGCTATGGGCACGTACTGGCTGCGGCCCGAGGCCGTTACGCGCTCCGGCTGCACGCCGCCGGTAGTGAGCAGGCGGGCAATTTCGGTGGCACGCAGTACACTCAGGTCCCAGTTGTCCTGCATGGCCCCGGCCGGGCGGCTGAACGGTACGTTATCCGTGTGGCCTTCCACTACCACGTTCACATCGGGCTGTTGCTGAAGCACGGTAGCCAGCTGCTTTAGCGCCTCCTGGCCCTTGGGGTCCACTTTGGTTGAGCCCGATTTGAACAGCAGCTGCTCCGAAAGGGACACGTATACTTTACCATCTTTCATCTTCACTTGCAGGTCGGTGCCCTGGAAGCCGCGCAGGGCGTTGCTTACGCTGGCTTTGAGGGCATCCACGGCCCGATCTTTCTCGGCCAGGGCCTTCTGCAGCTCCGCCAGGCGGGCCTCCCGGGCCGTGAGGTCGGCGGTAAGTTTGTCGATGTCGGTGCGGCTCTTGCGCAGGTTGGTATCCAGCTCGCCCAGCTCGGCTTCCCGGCGGGCCAGGTCCTTGGCTACCTTGTTGTAGTCGGCCGATTTGTCGGCCATAGCCCGGTCAGAGTTCTTCAGCAGCTTATCGTAGCTGTCGGTGAGCTGGGTGTTGAGCTGCTGCATGCGGCGCAGGTTACGGCCGGTTTCGGTGGAGTCGTCCACCAAGCGGCGGGTATCCAGGCGTAGCTGAGCCAGCTCATCGGAGGCCTTTTTTAGCTCCGTTACGGCCTGGCGGTACTGGCGCTCAGCGTCGGCTTTGCCCTGTTCGGTAGCCGTCTGGCGCGCTTTCAGGTCGTCGTATTTTTTGGAGGCCACGCAGCCGGGCAGGGCCGAGGCCGCCAACAGGGCGCACAAAGCAAGGGCAGGAAAGTGTTTCACGGCAAAGAGAGTCAGGAGAGGATAGCCAGAAAGCCCGCTGCTAACGCCTGGGGTTTCTGGCCGGCAAGGTAAGGCTCCGGCGGCGGATTCCGGGTAGGGGCCCCGGCGCTTTGCAGGGCCTTTTCTTCGCCTCATCCAACCCCGCCCGTATCCTACCTTCATTCTCTTTTCGCACTTTTGTATTCTGCCGTAACTTGTACCTCGGCAGTAAACAAACGGCCGGGGTGCTACCTTCACGCCCTCCTCTCCATTGACTTAAGCATCTCTCCATATGTCATCTTGGTTTAAGCGCAAAGAAAAAGGCATCGTCACGCCCACCGAACAGAAAAAAGAAACGCCCGACGGCCTGTGGTACAAGTGTCCCGAGTGCAAAACCGTGGCCACCATGGCTGAGCATAAGCGCCTGCTTTCTACCTGCGGCAACTGCGGCCACCACGACCGGATTGATGCCGCCGACTATTTCGATTTTCTGTTTGATAACCACCAATACCAGGAGCTGGACGCCGACATGCACTCGGCCGATCCGCTCCATTTTGTAGATACCAAGGCGTACCCCCAGCGGGTGGCGGCCACCGAGAAAAGCACCGGTCTGAAAGACGCCGTGCGCTCGGCTCATGGTCAGATGAATGGGCTGGGGCTGGTAGTGGCAGCCATGGACTTCAAGTTTATCGGGGGCTCGATGGGTTCGGTGGTGGGCGAGAAAATTGCCCGGGCCATTGACTACGCCCGCCAGAACCGTCTGCCCTTCCTCATGATTTCGCGCTCCGGTGGGGCCCGCATGATGGAAGCTGGTTTCTCCTTGATGCAGATGGCCAAAACCTCGGCTAAGCTGGCCCTGCTTTCGGAAGCCGGCCTGCCCTACATTTCTCTGCTAACGGACCCCACTACCGGCGGCGTTACGGCCTCCTTCGCCATGCTCGGCGACTTCAACATTGCCGAGCCGGGCGCCCTCATCGGCTTTGCCGGCCCCCGGGTTATCAAGGAAACCATCGGTAAGGATCTGCCCAAGGGCTTCCAGAGCGCCGAGTTTGTGCTGGAGCACGGCTTTCTTGATTTTATCGTGGACCGCAAGGAGTTGAAAAATAAACTTACTGAGCTCCTGACCATGCTTAAGCCAGTTGAAGTGGCTGTTACTGAGCCAGCTACCAGCAACTAGGAAATTTCTGCCGTTCAGCTGGTTGATTTTCGGCAAGCTTTTTGGCTAGAGCCCGTTAAATGCGTATTGGGCGCGTTTGACGGGCTTTTTTCTGCTTGCTACTACTTGGCGGTAGCCCTAAAGGCAACGGTATAGAGTCCTTTCTATATTTGCCGAACATTTTTTGCTCAACCGCAGTAAGAACCTGCACAACCACTCAGTCTGCTCTTTTTCTCCCCCTTCAATTTTCAACTCCTATGACTTCTCGCAATTCCCTGCTGACATTGCTGATGGCCTTTGTTCTCTTCGTGAGCTCCTGTGCCACCACCCGCAACCCCAACATTCCAGAGGCCACCAACGGTGCTGGTCCGCGCAACACGGGCATGAGCAAAACCGCTAAGGGCGGTATCATTGGGGCCGGTAGCGGCGCCGTGGTGGGTGGCGTACTGGGCCGCGTAATTGGCGGCAAATCGGGTACGGCTGCGGGTGCTATTATTGGTGCTGCCGTGGGCGGTACGGGTGGTGCCCTCATCGGCCGCAAAATGGACAAGCAAGCTGAAGAGCTGCAGCGCGACATGCAGAACGCCAAAGTGGAGCGCGTAGGTGAGGGTATCAAAATTACCTTCGACTCGGGCATCCTCTTCGATACCAACAAGAGCGACCTGCGCGCTGCTTCCATGACGGAAATCCAGAAAATGGCCGAAGTCCTGAAGAAATACCCCGATACCAACGTCCTCATCGAAGGCCACACCGATGCCAGCGGTTCCGATGCTATTAACCAGCCGCTGTCGGAGCGCCGGGCCCAGGCCGTGGCTAACTACACTACTTCCCAGGGCGTAGATGCTGCCCGCATCACCACCCAAGGATACGGCTCCAGCCAGCCCATCGGCGACAACACCACCGCTGAAGGCAAGCAGGCTAACCGCCGGGTAGAAATTGCCATCTTCGCCAACGAGAAGATGAAAAAGGCTGCCGAAAAAGGCACTCTGTAAGCTGATTCTCCCAGCACAAAAAAAGCCGCCTCATTTGAGGTGGCTTTTTTTGTGCTGTACCGGTAGAATCTACTAGCAGCAAGCGGGCCAACCGGAAAGAGGACTATGACAAGAATAACATTTTGTTGATGCCTTATGTAAATCCTTAGTTTCCAAACGAGAAGATTACCGATAGTATAGAGTTGATTTACGGCGTAGTAGTGCGCTGTACCAGAAATGAACAATTAATTTTGGCGGCAAACGTTTTTGGCAAGGTGGTTGCAAAACCATTTATACGAAAGGCAGCAACCACTTTTGATTTTGTACCGAGCCATTCTTTGCTGCTTTTCTCTTTACTTCACACCAACACACTAACCTCCCCCAACCCCATGAAGAACCTTCGTTCGTTGTTCGCCCTACTGATGGCGGTGTTGCTGCTGGGTAGCAGCTCCGCTGAAGCTCAAACGACTACTACCGCCAAAAAGCCCTGGAGCAAAACGGCTAAAGGTGCCGTTATTGGTGGCCTGGGTGGTGCCGCCGGCGGTGCAGTGCTGGGCCGCGTTATCGGCGGCAAATCGGGTACCGCCAAGGGTGCCATCATCGGAGCTGCCGTGGGTGGTGCCGGTGGAGCCCTCATTGGCCGCCGCATGGATAAGCAGGCTGCTGAGCTGAAGAAAGAAATGGCCGGCGCCAAAGTGGAGCGCGTAGGTGAGGGTATCAAAATTACCTTCGACTCGGGCCTGCTGTTCGCCAAGAATTCGTCGGCCCTGACCTCGGCTGCCCAGGATAACATTCAGGAGCTGGCCAAAACCCTCATCAAGTACGGTGATACCAACGTAATTGTGGAAGGCCACACCGATATCAGCGGTACCGATGCCATCAATAACCCCCTCTCGCAGCGCCGGGCCCAGGCCGTGGCTAATTACGCTCAGCAGCAAGGCGTTGATGCCTCGCGCTTCACGGTAACCGGCTACGGCTCAACCCAGCCCATTGCCGATAACTCGACGGAAGCGGGCCGCGTAGCCAACCGCCGCGTGGAAGTAGCCATTTTCGCCAACGAGAAGCTGAAGAAAGCCGCCGAGAAAGGCACCATCTAAGCAAGTACGCAGCAGTTTTTTAAGCGGCCCTGTCACCTGTTTGGTGGCAGGGCCGTACTGTTTTCAGTGCTATCTGCCTTGTTTCCTATGCCCTCAACCTACAATTCATCCGCCGCCGAGAAAACCCGGGAAAACCACGCTATCCTGAACGAGTTTTATCCGCCGCTTACCCTGGATAAGCCCCGCCGCTCTCCTATGCGGGAGCTGATATCCACCGTTTTGTCGCACCGTACTACCCACGCCGACGAGGAGCTGGCCTACGACCGGATGCTGGACGCTTTTGGGGACTGGGCCGGGGTGCTGGCCGCACCTACAGCGGAGCTGGCTCATGCTATTCGCACTACCCGTTGGCCCGATACCCAGGCCCCGCGCATTCAGGAAATTCTGCGGCGCATTCAGGCGGAGCGGGGGGAGTTTGCGCTGGATTTTCTGGCTGAGTGGCCCACAGAAAAAGGTATGGCCTGGCTGAATGATATGCCAGGAATTGGCCTGAAAACGGCTTCCCTGGTCATGCTCTTCAACTTTCATAAACCAGTGCTGCCCGTAGATACGCATGTGCACCGCATTGCCCAGCGCGTAGGCATGATTGGCCCCAAAGCTTCGGCCGACAAGGCCCACCAAGTACTGCTGGAGCAACTGCCCAAGGATGCCCTCACGCTGCTCAACTTTCACAAACACAACTACTGGCACGGGCAGAAAATCTGCTTCTACGCCAAACCCGACTGTGCCCGCTGCCCGCTGAAAGGGTTCTGCAACTATTACCTGGAGCACTATGGGCCGGCCACTCCGGAGGCTTTGGCGGCCACCCCCAACCAGTGGAATACTGCCTGGGGGGAGCTGGCGCATTAGGTAGTTACGTAACCGCAACTGGCCGTTTGCTGTTAGCTTTGGGTTGGTGTTGCTGCTATTTGCTGGCTGCCACTTGCTAAAGCTCCCCCCATGCGCCTTGTTCGTCACCCGGTTCTGTGCAATTACTACGTCACGTATCGGTGCAATGCCAAGTGCTCCTTCTGCGACATCTGGGAGAAACCTTCACCCTACATCACCCTGGCTGATGTGGAGCAAAACCTGCGCGACTTAAAGCAGTTGGGCGTGTCGGTGGTGGACTTTACGGGCGGCGAGCCGCTGTTGCACCGCCAGATTCACGAGTTTCTGGGGCTGGCCCACGACATGGGCTTTATTACTACCCTTACTACTAATTGCCTGCTCTACCCCAAGTACGCCGAGCGGCTGCGGGGCAAGGTAGATATGCTGCACTTCTCCCTGGATGCCTCCGAGAAAGAGGTGCACGACCGGGGTCGGGGCGTGGCCTGCTTTGATTTCGTGCTGGAAAGCATTCGGGTAGCGCGGGAACTGGGGGAGCGGCCGGATATCCTGTTCACGGTGTTTCGGGAAAACCTGGCGGACCTGGAAAAAGTGTACCGGGAAATCACCCAGCCGAATAAGCTGATGCTGATTCTCAACCCGGCCTTTGAATATAACTCTGTGGCTACTGGGGAGCAGCTGACGCCTGAGGAGCTGGATTACCTATCGGCGTTTGGCAAGCGGCCGGGCGTGTACCTGAATGAGGCCTTTATTCAACTTCGGCGCGACGGGGGCAACCACGTAGCCGCGCCCGTGTGCCGGGCAGCCAGCACCACGCTGGTCATTTCGCCCAGCAACGAGCTGGTGCTGCCTTGCTACCACCTGGGCGAGCAGAAATTCCCGATTGAAGGCCAGCTGCTGACTCTCTACAACTCCCCCCAAGTGCAGCAGCTGGCGGCCCTGGAAGGCCGGCTGCCGCAGTGTGAGGGCTGCACCATCAACTGCTACATGCAGCCAAGCTTCGCCGTGGAAACCAGCAAATACTTTTGGCAGGCCTTACCCAGCACCCTGAAGTACAACTGGGAGAAAGGCACCTGGAAGCGGATGCTGACGCGGTAAGAGTGTAATTGTGAGGATAAGCCGGCTGCTCGGCCTGGGGCATCTGTGAAGCATATCTTTCCAACGTCAAGTACTTAACTATCAACCTCATCTTTTCTATGCCTGCTCTTATCCTGCCGGTTCAAGGGAAAGCCCCACAATTTGGGGCAGATTGTTTCATTGCGGACAATGCCACGGTAGTTGGCGACGTAACGCTGGGCCGGGGCTGCACCGTGTGGTTCAGCGCCGTAGTGCGCGGCGACGTGAACAGCATCCGGGTCGGCGACGAAACAAACATCCAGGACGGGGCCGTCATTCACTGCACTTACCTGAAAGCGGCCACCGTCATCGGCTCCCGCGTGAGCATCGGGCACAAGGCCATTGTGCACGGCTGCACCGTAGAAGATGATGTGCTGATTGGGATGGGTGCTATTGTGATGGACCGGGCCGTGGTAGGAGCCGGCTGCATTATTGCCGCCGGAGCGGTGGTGCTGGAAGGTACCCAGTGTGAGCCAGGCCACCTCTACGCTGGTATTCCGGCCCGTAAAATAAAGCCAGTAAGCGAGGAGCAGCGGGCCGGCCTGCGCCAAACAGCGGCCAACTACCAGCTTTACGCTAGTTGGTTTCAGCCAGCATAAGGGAGAGGGATAAGGCTGAGTTGAAAATTGCCGCCGGAACTGTAGCTTCAGGCTTTCAACTTAACCTTATCCCTGTACGCATGCGTTCTTTTTACTCGTATTTGCTGGCGGTTTGCCTGCTGTTTACTGGCGCAACCGCCTCAGCTGCTCCCGCTACGCTTAATCCAGATGGGCCCGGTAAGCCAGCTTTAGTAACCACCCTGCCCGCTAGGCCCGCCTTAGCTTCTGCCCAGCAACAGTCTCCAGCGGAGCAAGCGGCAGTAGCCTCACCTGAGCATGCTCAGAAAAAGAAGAAATCGGGTTCCAGCAAAGTATGGCTGCTACTCGGGATAGGGGCCGCACTGGCCTTGGTGCGTATCCTGCTGTAAGAGCTACGGCTGCCTAACTACGAGCACCAAAAAGCCCCGCCAAGCAGTTGGCGGGGCTTTTTATCGTACTGGCTTACCAGGGCGGGCTACAGGGCTAAGGCCTCGTCCTGTTCTTCGGCTGACTCGTTGAGGTCCGTTACCCGGATTTGCACCAACTCTACGGCGCGGCCGGCCCGTTTCAGTACTCGGAACTCGTAGTTGTCGAGTACGGCCACGTCGCCTACCTCCGGAATGTTGCCATACAGCACGTTCAGCAGGCCGCCCACGCTTTCGTAGTCGTCACCCTCGGGCAGGGGGTAGGGTAGGTATTCGTTGGCGTCGGAAATAGGCGTGGCAGTATTGACGCGGTACTCGTTTTCGGATACTTTTTCCACTACGGGTACCTCGTTGTCGTACTCGTCCTGAATTTCGCCCACCAGCTCTTCCACAATATCCTCCATGGTCACAATGCCGGATACGCCGCCAAACTCATCCGACACAATGGCCATGTGCATGTGCTTGCGCTGAAACTGACGCAGCAGGCGGTTAATCTTCTTGGTTTCGGGCACAAAGTAGGCCGGCCGCATGATTTTGGCCAGTTCGATGGGCTGCTGCTGCCGGATAATCTGGAGCAGGTCTTTCACGTAGAGCACGCCCACAATATTGTCGATGTTGCCCTGGTACACCGGAATCCGCGAGAAGCCTTCGTTGTAAACGGCCTCCAGCACGGCCTCCTCGGGGGTGTTTACATCAATGGCCGAAAGCTTGGTGCGGGGCACCATAATCTGCTTCACCATCCGGTCGTTGAACTCGAATACGTTTTCCAGCAGCTCGTGCTCGGAGTCCTGAATTTCGCCGCCCTGCTTACTCTGGTCCAATAGCAGGCGGAGCTCTTCGGTGGTGTGCACCTCGTGCTCGGAGGCCGGAGCAATGCCAATCAGCCGCAGAATGGCGTTGGAAATGCTGTTCATCACCCAGATAACGGGGAAGGTGATGTAATAGAAGAACTGCAGCGGCACCGCTACCACTATGCTAGTAGCCTCGGCACGCTGAATAGCCAACGACTTGGGCACCAGCTCGCCAAATACGATGTGCAGCAGCGTAATCAGGCCGAAGGAAATGGGTACGGCAATGCCATGAGCCCCAGCCTCGGTTATCTCGTAGCCCAGCGCGTGAATAATGCGCAGCACAATTTCCACCACCACTTTTTCGCCTACCCAACCCAGCAGCAGGGAAGCCAAGGTGATACCCAGTTGGGTTGCCGAAAGGTAAGCATCGAGCTTATGAAGCAGGCGTAGCGTCAGTTGGGCGAGGCGGTTACCGCTCTGGGCCCGCAGCTCCATTTGCGAAAGTCGAACTTTGACGAGGGCAAACTCGGCAGCTACGAAAAAGCCATTCGCCACAACGAGCAGAATAGTCAGTAATATGTTTAAGCCCATAGATTCGGAAGCCGGACTCGACCGGTCGGCCTTCCATTGTAGGGCAAAAATACGACATTCGGCGTAAGCGGTTGGAAAATACCCGGCTCCGCTTGTAGGTTGTCCCTCGTACGGGCCTTGTATAGTGCAGCTTTCGTAGTGGAAAAACTACTTTCTGCAGTTAGCTGTTGCGGTTTCTCCCGACCTTTGCTTTTTCCCCGACTCTTCGTCGTTTTTTTTCTGCTTCATGTTCCGGCATACTTCTTTTATTTCCTCGCTGCTGCTAGTGCTCCTGCTCACGCTGGGAGCCAGCGCGCAGGTATTGCAGCCCACCAAGCTTTCCGTGGCCCTCAGTAAGCCTACCGCCAAGGTAGGGGAGGAGCTGGACCTCATCGTGCAGGCCCGCATTGATGAAAAGTGGCACCTCTACGCCACCGACTTCGACCCCGACCTGGGGCCTACGGTGTTTACGTTTACGTTTGCCAAAAGTCCGGCCTATGAGTTGGTGGGTAAGCCCAAATCCATCGGCGCCACCAAGCACTACGACGACGTATTTAAGGGCAACGTCACCTACTTCGAAAAAACCGGCCGCATCACCCAACGAATTCGGGTGCTGCAGCCTGGTTCGCTCACTATCAAGGCCGAAACTGAGTTCCAGAGCTGCACCGACGTGGACGGCCGCTGCATTCCCGGCGAGGAGAGCCTGAGCTTTGGGCCCATTGAGGTAACCGGAGCGGCGGCGGCTCCTGCTACGCCCGCCCCCGCCAAAGGCAGCACTGGCGCAGTCGTAACGCCAACTGCCGCCCCTGCCATTGGTCCTGCGCCCGCAACGGCCACCACCGCCCCCACCGAAACAACGGCTCCCGTAGCTGCCACCGCCGCCGCTACCGTTCCCGATTCGGCTACCCAGCCGGCAATGCAACAGGGCGCCGGCACTTCCGTAGCTGGGGGCGCATCTGGTAGTGCCGTTCAAGTTGCCTCTACCGCCGCCGCGGGTGCTGAAGCCGCTGATTCCGGGCTGCTATCCTTGGCGCTTATTGCCTTTGTTTCGGGGCTTAGTGGACTGCTCACGCCCTGCGTGTTTCCACTCATTCCCATGACGGTATCCATCTTCACGAAGGGCTCCGCCGACCGTCGCCAGGGTATTCTGAAAGCCTTATTCTACGGCTTTAGTATCGTCTTTATTTATGTAGTTGTGGGCCTGCTAACCAGCGTTTTGCTCGGAGCCGATGGCCTCAATCTGATTAGCACGCACTGGCTGCCCAACCTAATTTTCTTTGCTGTGTTCGTGGTATTTGGCATGTCCTTTTTAGGCTTGTTTGAAATCACGCTGCCTCACGGCATGGTTAATAAGATAGACGCTCAGGCCGACAAAGGAGGCTGGGCCGGCGTGTTTTTTATGGCCCTCACGCTGGTAGTAGTGTCGTTTAGTTGCACCGGACCCATTGTTGGCTCTATCCTGGTAATGGCGGCGCAGGGTGGGGGGCTACGGCCGGTTATCGGGATGCTGGGCTTCTCCCTGGCGTTTGCCTTGCCGTTTATGCTGTTTGCGCTGTTCCCAACCTGGCTGAAAAGCCTGCCCAGCTCGGGGGGCTGGCTGAATACGGTGAAGGTGACGCTGGGCTTTGTGGAACTGATGCTGGCCCTGAAATTCCTGAGCATGGCCGACCTGGCGTACCACTGGAACCTGCTCCCCCGCGACTTGTACCTGGTACTGTGGATTGCGCTGTCGGGTCTGTTGGGCGTCTATCTGCTGGGCCGCTTCAAGCTTTCCCACGATTCTGATCTGCCCCACTTGAGTGTGGGCCGCTTGCTGATGGCCGTGCTGGCGTTCAGTTTTATGACTTACCTGATTCCGGGCTTGTTTGGGGCGCCCTTGCCTTTGCTGGCCGGCTACCTGCCGCCCCAAAGTCGCCAGGACTTTTCTCTGGCTGCCAGCGCCGCCCCGGCCATGGCTACGGCTCTACCCAACGCTGAGTGCGAAGCCCCGCGCTACGCCGATTTTCTGGAGCTGCCCCACGGCTTGCCCGGCTACTTTGATTTGGAGCAAGCCAAGCGCTGCGCCAAAGCCGCCAACAAGCCCCTGTTCATCGATTTTACCGGCCACGCCTGCGTGAACTGCCGCAAAATGGAGGCCACCGTCTGGAGCGACCCGCAGGTGATCAAGCGCCTCCGCGAAGACTTCGTGGTGGTAGCCCTATACGTGGATGACAAGTCGCCGCTGCCCCGCAACGAGTGGTATACCTCTGCCCACGACCACAAGGAAAAAACCACATTGGGCAAGAAAAACGCCGATTTGCAGCTCACGGGCTTTAACGTAAACGCTCAGCCCTACTACGTGCTGCTCGACCCCAACTCCCCCGCTGATTTGGCGCATACGCTGGCTACCCCGGTAGCTTACGAGAGCAACGTGGGCAACTTTGTGAAGTTTCTGGATGCGGGCCTGGCCCGGTACCGCCAGCAGGTAGCTGCCCGTTAGCCAGCCATTACTCCCCAGGAAAAGCCCCGCGTCGAACCGTCGTTCAGCGCGGGGCTTTTATCTTGTCGGCTCCTACACCTCTGAAATTCCATCCGTATGTTTTCTCACTTTACCCTTCGCGTGGCTATTCTGGCCGCTTTGTTTGGAGCTCCTGGCTTGCTGCAGGCGCAAACTGCCCCCACCACTACCGTCCCGCCCGTTGATGCTTCCCGCATTACCCTGGTTATTCACGGTGGGGCCGGTACCATCACCCGGGCCCTCATGACGCCGGAAAAGGAAAAAGCCTACCAGGAAGCCCTAAACCAGGCGTTGGATATGGGGTACGCCGTGTTGAAGCGGGGTGGCACTGCCCTGGATGCCGTAGAAGCCAGCGTGCGGTTTATGGAGGATTCACCTCTGTTTAATGCCGGTAAAGGGGCCGTATTCACGCACGAGGGCCGCAACGAGCTGGATGCCGCCATCATGGACGGCCGGACCCTGGCGGCGGGCTCAATAGCCGGCGTAACGGTGGTGCGCAACCCTATTACGGCGGCCCGGGCCGTAATGGAAAAATCGGAGCATGTGCTGCTGACGGGGCCGGGGGCTGAGCAGTTTGCCCGTGAGAAAGGCCTGGATATTGTGCCGCCCAGTTACTTCTACACTGAGGCCCGCCACCAACAGCTTGAGAAGGCCTTGGCCGCGGAGCGGAAACCCGGTACGCCCGACCAGCTGAATGCCCCATCAACTGAAGCCAAAAAGCCCGAGAAAGTTAAAGTCAAGCAGAAAGGCGGCAAGCCTCAGGGGGCTGTTCTGCCCGAAAACCAGATTTTTACGGAAGGTAAGAAGTACGGTACCGTGGGGGCCGTGGCCCTCGACCAATTCGGTAATCTGGCCGCGGCCACCAGTACCGGCGGCATGACCAACAAGCGTTACGGCCGCGTGGGCGATGCGCCCATCATCGGCTGTGGTACCTACGCCGATAATCAGTCCTGCGCCGTGTCCTGCACGGGCTGGGGCGAATACTTCATTCGGGCTACCGTAGCCCGCGACATAGCCGCCCGCATGGAGTATGGCCAGCAGCCTTTGCAACAAGCCGCCCAGGCTACCATTGATAAAGTAGCCAAACTGGGTGGTGACGGTGGCCTGATTGCGGTAGACCGGGCCGGCAACATTACGCTGCCTTTCAACTCGGAGGGGATGTACCGGGCGTACATGCGGGGTAACGGGGAGCGGCAGGTGTTAATTTACAAGCAGTAGAGCCCAGCCTCCCAGGCGCAGATACCAAACTCCTGTTTTGAGAAATTGTTAAATAAAAAGGCTCCGGTGCAACCACCCGGAGCCTTTTTTACCTTTATCCGTGCATTTCTTGTTGGAAAGCCTGACCTTTGCGGCCGAAAAGAAAAGCGTGCACAACCGAAATGAATGGGGCAGAATTGCAGTGGATGTTGCGCAGGCTGGAAAAAGAAAAGGCGGCACCCACCCAGATGCCGCCTCTCGATTCAGAACGTACCCACCCAGATACGCCCCGTTTTTCCTCCTCACATAATCCACCCATTTTTTCGCTGTAGAAGAAGGATTCGAACCTCCATGGAGTAGTTAGCCGGCCGCCGGACCAGTTTTTCCCAAATCTCCACCCCCGAGAGAGGAGGGCGCGTCTGCCAGTTTCACCATTCTACACTGTTAAAAACTATCCGCTGCCGCTTGCGTTGGATTATGACAAATGTACTAGGTTGGTTGAAGTAATAAAATAATTTCAGACATTTGTAAAAAAAATTACATACTTTTTAATAAAGTCTTGTTTTCATTGCAATATAGGTAATCAACACCCTGAAAAATGGCTCGTAATTACGAACTTGACGACACTGACCGGAAGATTCTGGCGCTGTTGATTGATGACGCTAAAATGCCCTACACTGAAATTGCGCGGAAAGTGCATGTTTCGGGCGGTACGGTACACGTACGCATGGCCCGCCTGGAGGAACTGGGCATTGTACAGGGCGCTACGCTCAAGATTGACTACCAGAAACTCGGCTACGGCGTACGGGCATTTCTAGGTATTTATCTGCAGAAAAGCTCCGTGTATGAAAGCGTCGTAACGGCACTGCGGCTGATTCCGGAAGTAGTAAGCATCGACTTCACTACCGGGGCTTACGGCATCTTTGCTCGCCTGATTTGTCGGGACACCAACCACCTGCGGGAAGTTTTGCACGAGCAGATACAGCTGATTGAGGGCATTGAGCGTACCGAAACCCTGATTTCACTGGAGGAGGCCTTCAACCGCCCCATTCAGTTGCAGGAGATAGAGGAGGGCGAGAACTAGGCCCTTTTAGTAAGCAAGCTTGCTTGTTGGCGCCGCTGCCCCACCTTGGTGAGGTAGCGGCTGCTGCATTTTCAGGGCATTAGTAAGCTCGAGAGTACCAATGAGGAATTGGCCCCGAGCTAGCATTAATTGTATTTTTTTGGTGAAGTTAAAAAGGGGCTTGGGGCTTGATTTGCTGCGGGTTATATTTCGTGTATTCGTTTCGGGACTACATTAGTATTGGCTACCGTATGAGAATCCACCGTGCTTTTCTCTTGTCCCTAGTAGTGGTAGCCCGCCTTGCGCAAGGGCAGAGCTTGCCGGCCGTGTACCTGAACGACCAGGACGAGGCAACCATCCCGGATAGTGCCACCCATTACCGCATTGTAGACCGCAAAAATGAGCTCCTCGGCACTTACGCCATGCGCGAGTATGCTCTGTCTGGCACGCTGCTACTGAAAGGTACCCTCTCCGCCATTGATCCACCAGTCCGCAACGGGTTGGTGACCTGGTACCACCCCGACGGGAGTAAAGCCAGCCAGGTACATTACCACGATGACGAGGCCTCCGGCCTATACTTGGGCTGGTACGAAGATGGTCAGGTGAGCCAGCGCGGCGACTACACCGATGGCCAACGGGTGGGCCGCTGGATTACCGTGCACCGTAACGGCCAGAAACGCTCGGAGGGGCGCTACAATGCTGGCCGGCCCGTGGGCGAATGGCGCTACTATTATGATACTGGAGAGCTAAGTGCTATTGAGATGCCTGACCGCCAAGGCAAGCCATTGGCCCTGGCCTTCTTCAACAAAGATGGGTCCCCGTACATGGGCCGCGTACGCACGCGGGAATTGCCGCAGTTTCCGGGCGGAGAAGCGGCCCTGCTCAGCTACATTGCCCGCACTACCAACTACCCGCGCACCCTGCGGCGCAAAGGCATTACCGGTAATGTATACGTGAGCTATACCGTGGGCGAAGACGGACGGGTAGAGCAAGTGCGCGTAGTGCAAGGCCTCGCCCCCGATGCCGACCTGGAGGCCCGCCGGGTAGTGGCTAGCCTGCCAGCCTTCGAGCCTGGCCGTGAGTACAACTTGCCCACGGCCATGACCTTTACCATCCCTATTCACTTCTCCGCCAATTTCTCATTGGCCTCCGGTTTGAAACCTGCCCAGGTACCGCCCTCTGAGGCCCGGGCTGCCGCCCCAAACCTGGAAGAATAAGTGTATCTCGGCGCTGTGGCAGCTGGTAGCTGCAGGCGCACAGCCACAAAAAAGCCCCGGCCTGTATGCAGGTCGGGGCTTTTTTGTGGCTGTGCGCCGCTGGTGCCTAGGCAGTTACCTGCGCATCCAGTTTCTGGGCCAGTACGTGCTTGGGCACTGCGCCAACCTGCTTATCCACAACTTGGCCGTTCTTGAATACCAACAGCGTAGGAATGCTGCGGATACCAAATTTGGCAGAAGTCTGGGGGTTCGAGTCAACGTCAACTTTGCCGATAACGGCTTTGCCTTCGTATTCGCCGGCCAGCTCTTCCACTACCGGGCCCACCATACGGCAGGGGCCGCACCACTCGGCCCAAAAGTCTACCAGTACCGGCTTATCGGAGTTGATGATCTGGTCGAAGTTAGCATCGGTAATTTCGATGGCTTTATGTCCCATAATTGTAGGGTTTTTGATGAAATGAGTCTGTACGCTTGTCTGAGCAGCTTGTACGTACAAGTGGGCCGCAAGGTAGCAGATTGCGTTCCAACAAGCAGCGCGCCGGAAAGTTCACTTCGGCCAGAGTGGCAGATTACTGGCTGGGTTAGTGAAGTTGCCCGATACTATTGGCCCAGCGTGGGCCAACGGTATCGGGCGTTATTCAGCACACGATATTGGCTTAAGAGTGATAAGCCCGGGCGTATTCCTGCGCCCGGTGGCGTAGCTTATAAAACACATATAGATTGAAGAAGTGCATGCCTCCCAAAATCAGGATGATGGTGCCGATTTTGATGCTGAGCGTTTCTACGCTGCCTTGATAGCTGGTTATAGCCTCCGTGGTGCGCAGCGTGAGGGTGGCATAGCCGATATTGACGAGGTAGAAGCCCGTCAGCAGCAGCTTGTTCACGGAGTCGGCCAACTGCTCATTGCCGTGGAAAATATCAACCAAAAACAACCGGCCGTTCTTAAACAGCGTGCGGGCCACCCAAATGGTGAGTAGCACGGTGACGGGCAAATACACTCCGTAAACCAGCAGATAGTAGTTCATGGCGTTGAGAAGTTAAAAGGTGAAAATGGAATGTGAAAGTGAGAAACGGAAAGCCAGGCTTATCATAGAAGAAGGTCAGCTTTGATGCAATCAAGCGGGCAGTAGTAGCTAAGCTGCAAGCTGTGGAAGTAAATCAGCCAAAGCCTGCGGGCAGGTTGGAAACCGGAACTGAAACCCTGCTTCCAATAGCCGCTGCGGCACTACCTTGCGGCTCTTTAGAATCAACTCGGTTTCGGTGCGCAGTAGAAAGGCCCCGATTTCCAGCAGCCATCGAGGTTGCGGCAGGTGCCAGCGCGACTGATAGTGTTGGTCGAGTAAGCTCATCAGGGCGGCGTTAGGTAGAGGTTCGGGCGCGCAAAGGTTGAACGCGCCTTCCAACTCCGGTCGGGCCACCAGAAACTCCACGGCCCGGCAAAAATCCTCGATGTGCAGCCAGCTTACCCACTGCTGCCCATTGCCCTGGAGCGTACTCAGGCCAACCTTTGCTAGCCGGACCATTACGGGTAATGCTCCCCCATCGTGCCCGAGCACAATGGCAGTGCGCAAAGCCAGGCGCCGCGTGCGGGGCGTGGCAGCCAGATTGAACTCGGCTTCCCACTTCTGGGCCACCATCTCGGAAAAGCTGCGCCCAATGCGGCCCGTGGCTTCGGTGTTGGCCGGGGCGTTGCCGGTGGTATGCTCGTAAATAGTAGCGGTGGAGGAATTCAGCCACACGAGGGGTGGGTTCTGGCACTGCGCCACGGCCTCTCCCAGCACCCGGGTACTCTCGGTGCGGCTGCGCACGATGGCATACTTGTTTGCGGCAATCCACTGATTTACCGGCCAGGTTAATGAGTAACGCCGCGCCATCTAGCTTTTTGGCCCAGGGTCCTAGGGTGCGGCCGTTCCATTCCACCTCTCCAAACCGCTTCGCCCGCCGGGTGAGCGTGAGCACCTCGTACCCCAACTGCCGGAAATGTTGGGCCAAGTGCCGTCCTAGAAAACCGTTGCCGCCGGCCAGAATCATCAGGGGTTGGTTCATGGGAGTGAGGATAAAAGGTGAGGCAATGGGTAGACAGAATATGAAATACTATTAATTTAAAACTTTCAATAATTATTGAAATATGATAATAAAAAAATAAGCGCCTCCTAAAACCGGCTGCGCATGAGCTTCATGAACGTGCTGACAAACCAGTTCTCATCGGCTTTAATGAGCGTGTTGGCTGCTTTGTCGGCAAAGTCGGCGAAGCTTTGGATGTTGCCAATCATCTGGGTGAAGGCCTTGGTTTCCTCCGGCGTAGCGGCAGGGGAGGGCTCCACCTGTCTGATTTCGCCCAGCACGCGCATGATGGGGGCCAACTCCCGCTTGTGCCTCTCCTGCAAAATGAGCGTAGCTACCCGGTGAATGTCCTTCTCAGCCGAGAAGAACTCCCGCCGCTCACCCGGGCGCAGTTCCTTGCGCACAAGGCCCCAGTCCATAAGGGCGCGCACGTTCATGTTGGCGTTGCCCCGGGAAATCTGCAGCTGCTCCATGATGTCCTCGGTGCTCAGGGCTCCGGCCGATACCAGCAACAAGGCGTGCACCTGCGCCATCGTCCGGCTCACGCCCCAGGCTGAGCCTAGGGTGCCCCAGCCTTCAATGAACTTGCTTTTGGCTTCGTCGAGTTGCATGGTTCAAATGTAGTAGAGTATTTTAAACTTTCAATAAAAATTGAAAGAATTTTTTTAGGCTATTTCCTGTACAGGCTGATTGGTGCATATACGCTCTATAGCCTTAGTGCCATCTTCGGCTATGTAACATAAGTAATCATCAAAGCCACCGTATACTCGCCCTTCACCATCCATGAACAGGAGTAAATGGTCAGAAAAGGCTGTTCCGATAACACAAAATTGTGAGTGACCGATTCGCTGGGCATAGTCTTTCTGAACCCAACTGACATCAACTCCGGCGCTGGCATCACAAGCGTGAAAGTTCAACTCATCTGATCCACCCTCTTCTCGCTTGAATTTTATCGCTAAGCCGCCAAACTCTTCAAGGAAAGCTGCTACCTCCGGAAACCAGTTATACTTCTCATAGATAGAAAGATACACACGGTATTTAAGGGTCAGAACCTTACGTCCAGTGTACCAGCCGGCTTTCCGTAAGCAAGCTCCTGTCAGAGGCGAGAACCTGCAACCTAGGGCACTATTCAGAATTTCCTGCATGATTGGCGAAAATGAAAACGAGGCGAATATTGCTTCTGAAGATAGAAGATATCCGCCTCGTTCAGCTTACTTCCTGCGCCAACCTAAATCAACTGGCAGGCGTCGATTTCCATTTCGCGCATTTTGCGGATGAACTCCTTGGGCTCGATGCGGTAGCGGCGGGAGTAGGTATCCACGGCGAGGTGCTCGTGGGGCTCGGCGAACTTGATTTCGAGCTTTTTGGAGCCCGCGCAGCCTTCCACGGCTTCCATAAAGCGGTCCATGAAGGGTTCCGTAATGGTACGCAGATCCAGCTGCACGCGCACACCGTTGGCCAGTTTTTCCGCCACGTTGAACAAGGGCTCCATGGTCAGAATCTTGAACTCGAACTGGTCGGAGTCGCGGAAGCGCTGGGCGTACTTGCCCCTAATGTACATGGGCGGCACCTGCTCCTTATCGTAGTTGCGGGGGTTGATGATATTGCTGAAGCGCGAGTAATCGTCGCGGAACAAAGCCAGATTCAACGACGACTCGTAGTCCTCCACGCTGAACGACACGAAGGGCTGGCCGGTCTTGGTAGTTTTAAACAGAACATTGGAAATCAGACCGGCTACTGTTACCTCACGGTTTTTATAATTCTCCACCTTATCCAGCCCGCAGGTACAGTAGGAGTCAATTTCTAGCTTGAAGTCATCGAGCGGGTGCCCCGAGAGGTAGAACCCTACGACTTCCTTCTCACGGCGCAGCAACTCTGTGGCGGGCCAGGGCTCCATATCAGCCACTTTGGGCAGCGGCATAGCCACGGCCCCGAAAGCCCCACCGCCGAACAAGCTCTGTTGGGCGGAATCTTGGTCGGCCTGGTACTGCTGGCCCATTTTTACGGCCTTATCGATGAGATTCTGGTCGCCCGAAGGTGCCTCCACGAACTGGCGACGGTGGTAGCGCTCAAACGAGTCGAAAGCGCCCGACAGCGCCAGACTCTCAAACGTCTTTTTGTTCACGGCGCGCAGGTTTACGCGCTTCGAGAAGTCGAAAATGTCGGTGTAGGGGCCTTTTTTGTCCCGCTCGGCCACAATGCTTTCAATGGCAGCCTCGCCCGCGCCCTTCACGGCGGCCATGCCGAAGCGGATCTGGCCCTTTTCGTTTACGTTGAACTTGAGGATGGATTCGTTCACGTCGGGGCCGAGTACGGGCACGCCCTGGCGGCGGGCTTCCTCGATGAAGAAGGTCACCTTCTTAATGTCCGACATGTTGTTGGTCAGCACGGCGGCCATGTACTCGGCGGGGTAGTTGGCCTTGAGGTAGCCCGTCTGGTACGCTACCACCGAGTAGGCGGCGGAGTGGGAGCGGTTGAAGCCGTAGGCCGCAAACTTCTCCATCACGTCGAACACCTCGTTGGCCTTTTTGGGCTTGATGCCGTGCAGCTTCTCGGCACCTTCGCAGAATTTCTCCCGCTCCTGAGCCATCTTCTTCATGTCCTTTTTACCCATGGCTCGGCGCAGCAGGTCGGCGCCGCCGAGGGAGTAACCGGCCAGAATTTGGGCGGCCTGCATGATCTGCTCCTGGTACACCATAATGCCCTGGGAGTAGTTCAGAATGGGCTCCAGCAACTCGTGCGGGTACTCAATTTCCTCGCGGCCGTGCTTGCGGTTGATGAAGTTCGGGATGAACTGCATGGGGCCCGGCCGGTACAGGGCGTTCATGGCAATCAGGTCCTCGATGTTGGTGGGCTTGAGGTCCTTGAGGTACATGCGCATGCCCTCCGACTCGAACTGAAACGTACCGATGGTGTCGCCGCGCTGGTAGAGCTCGTAGGTTTTGGGGTCGTCGAGCGGGATGTCGTCGATGTTGATGTCGACGCCGTGATTTTTCTTGATAAGCTCCAGGGCATCGACGATAATCGTGAGCGTCTTCAGCCCCAGGAAGTCCATTTTGAGCATCCCGGCGGCCTCAATCACCTTGCCGTCGAACTGGGTTACCAGCAGATCCGAGTCCTTGGAGGTGGACACGGGGATGTACTTGGTGATGTCGTCGGGGGCAATGATGACGCCGGCAGCGTGGATGCCGGTGTTGCGCACCGAGCCTTCCAGCTTGTGAGCCAGGCGCAGAATGTGGCCGCGCAGGTTGTCCGGCGCCATGTCGCGCAGGATGTAATCCAGCTCGGGGTTTTCGGCGAAGGCGCCGGCCAGGGTAGTGCCGGGCTTCTCGGGCACCATTTTGGCCAGCTCGTTGGTCTGGGGCAGAGGCAATTCCATAGCCCGGGCCACGTCCTTAATGCTGGACTTGGCGGCCATGGTACCGAAGGTGATAATCTGGGCCACCTGGGTTTTGCCGTACTTATCCACCACGTAGTCAATCACGCGCTGGCGGTTCACGTCGTCGAAGTCGATGTCAATATCGGGCATCGACACGCGCTCCGGATTCAGGAAACGCTCGAACAGCAGCGAGTATTTGATGGGGTCGATGTTGGTGATACCCACGCAGTAAGCCACCGCCGAGCCGGCGGCCGAACCCCGACCCGGGCCCACGGCCACGCCCATATCCCGGCCTTTGTTGATGAAATCCTGGGTGATGAGGAAGTAGCCCGCAAAGCCCATTGTCTGGATGATGCGCAGCTCGTAATCCAGCCGCTCCTCAATTTCGGGCGTGCGCTCGGAGTAGCGGGGTGGCTTGGTCATCGTGACGATGCCTTTGCCCGCACTCGGCCCAAAAGCCCCCACGTAGGTCAGCTCGCGCAGGAACTCGTCGGCATTGGCGAATGCCGGCGGAATGGGAAAGTTGGGGAGCAGAATGTCGCGCGCTAGCTTGGGCGGCGTGATTTTGTCGACGATTTCGTTGGTGTTGTCCAGGCTTTCGGGCACATCCCGGAACAGTTGGCCCATTTCCTCCTGGCTCTTGAAATAGAACTGGTCGTTGGGGAAGCCGAAGCGGGAGCGGGGGCGGGGCATCTGCGCTTCCTCGTCGATGCGCATGAGCTGGCGGCGCACCTGGTCGTCGGAGCTGGCCAGGGGGCGCAGGTTGTCGAGGTGGTCGTAGAGCACCTTGTTGTCGCCGGAAACCAGGCGGAAATACTTGGTCTGGAAGTCACCCACCGGGATGCTGTGCTCCTCGCCGGTGTTCACGCACAACAGCAAATCGTGGGGCGCAAAGTCCTCCTGATTCACGTAGTGCGAGTCGTTGGTGGCAATGACTTTTACGTTGTACTTCTGAGCCCACTTCAGCAGGATCTGGTTCAGATCCTCCTGGCTTTTGCCCGTATTGTCGATGTTCTCGATACCGTGGCGCTGAATTTCGATGTAGTAATCCTCGCCAAACACGTCCAGCCACCACCGCAGCTGCTTCTCAGCTTCTTCTTCTGTCTTCCAGAGCAGGGCCTGCGGAATTTCAGCCCCGATGCAGCAGCTGGTGGCAATCAGGCCCTCATGGTACTGCAGTAGCAGCTCCTTGTCAATACGCGGATACTTGGAGTACACCCCTTCAATGAAGCTCATGGAGCAGAGCTTGGCCAGGTTCTGGTAGCCAGCTTGGTCTTTGGCCAGCAGCAGCTGGTGGTGGCGCACGTCCCGCTCGCCCTTTTCCCGGCTGAAGCTTTTCTTGTGCCGGTCCTCCACCAAATAAAACTCGCAGCCCACTATGGGCTTCACGTTGTACTTATTCGCCTCGGCCACGAAGTTGAAGGCCCCGAACATGTTGCCGTGGTCGGTGAGGGCTACGGCCGGCATGCCGTCGGTCTGGGCTTTCTTCATCAGGGCCGAAATGCTGGCCTGACCATCAAGCAGGGAATATTGGGTGTGGCAGTGCAGGTGCGAGAAGGTAGGCATGGCAAGCGGCTCCGCGCCGTTAGGGCGCCAAGCGGACAGTAAAGTTACCCACGAATCCGCGGCCGAGAAAGATTGCGCGGCAAGGGATTTTGGCGTACCATAAACAAAGAGGACGGCTATATAGCCGTCCTCTTTGTTTATGGTACGGTGAACCCCGAGCTACGCCTGCGTTTACCGGCTGGCCTCCACCACCAGCACTTCCCCGATTTTCACCGAGGGCTCGGCTTTATCATTCCACTGCTGAAGCTGAGCGGGAGTAGTTTTGTACTGCTTGGCGATGCTGAACAGGGTTTCGCCCTTCTGCACGGTGTGGTGTTGGCCAAGGGAGCCGGCTTTATCGGTCGGGGCGGCTAATTTAGTAACGGGGGCGGCTCCCGACTTAGCAGCCGGCATAAGGCTGTTGGTAGGCAGCGGGTACTTCGGTTTAGCCGCTACTTTGGCAACGGACATATTGATGGTGCCCAACTGAGCTGGAGCCGGGGCTTTCACTGCTACCGGCTTGGCCGTACCCATAAAGCCGGAAGCATGCAACCGCTCGGCTGCCTCCTGCAGCGCCGGGTTTTTGGCGGCCCGAGCATCAAACCCGGTGTACTGGGGGCTGCGCAGGAGGGTATTCAGCTCTACCTGCCAGGGTTGCTGGCGCAGGCGCTGGGCTAATAGTTGCTGCTGCTCGCGCGGCAGGCTGGCAGTGTAGTGACTCAGGCGCTGGTTGAGCACCGGAATATCCACCAGGGCCGCGTCAATGAGTTGTACGGTTTTGGCGTCGTTGGGCTCGAAGTAGATGGCCCGGAGCCGCCGCACGCTCGTTTCAACCAGCCCCGACATGACCCGCACGGAGTCGTTGGAAAGTACGGGCCGCGAAGTAGTAGGCTGAGGGGCTGGCGGAGCCACCTGCTGAGCCTGAGCGGTGAGGGAGGCCAACGAACCGGCCGTTAGCAACAAAGCAGAAGTGAAATGAAAACGCATAAAACCCGAGCGGGTAAAAGCTGAACCGATACGTAAAAAACTAGTTAGCAGGCTTGACAAGCAGCACCTCGCCGGGCTTCACCGAGAAATCCGGCTTGTTATTCCACTCCATAATCTGCTTGATGGTGACGCCGTACTTGCGCGAAACGCTGTACATGGTTTCGCCGGTTTGCACCGTGTGCCGCACTGTTGCCGGAGTTGGGGCAGGTGCCGCCGGGGTTGGTTTGGCGGCAGTTGGAGTGGGCTTTGCGGGTAGGGGAGTAGCAACCGGCGCAGCCTCCACGCTGGGGGCCGAAACGCGCAGTACCTGCCCAATGCGTAGGGCTGGCTGCTGCGGCAGGTTGTTCCAGAGCACAATATCGGCCGGGCGCAGGCCATAGCGCCGGGCCACGGAGTAGAGGTTTTCCTTGGGCTGTACCGTGTGCAGCCCGTTAGCTGGCACAGGCTCCACGGCGGTAACGGGGGCTACCGGAACAGTCGGTTGTGGCGTGCTGGGTGAGGCGGGGCGCGGGGGAGCGACTACTGCCGGAGCGGGTTTAGCCGGAACGGGCGTGGCAGGAGCTGGTACTGCAGGGGAGGGAGCAACCGGGCGGGGAACTGCAGTAACCGGGGCCGGCCGCGAGACGGGCTCAGTTACGGGCTCAGCATCGGTTGGCTCGTCGGCCACCGGGGCCGAAGTTGGCAAAGGTTTCTTAGGCAGAGGTGCCGCCGGGGCCGCAACGGGCGTAGGCGCAGCTGTTGCGGGCCGGGTTGGGGCGGGTGGCAGCTCGTTCAGGTTTTCAGTGTGCTCATCGGTGGCGCTGTCGGGCTGCACTACCACCGTGGAGTTATCCTCCTCCACGGCATCTTCCAACGTCCGGTTTGCGGTGGCTGTGCTACCCATGTAGGGTTCAGCATCCTCCGCCTTCTTTTTCTTTTCGGGCTGTTTGGCCGGTTGCGGGGCCGGTGAGGCGGGCGCGGGGCTGGTGCTGGGTTTTTCGAAGGCCGCCAGGGCTACTGCGTTGCTGCCGTTGGCATACTCCACGGGCACGTTTTTGGGGCGGGTATGCTGCAGCCACAATACGCGGCCAGGCCGTAGTTCCTCGTTGCGGGCCATGCGGTTCTTGCTCCAAATAGCCTTGGCCCGGATGCCATACTTCTGCGAAATGGCTACCACACTCTCGCCGGCTTGAGCCACATGGTACTCCGTTTCGGCTTTGTCGCGCTTCTTCTGCACAAAATAGGGCTGGCCGGCCACGATGTTGTCAAAAGGAAACAGGTCGTTGAACTGCATAAACTTGCGCAGCTTCACGCCGGCCCGCTTAGCCAGACCTTCTTTCGTATCGCCGGGCAGCGCAACCACCGCCCGGAGCCCGTTCACGCGCACAAAGTCAGCGCTTTCGGGGTCGGGGGTTGGGTTGTTGAGGAGCTGACCGGCGGTGGCGTTTTTTTGCTGGGCGGCCAAGGCGGTGAGCTGCAGCGGGTCGGTGATGGGCACCAGCATCGTGTACACCCGGTCGGTGGGCACGGTGGGAGCCAGCAGCCAGCGGTTGTATTTGGCCAAGTCGGCAGGGTTTAGCTGCATGGCCTGGGCCATTACGCTCAGGGGCTGCCCAGCCGGGGCCGGAAACTCCTGAAACAGCAGCGGCGGCTTGGTATTCAGGCCAATGGCCGGCTCAAACGCAATTTTGTGAGCCAGTAGGGTCAGAATATACGGGTGCGTCTGCTCCGAAATTTCCATTTCGGTGGCCCCGGCATCGGTGGGCAGGGTGTAGGGTTTGGTGCCCGTTAGGCCCAGGTTGTAGCTGAGCAGCGCATTGGCCCAGTTGCGGAACGTTTTGTTGTTGCGCAGCAAGTATTGCGCGGCGGCCTTGGACGAGGCCGTAATGTGCTTCCGCTCATCAATGGCTTCGTTCATCAGCAGCCCGTAGTCGGCGGCCGACTCCCGCTTGAATTGCCAGTAGCCCACGGCATCATGAATACTCTGGGCGTCGCCCTGCAGGCCGCTTTCCTGGAGGGCCAGGAAGTGAAAATCCAGGGGCAAGCCTTCCTGCTGAAATACCCGGTCGATGATGGGGAAATACGCATCGGCCAGGGCCACGCGGGCCTGGAAGGAGGCTGGGTGGCGACGCAGGGCATCTACCTTCTGCTGCAGGGCCGCCCGGCCGCCGGGCGTGAGGCGCAGGCGCAAATCGGCCAGGTTAAGCTGGGCCGGTACTGGCACGGTTTGGGCAGCCACCAACAGCGGCAGCCACAGCAACACCAGTAGTACAAGTCGTTTCATAAGCGGGGAAATGCAACCACTCGGAGCCGCTGGTCGGCGTTTGTGCGCTGATGCCGGCCCCGTTAGCCTACAAAATAGCGCAAAAAAAGCCTGCGGTCAGGCGTGTCTGCGGCAAATCCAACAGAATACCGGAATCAGGATAGTGTAGCTGCCGGAGGTGAGTCCATAAGGCCGGACATTAAAAAATAGTCATGCTGAGCGGAGCGAAGGACCTTATCACGCTTGAACAGTTTGTTCAAGCGTGATAAGGTCCTTCGCTCCGCTCAGCATGACAGGGATTCTCAAGGACAAATGCCGACAGCTTACATCCCGCCCCCGGGAGGTAGGCCACCACCCGGCTGGCCGAAGCCGCCCGGACCCCGGCGGCGCTCCGTGGGCGCATCCTGGCCGGGCAGGGCCTCCCCGCGGCCGTTGCTGCCCGCGTAGCTGCGGATGTTGTAGGTGAACATCAGCATGAAGTAGCGCTGCAGAATGTTGGTTTGCACGTCCTCGGTGTAGGCGGCCGTAATGTTGCGCTGGATGCTGTTGTTCTGGCCCAGCAAGTCGAAGGCGTACAGCTTTATTTCCGCCTGCTGCTTCGGTCCGATTTTTTTGCCCACTGAGGCGTTCCAGAGCACGAAATTCTGATTGAAGCCCGCCGATAGGCCCGAGTACAGCTGGTGGTTTACATCCGACTGCACGGTGATGCCCTGGGTAATGATCCAGCTGAAACGCAGGGCCGTGTTCTGGCGGAAATACCGGCTGTTAAGCTGCTGGCGCAAGGTGTTGCGCACGTAGCTCTGGCTGGAGTTGCTGCTCAATGTGAAATCCAGCTGGGGGCTGATATTGCTGCTCAGGGCCACACCTAGGCCGGCCGTGGGCGTGCGGCTGTAGTTCAACTCCCCGAACACCAAACCCGGCGTCTGGGAGTAGGTGCCGTTGGCGTTGATGTTCAGATTTGACTTGATAAAGGCCAGCGGCAGGCTGTAGTTCACGAAGGAACGCAGGGAGTATTGCTGGTCCAGGTTGACGGGGCGGGTGAGCTGGCCACCGGCCGGAATGGTGATGTTGTCGATGGTGATGGGGGCGGTGCCGGCGTAAATGGTGTTGTTGGTGATGTAGCGGTTCACGTAGGAGCCGCCCAGCAGGGCAAAAAACGAGGTCGACTTTTCGGGAACGGCCGAGGAGTAGCGCAGAAACAGGTTGTGGCGGGTTTCCTGGCGCAGGTTGGGGTTGCCGGTGGTCAGCTGCAGCGGGTTGGCGTTATTCACCACTTCCTGCAGCTGGCTGATGCTGGGCGGGTTGGTATTGGAGCGGTAGTTCAGGCGCAGGTTCTGCTGGCGCGAGAAGTTGTAGCGCACCTGGGCGTTGGGCAGCACGTTCAGAAAGCTGCGGCGGGTGCTGCCGGGCCGCGGAAACTCCTGGTCACTGCGGAGCTGAGCATTTTGCACGGCCGCCCCCACTGCCCACTGGAAATCCTTGGTCTGGTAGCGGTACGTCACTTCCCCGGAGTTGGTCAGGTACCGGCTCTGAAATACGCTGCTGAGCGTGTCGTTCAGAATAGAGTACTGCTGCTCACCGGGCGAGAAGTTATAGGTGCGCTTATCGGAGTCGTTGGGCGTGTAGTTGACGGAGTAGGCCAGCTGCAGAATGCTTTTCAGCCCAATAGGCTCAGTGTAGTTCACGTTGCCCGTCCAGGCCCAGCCGGTTTGCTCCAGCTCCGAAAACTGATTCAGCAGCGTGGTCTGGGGCTGGCCGCCGCGGAAAAACGTGGTGCTCGAGAGCAGGTTATTGTCGCCGTTCTTGTCGTTGTAGGTGGTGTTAACGCCCAGCGAGAAGGTGCGGCCCCGGCGCTGAAACCGGTGGCGGTACAGCAGCTGGTTGGCGGCCGTAATGCCCGTGAGGGCCGAGCGGAAGGAGCTGTTGTTGGCGCCCTGGTCGGTGTTGGTGGCGTCGGTGTTTACCTGAAAGGTGTTGCCGTTGAGCAGGCTATTGCCCGTGTTGCGCTGCACCGAGAGGCTGGGCCGCCACAGTAAGGAGTTCAGGGAATCAAACTTGTGCTCCAGTCGGAAGTTGAAGCGGTTATTGATGTTGCGGCTGGTGTTCAGCGAGAGTTCATTGTAGCGCAAATCCTGGGTTTGGCCGGTAGGGGCCACGTAGCGACGCAGCAGGTTGGTGCGGCTGGTGTTGTCGCTCAGGTTCACGAAGTAGCTGCCCTGCACCTCGGTTTTGGTGCCCCACACATCGGAGTAGTTCAGGCCCAGGGCGTGAGTTTTGCTAATACCGCCCTGCTGGCTCACCAGAAAGTCGCCGGAGTTATTGCCCCCGCCACCCCCGAAATTGCCCCCTCCGCCGCCCACGCGGCCACCGCCCTGCCCCCGCTGGCCCTGGCCGCCCCCGCCACCCTGGCGCGAGGAGCCCACCACGCCCAGCAAATCCTCGGTGCCGAAGTTCTGCTCGTTCACGTTGTTGCTCTGGGCCACAACGGAAAACCGTTGCTTGCCTTTAAACACATTAAGGTTGCCGCTTAGGCGGTATCGGTCGTCCTGGGGGCCGTAGCCGGCCAATACCCGCCCAAACTTGCCGTTGCGGAAGCTGGGCTTGGTCACAATGTTGATGGTTTTCTGCTGATTGCCGTCGTCGAAGCCCGTAAACTGGCTCTGGTCGGAGGCCCGGTCGTACACCTGAATCTTGTCAATTACCTCGGCCGGAATGTTCTTGAGCACGGCATCCGGGTCGTTACCGAAAAACTCCTTGCCATCTACCAGCACCCGCTGCACCTGCTCGCCCTGGGCCTGCACCTTGCCGGTACCGGGGTCCACGGTTACGCCGGGCATTTTGGTGATGAGGTCCTGGGCGTTGGCATCGGGATTGGTTTTGTAGGAGCCGGCGTTGAACTGGGCCGTGTCGCCCTTCTGGACGGCGGCCGCGGCTTTGCCCACCACTTCCACACCCTTCAGGGCAATGCCGCCCCCGGCCTGCAGCGTGAGGCTGCCTAAGTTGAGCGGCGCGCCATTTACCTCCACGGTGCGCCGCAGGTTCTGATACCCCAGAAACGAAACCGACAACACGTAACGGCCTGTGGGTACGCCCGCTACCGAGAAAGAGCCATCGGCCTCCACGGCCGCGCCCCGCTTGGTAGAGTCGGGTATCTGGGTGAGCAGCACGTTGGCCCCAATCAGCGGCGACTGGTCTTTGGCATCCAGCACCCGGCCGCTTACCGTGGTGGTTTGGGCCTGCGCCACGCCCATACAGGCCGTGAGCAAAAGCAAAATCAGGAGGAAAGGTCTGAGCATTGGTCGGAGAGGATATACTACAGTGGCAATAGACGCAAAACCTACGTCGGCGTTTAGCTTGCGGGGCCTTTCCTGCGAGAAAAAACCGACCAACCCCGCACTATCATCCCCTCAACCCGCCGCTTTTACCGCTTGCGCACCAACAGTAATCCGTCGCGCAGGGGCAGAAACACGTTTTCTACCCGCTCATCGGCCTGCACCTTATCATTGAAGGCCCGCACCGCAAACGTGTCCTTGTCCGATGGTTTTACCGGGTACTCATCCAACGCCTTGCCTCCCCACAGCACATTATCAATCAGCAGAAATCCGCCGGGTCGCACCTGCGGCAGCACCAGCTCATAGTAGGTGTCGTTGTTGATTTTGTCGGCGTCGATGAACACCAAGTCCCAGGTTTCGGCCAGTGCAGGCACAAGTTCCCGGGCATTACCAATGTGCAGCTGAATCCGGTTTTCCTCGCCCGCCTCCCGCACGTAGCGCCGGATGCGGGTTTCCAGCTCGGGATTCTGCTCCACGGTGTGCAGCAACCCATCCTGCGTTAGCCCTTCTGCCAAACACAGCGCCGAGTAGCCCGTGAAGGTGCCCAGCTCCAGTACCCGCCGCGGCCGGACCATGTGGCTCAGCATACTCAGCAACCTGCCTTGAGCATGGCCGCTCAGCATGCGGGCGTGGAGCAGCTGCACGTGCGTTTCGCGGTTGAGGCGGGCCAACAGCGGGCTTTCGGGCGTGGTGTGGCGGTCGGCGTAGCGTTGGGCGTCGTCGGGGGAGTACATCAGGAAGCTTGGTAAATATGACGCCGATGGTAGCGCGCCCATTCTACTTTGAGGCGATGATCTGGGTGAACCTGCAAAGCACCCGGCAAACCCTGCAGATTGAAATGGTCATCTAGGCTCCAAGTACCCATATCCAGGAGCACATGATGATTAGGACACAGACAAAGTAGATTGTCAAGGGTATCAGGACCATGATGTGGGGCACCGAGTGGCTGAAGATGGGCCGCTTCGGCATACGGCCGAACTGGGTTTGCTAGTCGTTCCAGGCAAACCTGACAGTGGAAATCGTACAACCGCTTTACCCGCAGCATCAGGCTAGTGTCACGGACCAGGCGGTTTACGCTGGTGGTAATGCGCGGCGCTGGCCGATATACAGCGGCCGGTTCCTGCACTTGGGAGGCTGCACGTTCAGGCAGCGAATTTTCCGGTAGCTGCTCCAGTAAGAACCGCCAGATCATAAAGGCGGAGCGACCCCGCTCGTATGAGCAACTGGCAACGCTGTAAAGCCCAGCATATTCATAATACCAAGATGAGCGCGCTTTGGCCGGACGAATCTGGCGTATTACCCGAACGGGAGTTTGCTGCTCGAAGCTGCGGTGCAACGCCAGATTACCACCCGTTAGCGTCTGATCCGCCACCTGCGTGCCTTGCGAGTTGCCGCCTTCGCCCGTGTATAAAATGGTGCCGCCAGCATCCCAGTCATCCTCGTAGCCGCCGGAAAGCACAATGGCTTCGGCCGGAAAGCCGGCAATGGAGGAAATGCCTTTCATCCGGTCACGGTGAATTCCGGCCTCCTGCACCTCGTGGCGGTTTAAGAACTCATGGCCCGGCCTGATAGCAGGCACTGCTCCTAGATATACTGGATTCGGACGAGGCATGGCAAGGTTACTCCGGCACGTACTGCAACACGCTTAGGTTCTCGTCCGTCAGGATGTCGTTGGCCAGTTCCAGCAGTTGGGGGGCGGTGATGCGGCGCACCTGGTCGAAGATTTCGTTGATGCTTTCTACCCGGCCAATGTCGAGGGTGCTTTTGGCCAGTAGCTGCATCAGGCCGCCGTTGCTTTCCTCAGCCATGGCTAGCTGGCCCATTAGCTGCTCCTTGGAGGTGTGCAGCTGGGAGGTACCTAAGGCCTGTTCGCGCAGCTTCTTCAGCTCCTTTTGCACCAGCGAGATGGTACGGTTCACCTGTTTTTTCTCCGTGCCGAAGTAGATGCCGAACAGGCCCGTGTCGGTGTAGGGCGAGTAGGTAGCATCAATGGTATATACCAGGCCGTACTTCTCGCGCACAGCCAGGTTGAGGCGGGAGTTCATACCGGGGCCGCCCAGCAGATTGCTCAGCAGGAAAAACGGAATCCGCCGTTCATCGTGCAGCGCGTAGGCCGGCCCCCCAATCAGGCAGTGGGCCTGAGTAATGGGCTTGCGCTCCAGGCGCTCCAGGCGCTGGTAGCCGCTGAACGACCGGCGGGGCCGGGCGCCCAGCTTGGCCGGCAGCGGGGCCAGAAACTTATCGGCCAGGCGCTTCACTTCCTTGAAAGGCAGATTACTCACCGAACTGAACACCAGCCGGTCGGTACGCACGTTTTCCTGCAGGAAGGTATAAAAATCGGCTTGCTGAAAGCCAGATACACTTTCGCGGGTACCCAGAATATTGTGGCCCAGGGAGTGCCGAGCAAATACCACGTCGTCGAAGTCGTCGATGATGGCGTCCTCGGGGGCATCGTGGTACATGGCCATTTCCTCCAGAATCACCCCGCGCTCCTTCTCAATTTCCTTCTCGGGGAAAGTGGAGTTAAACGTCAGGTCCGTCAGCAATTCAAACGCCCGCTCAAAATGGGTGCTGAGCAGGGAGGCGTAAAAGCAGATTTTCTCCTTGGTGGTGTAGGCGTTCAGCTCTCCGCCCACGGTTTCGAGGCGGTTGAGAATGTGGAAGCTCTTGCGCTTCTCGGTGCCCTTGAAAGCCATGTGCTCCCAGAAGTGCGCCAGCCCCAGCTGATGGGGTTTCTCGTCGCGGGAGCCAATATCCAGCAGGAAGCCGCAGTGCGCAATTTTGGTGTGCAACACTTGTTTATGCAAAACCCGGATGCCGTTGGGCAACTCGTACAGGTCGTAATCGGACATTTTATGGGGACTTAGGAACTTGGGGGCGTAGGGACCTGGTGGAGGTGCCAAGCACTGCCCCGGCCCTGTATAACCATGTCACCCGGCATGTAGTTGCAAAGGTAGGGGCGGTGAAATTGTGAAGTGGTGAGTTCGTGAAATCAGGGCGTCATTTTGAAGGGAGTGAAATGCCTTTTTGCGTACAGATGGGTCGTTCAGCAATGTTCTAGCCTATGTAGGATTCTTAGCTTCGCTCAGGATGACGCCCTGACTTCACAAACTCACCACTTCACAATTTCACCGCTTCCGCCTCGGCTAGCACCGCCAGCAGCTGCTGGGTACGAATACCGTGGGCGCAGTGGAAATGGCCCAGCGGGCACTTGCGGTAGCCGTGCAGGCCGCAGGGGCGGCATTCCAATTCCTCCTCCAGCTCCACCACGCGCGAGAACGGACTTAGCGGTCCAAACCCAAAAAACGGTACCGTGGAGCAATACACCGCGCATACGGGCGCACCCACGGCCGAGCAGAGGTGCATGGGGGCCGAATCGTTCACGTAGTTGAGCACCGCCCCGCGCATGAGGGCCGCCGAAGCCAGCAACGACAACTTGCCCGATAGGTTGACGACGCCCGGCCGCTGGGTGCGCTCTAACAGCTGCTGGCAGGCGGCCGTGTCGGGGGGGCCACCCAGCAGGTACACGGTGTACTGCGGGGGCAACGCGGCCAGCAGCTTCAGCCATTGCTCCTCCGGAAACTGCTTGGTAAACCACACTGAGGTAGGCGCAAGGCAGATGTAAGGCCCCGCAGCAGCGTAGGAGGCCGCAGCGGCTTCATCAGTGGGGGTAGGGTAGAGGCGGGGCGGCACCACCGGGCCTTCGTAGGCGGGGCTGAGCAGATGCAGATTGCGCGACACCTCATGCACGCCGGCTGCTACCACGTGCGGAATGGCCCGCGTAAACCGAAATGCCAGCGGGTTTTTCTCAAAGCCAATGCGTTCCGGGGCCCCCGAAAAGGCAGTTAGCAACCCGGTGCTGGCAAACCGCTGCAGGGTAACCACCCGCCCGTACTTCGTCTGCCGGATTTGCTTGAGCAGTTGCCAGAGGCCGCCGTACTTGTTGGTCCTCTTATCCCAGATAAGCACTTGGCGCACATGGGGGTGGTGTTGCACCAGGCCTTCGTTGCCCTTGCGTACCAGAAAATCAACCGGGGTGGCGGGCTCCGTTTGGTGCAGATACTCCAGCAGCGCCGTGGCCAGAATCACGTCGCCAATGAAGGCAGTCTGAATCAACAGGATGGCGGGTGGGGCAGCGGGTTCGGGCATAATACAATATCAGGCCACAAAGATACCAGTTCAGCGCAGGTTCACCACCTTTTCGTCTTATTGCTCGGTAAGAGTAGCAGCCGCCTGTGCTATGCAGCAAGCCAGCGCCGGTACCCGGAAGCCGCCTGCTTCTGCCTAACTTGGCCCGGCCGCTTCGGCGGCTACCTTTGGTTTCCGTTTGTGTCACTTCATCCGTTTCCCGCCCATGCGCTACGGCTCTATTTCGCCCGACCTGTTTACTGAGAACCGCCGCCGCTTCCGCGAGCAGCTGCCGCCCGCCTCATTGGCTATTTTCCACTCCAATGATGTAATGCCGACCAACGCCGACGGCACCATGGCCTTCCGCCAGAACAATGACCTGTTTTACCTCTCCGGCGTAGATCAGGAGGAAAGCATTCTGGTTATTTTCCCGGATGCCGTGCTGCCCCAGTACCGGGAAATCCTGTTCCTGAAGGAAACCAGTGAGCATATTCTGGTGTGGGAAGGCTACAAGCTCACCAAAGACCAGGCCCGGGAGCAGTCGGGCGTGCCCACCATTATGTGGCTGGATTCCTTTAAGAGTGTGCTGCCGGCCCTCATGAACGAGGCCGAAAACGTGTACCTCAACTCCAATGAGCACATTCGGGCCGTGGTAGAGGTAGAAACCCGCGACGCCCGCTTCATCAAGTGGATTAAGGAGGCCTACCCCTTGCACCAGTACCGCCGGGTAGCCCGCCTCATGCACCAGCTGCGCGCCATCAAGAGCCCCGAGGAAATCCGGCTGATGCAGCGCGCCGCCGACATCACCGACAAAGCCTTCCGCCGCCTGCTGGGCTTTGTGCAACCGGGCGTGATGGAGTACGAAATCGAGGCCGAAATTTTCCACGAGTTTCTGCGCAACGCCTCCCGCGGCCCGGCCTACGGCAGCATCATTGCCTCGGGCGAAAACGCCTGCATCCTGCACTACGTCAGCAATGACCGGGAGTGCAAGGACGGCGACGTGCTGCTAATGGATTTCGGGGCCGAGTACGCCAACTACGCCGCCGACCTGTCCCGGTCAATTCCCGTGAACGGCACGTTTACCAAGCGCCAGCGCGAGGTGTACGAGGCGGTGCTCAGCGTGATGAAGTTTGCCACGGCCCGCCTGGTGCCCGGTGGCAGCATTGAGGAGTATCACGCTGCCGTGGGCCAGCACATGGAGCAGCAACTCATTAAGCTGGATTTGCTCAGTGAGCAGGACGTGCGCAACCAAAATCCGGCCGCTCCGCTCTATAAAAAGTACTTCATGCACGGTACCAGCCACTACCTGGGCCTGGATGTGCACGATGTGGGCTTCAAGTACCGCACCTTCGAGCCGGGCATGGTGTACACCGTGGAGCCCGGTATTTACATCCGGGAAGAAGGGCTGGGTATCCGCCTCGAAAACGATATTCTCATCACCCAAACCGGTAACGACGACCTGATGAAGAATATTCCGCTGGAGGCCGCCGACATTGAGCGGCTAATGCGGCGGTAAGCTGGCGCCGCATTACCTGCGCTACGCAAAAAGCCCCGCGCTCCTAAGCAGGAGTGCGGGGCTTTTTTAATTTTTTTCCGGCAAAATTTTCTGGCACAGCTGGCCAAGAGCCGTGTAGCCGATAATGGCCCGTTGATAGCTGTAAGTAAGTATATAACTTATTGAATATGTAACAATTGTAGCCAATGCCGTTGAGGTAAAAAATGTGCCTGTTTAGGCGCAGGACAACTTTATTACCTAAGGGTAGGTATAGGCGGGTAGTCCGGAGCATGGCCGACTACAGGCGTTTTGCTTCCAGCTAAGCCATTTCTTCCACCTAATTTCGCCCTCATGAGACACCTTTTAGCAACCTCAACGGCCCTGGGTCTGACGCTTCTGGCGGCAGCTCCGCGGGCTCAGGCCCAGACGGCCGACCGGAAGACGGCCATTGGCCTCAACGTAAGCGCCATGCAGTACAAGGGCAATTTCGGCTCTGACTACTGGAAGTTCGGTGAGAACAAATACGCTCCCGGCATCACCTTTAGCCGCTACATTTCCCAGGGGCTTGATGTGCAGCTGAGCGGCAACTACGTGGAGTTCAAGAAAGATGCTCCGGCCGGCGCGCCGTATTTCGGTAGCAACTTTGCCACCAACGTGGTAAACGTAAATCTGGGCCTGAAATTCAAGCTATTTAAGGATGAATCCCCCGTGCGGCCCTACCTGCTGGCGGCTCCGGGCCTTACCTACACCAGCCGGGAGGGAACCATCAACCGCAACGGCACGAGCACCAACATTGCCAACGACAAAAACCACTTCGACCTGTTCGGGGCGGCTGGTATCGACTTCCACTTGGGGGAGGCGGTAACTCTGTTCGTGCAAACTGGCCAGCACGTGCCGCTGAACGCCAACATCGACGGCGACCCGGTTCGGGATGACAACAAGTTTGATGACCGGTTCCTGCAGCATACCGTGGGCCTGAACATTGCCCTGGGCAAAGCCAAGGATACCGACGGTGACGGTGTGCCCGACCGCAAAGACAAATGCCCCGACACGCCCAGCGGCGTGGCCGTAGACGAAAACGGTTGCCCCCTCGACGGCGACAAAGATGGTGTGCCAGATTACCAGGATCAGTGTCCCACGGAAGCTGGTACGGCTGCTATGCAGGGTTGCCCCGACCGTGACAACGACGGTGTAGCCGACAAAGATGACCAGTGCCCCGACCAGGCCGGCCTGCCCGCCCTGCGCGGTTGCCCTGATGCCGACGGTGACGGCGTAGCGGATGCTGCCGATAAATGCCCCGATACCCCCCGTGGTACCCAGGTAGATGCCAACGGTTGCCCGCTGGTAGTGGACGCTGACGGTGACGGTATTCCAGACTCGGCCGACAAATGCCCCGATACCCCGCGTGGTGCCAAGGTAGATGCCAACGGCTGCCCCATGGAAATTGACCCAGGCGTGCGCAAACTGGAGCAACCTGTTCGTTTCGAAACCAACAGTACCGTTATCAAGCGCACCTCCTACGGCACGCTCGATAAAATGGTGAAAGCCCTGAAAGACCACCCCGAATACAGCCTGCGCGTAATTGGCCACGCCGATTCCCGTGGTACCGATGAGTACAACCAGGCTCTGTCGGAGCGCCGTGCCGGCTCGGTGAAGCGCTACTTCACCGGCAAGCAAGTTGACCCCGCCCGCGTGGTTACGGAAGGTCGTGGTGAGTCGGAGCCTGCTGCGCCGAATACTTCCGCCTCCGGCATGTCGCAAAACCGTCGGGTAGAGTTCAAATTTGAATTCTTCATTCCTAACGCTCCCCAGCCCTAAGCTGCCGGAGTAACCAACCTACAAAAGCGGCGTACCACTTGGTGCGCCGCTTTTTTTGTCCGCCTGTGCCCTTTTCCTCTCTCCGTTCATCCTATTTTTTGCTCCCATGAAACTTCGTTCTTCCTCCTTGCTGCTTGCGGTGGTTCTATTGCTGCTGGCCGGTTGCCGGGCCAGCGGCCCGGGCAATCCGGCCCGCACCGTAGCTGAGTTCTTCAACAAATACGAAAACCGCCCCGGCTTCAAAGCCACCGACTGGAACGCAGGGCTTGGTACCCGCTTTATTCTGGGCCGCTTAGGCAAGCTGGGCGGCGGCACCGACCTCACCCAGGCGTTGTCCTCCATCCGCGCGGCGCGCATCATCACCTTCACCCCCACCAGCAACTCGGCCCGTGACCTGGTAACTGAGGGCTTGAACCGGGAGGTCGATGGCCTGCTGGCCAACGAGCGGTATACCCCTCTAACCACTACCAACTCCGATATGCCCAACCAAATGCGGTACTCAGTGCGGGAGCAGGGGGGCAAAGTGACGGAGTTTGTAGCCGTAGGGAAGCAGGAAACCACCGACTCCTTTGTGCTGATGTCGGTGGCGGGTAGTTTCACGAAAGAGCAGGTAGCCGAACTCGGGAAGGTGCTGCCCAGCGTTATCAGAGAGTAGCGGAGTACTTATATCCCTGGTCATTCTAAGCACAGCGAAGGACCTTACCGCGTTGAAACGACCATCGTGCAAACGACTCGTTTAACGCAGTAAGGTCCTTCGCTGTGCTTAGGATAATTAGGTGTAACTGCTCCTCGGCTCTCCCTCAGAACTCCAGCGTATTCAGGAAAAAGACGTCACGGCCGGGGCCTTTCTCGGGGCGCACGTGCTGGTAGCCCACAGCCAGAAACCGACTGCCATACCATTCCATCAGGTATTCCTGGGTGGTCTCGCTGATTTTGTCGGTGGGGTTGGGCGTTTTTAGCTTCACCTCCCAGTCGTTAGGGGTATCGGCAGCGCGGTCTACTACCTTATAGTGAAAGTCCTCATCTTTCAAATAAGCCATAGCCATACGCTGCCCATCCCGGAAGGGCCGGATGCGCACAGTTTCCTGCAACTGAAAGTGGTCCACTTCCTTGAGGAGGAAGGAATTGTCCCAGAGTAGGTTGCCCTGGCGGTCGAAGCCGCAGATGAGGGCGTGCGTGGTGCGGAAGCCCTCGGAGCCGCGGCGCGTATTGTAAAAGTTGTTGTAGCGCGAAGGGTAGCCAAAACCGTTGTAGCCAGGCAGCAGCCCATAGCTGTAGGGGGAGGTCCAGTTGGTGGAGTTGGCATAGCGCGGATAATACACTTCTGATACCAGCACGAAACCCTCTGGGGTGGGCAGCATATCGTGCATGAGCAGCTGAAAACGGTGGCGGTACTGCCGGTCAGAGGCTTTAAGCCGGGCACTGCGCTGCCGCATCCGGGCCAGGCGGGCAGGCTTCATAAAGTCGAAGAAGTGCTTGAAATTCAGAAAGTCGTAGAAGCGCAGGGAGCGACGCTGGCCAGTGGGGGTTACGCCGGCCGTGAGGTCGGAGGCAAACAGGCCCTGGGAGTAGCGCGAGTCGCGGAGGGTGTAGGTGCCGGCCAACAGGCGCGCGGCACTGTCGCCGGGGCTGAGTTGCGCATCCAGCAGGCCCCGCTCACTGCCGGCCTGCACAAACTCCGAGCGAATCAGCCGCCCATCCTCGTCCAGCTGCTTTAACTGCAGCCGCGACTTAAACCCGTTGGATTCACTTAGAATCAGCTCGGCACGCTTGGTTACCGAATCGGCCAGAAAGGTGAAGCGGGCGGGCAGAGGTTCAAACACCGAGGGCAGGAACTGGAACTGAGCCGTGTGCAAGTCCAGCAGCAGAATGGTTAGGTGCTGGTCCACTTCCACGGTTACAAATAAGTTGCCATCCAGCGCCTTCAGCTCCTGAATTCCCCGGGCGCGCTTGGTCTTGAACTCGCCAGTGCCCAGTTCGCCGGTGCGGGTATCATAGGCCGCCACCCACAACGTGGCCGGGTCGAGGCCACTGAATACGGCGTACACATCAGTGCCCTCGGCGCAGATGCGCTGGAAGTCATAGCCGCGCGGTACGGGTATATCTACCTTGCTCTGGGGCTGCAGCGCGTGGTTGAACTTCTGGAAGAAAAACTCCGGCTTTCCGGCTATGCGCGGGTCGCGCTCCACCAGCAGCACCACGCTGCTGTCTTCGGCAATGGGCTGCACCTGCACATCACTGTTATGGGTGGCCAGCTCCAGCTCGGCGCGGTAGGTTTGCTGGGGCTCAAAGGGGGGCTTAGTTGCGGGTGATTTTTGCGCATACCCCCCTACGCTACTGGCCAGAAAGCAGAAGAACAGGTACAGGTATTTCATACAGGCAAGTGGAAAAGTGGCAGAAGGCCGCTGAACTCTAGGAAGATACTGCGAAACTCGCGCATGACCTAACACGCAGCCTGGTAATTAGATGCCCGAAATGCGTAAAATGCACACGGCCCACCCATCTTTTTTGGGTGGGCCGGGTTAGGGCAATTCACATGTGCAGCTGGTTGCAGGGAAATGGTATTGCAGCAACCAGCTTATGCGTACCAGCGTGGCAGCAAGCTGCTGGGCAGGTACGGTAGGCTAGTTACCCAGCTCCACCAGGGTGTCAAACTCCTCGGGCCGCAGAGCCATTACGGAAAGGCGGGACTGGCGCAGCAGGCCAATCTGGCTGAGGCGGGGCTCCTGCTTGATTTGGGCCAGGGTAACGGGCCGGGCAAAGGGCTGCTGGGGCTGCAAGTGTACTGCTACCCAGCCGCTACCGGCTTCGGCGGTGGCATCGGGGGCGGCCGGGGCGGCCACTTGCGCAATGCCCACTACCTGCTTATCGGTTACGCTGTGGTAGTACAGTACCAGGTCGCCGGGCTGCATCTGGTGCAGAAAGTTGCGGGCCTGAAAGTTGCGCACTCCGGTCCAGTCGGTGCCCCCGTCGCGCACGAAATCAGCCCAGGAGTACGCGGCGGGTTCGGATTTAACAAGCCAGTAGTTCACGTAGTCGGTCAGTCAGAGTGAGAGAATGACGCAAAAGTACCACGGCGCTGCCAGCTGGCCTCCGCAGGTTGTGCTCTACTCCCGGCGGGCCTCCATTTTGTCGGCGTCCACGGCTTTCACGCGCAGCACGTAGCCCGACCGTTGCGGATCAAGGAACTGGATGCGGTAGGTGGTGGTGCTGAGCTGCTGCCAGGTGCCGGGGTAATCCACTGGTCCATCGGCGGGGCCAAGGCCTGACTCCACGAACGTATGGTCGGGGTGCAGCTGAATAACCTCGTAGTGCCAGCCCGCTTCAGCTAGGTTGGTAGGCGTGTACGTGGAGTAGCCTTGCTGGGCGGGCCGAAACGTGTTGTGCCAGCGTGGCCCAATTACAGCGTCCGGAGAAACCGGGTTATCTTCTTTCTGACAGGCGGTAGCCAGTAGCATGGCTCCCAGCAAGGATACAGTAGCAAAACGCATACGAGTCGGCATAAACCAATGAATAGTCTCCCAAAGAGAGGCCTGGTACCTGCCGAAAGGTTGCAACTTGGCTTATTGTTCCACGCGGCGCACTTTCAGTACGTCGTTCTCCAACGATACCACTTCCAGCTGGTAGTCGGGGTCCTTTTTATCGTCGAGCGTAATGCGTAGGGTATGGTCATTTTCGGCGGCCCAGCGCCCTTTGCGCCCCTCAATACCGTCGGTTGGGGCAATATCATACTGCGTAAACAGGCCATTGTGCTCGAAGGCAAACCCAGTGCGCCCCCGGGAAGGCGGGAAGGCGTAGGTATTGGGTCGGTACACGCGCACGTCGCCCTGATCTTCCTCGTGGGCGTGAAGCCAGGTGCGCTCCAGCTGCTTAAGCTGACTGGCTGCTTTGGAATCGGGTTTGCAAGTGGCGGCCAGTAGCACAATACTCAGGGAGGCCAGCAGAGAAAATAAACGCATAAGCAGGGGGAAGTAAGCCGTTGCCAGTGAAACGGGACTGGGCGCAAGGTAGTTTATTGATTGGTAGTTGTTTGTTGATAGGTGATTATCCGTAGGCCCTGGTGCTGGACTAGGCGGATGACAACAAAGCCATCCGAATGCCGCCGAGGCTGGCTTCTGCACTTCGCCAAACCGGCCGTCCACAAACAATCAACCGCCAGCAAGTAACAACCACCAACCATCCTACCTTTGCCGCCCTATGGATAACCGCGCCCTCATCCGAGCTTTCCGCCTCACTGCCCAGCTACTGGAGCTGCACGAGGAAAACCCGTTTAAAATCCGGGCCTACGAAGGCACGGTGAATGCCCTGGAGCAACTAACGGTGCCCGTGGCCGATATTGAACGCCACGGGCTGCCCGACCGCACAGGCCTGAGCAAAACCGCCGCCGCTAAAGTAGCCGAATTGCTCGATACGGGCTCGTTTGAGGAGCTAACTCGCCTGCTGGCGGCCACCCCGCCCGGCGTGGTGGAGCTGCTGAAGATAAAAGGCATCGGCCCCAAAAAAATCCGTAGCCTGTGGAAGGAGTTAGGCATTGAAAGTGCCGAGCAACTGCGTGCAGCGGCCCAGAACAACGAGGTCAGCAAGCTGAAAGGTTTCGGGCAAAAAACCCAGCAAGCCATTCTGGAAGCCCTGGAATTCACTGACCAAAGCCGTGGCAAGTTGCTTTACCCCCAGGCCGAAGCGCTGGCCGAAGACCTGCAGAGCCGCCTGGCCGCCACGGCGGGCATCGAGCAGGCCGCCGTGGTAGGGGAGGTGCGCCGCCGCCTCGAAACCATTGAAACCATTACGCTCGTAGCCGCTACCACCCAGCCCGCCGCCGCGCATCAGCTGCTCAAGAGCCTGGATGGCCTCACGCCCGACCCGCACCGCAGCGGCCCCCTGGCCTGGCGCGGCACGGCCACCGAATCGGGGGTGAAAGTGCAGGTTCTGCTGACGTCGCCTGCGGAGTATACCAATGAAGTAGTGTTGCATTCGGCCGCCGCTGCCCACCTCAATGAGGTGGTGACAGACGAGGCCCGCCCCGGTCAGCCCAACACACTGCGCCATTGGCTGAAGCGGGAGCAGTTCAGCTCGGAGCAGGCCCTGTACGAGCGGGCCGGCTTGCAGTACGTAGAGCCCGAGTTGCGCGAGGGTCTGGGCGAGCTGGCGCTGGCCCGCGCCGGCAAGCTGCCCCGGCTGCTGGAAGACCAGGACCTGCGCGGCTCCCTGCACAACCACAGCACCTACTCCGACGGCAGCCACAGCCTGCGCGAAATGGCCACCTTTCTGCAAGGCCAGGGCTACGAGTACCTGGGTATCTGCGACCATTCGCAGGCGGCGCACTACGCCAACGGTCTGCCACCGGAGCGGGTGCGCCAGCAGCAGCAGGAAATTGACGAGCTGAACCGGGAGCTAGCTCCGTTCCGCATTTTCAAAGGCATTGAATCGGATATCCTCTCTGATGGCTCCCTGGATTACCCAGCAGCCGTGCTCGAAACGTTCGATTTTATCGTGGCTTCGGTGCACAGCAACCTCAAAATGGATGAGCAAAAGGCCACCACTCGGGTACTGCGCGCCATTGAAAACCCGTATACCACCATGCTGGGCCACCCCACCGGCCGCCTGCTGCTGCGCCGCGAGGGGTACCCGCTCAACCACAAAGCCGTCATCGACGCTTGCGCCCAGCACAACGTCATCATCGAAATTAACGCCAACCCCTGGCGCCTCGACCTGGACTGGCGCTGGGTACACTACGCCCTGGACAAAGGTGTGCAGCTCAGTATCAACCCTGATGCCCACCATACCAACGGCTACGCCGATATGCGCTACGGTGTGCTAATGGGGCGTAAAGGCGGCCTAACCAAGGATATGACGTTCAATGCCAAATCGGCGGCGGAAGTAGCGGAGTATTTCGCCCGGCGCAAGGCGGCCATCAAGCCCCCGTTAGAGTTCAAGGATTCGTTGTTTGGATAGTCTGGTTGCCAGGTGGTGGTTGTCAGTTGTCAGGTGCTGGTTACCAGTGTGACCCAGGCAACAAACAACTGGCAACCAGCACCTGACAACTGGCAACTGATGCTTATGAAAATTCTCGTTCTGCGCTTTTCCTCCATCGGGGATATTGTGCTGACTACGCCCGTGGTGCGCGGCCTCAAGCAGCAAGTGCCGGGGGCTGTGGTGCACTACGCTACTAAACCCGCCTTCCGTGGCATTCTGGAGGCCAACCCCTACGTGGACAAGGTACACTGCCTCACAGGCTCCTTGCAGGAGTTGGTGGCTAGCTTGCGGAATGAGCACTTCGACTTTGTGGTGGATTTGCACCACAACTTACGTACCTCTCTTATTAAGGCGCAGTTAGGCGTAAAGTCGGCGAGCTTCAACAAGCTGAACTGGCGCAAGTGGCTGCTGGTGAACCTAAAAATGGACACTCTGCCTCGGGTGCATATTGTGGAGCGGTACCTGGCCGCCGCCGCCGCCCTGGGCGTGCGCAACGATGGGCAAGGGCTCGACTATTTCATTCCGCCGCCAGATGAGGTGGACATCAAAGCCGTGTTGCCGCCGGCTTTCCACCAGGGCTACGTAGCCTTTGCCATTGGGGCCCAGCATGCCACCAAGCGCCTGCCCGTGGAGCGGATTATTGAGTTGTGCGGGTTGCTGCGGCGGCCGGTGCTGCTGCTGGGCGGCCCCATCGACGAGACTACCGGCCACGTAGTGGAGCTGGCCTTCGACCAGGGTGCCGCCGCCTCCCCACCCACGCCCGGCCGCATTCCGGATAGCCTCTACTACTTCCCGGACCCCACTGCCGTCGCGCCGGCCACCATCATTTACAACGCCTGCGGCAAGTTCAACCTCAACCAGTCGGCTTCCCTGGTGCAGCAGGCCCGCCTGGTGGTCAGCCACGATACCGGCCTGATGCACATTGCCGCCGCGTTCCGCAAGGAAATTGTTAGCGTGTGGGGCAATACGGTACCGGAGTTTGGCATGTACCCCTACCGCACCGAGTTTCGGGTGCTGGAAGTGAAAGGGCTGGATTGCCGCCCCTGCTCTAAAATCGGCTACGAGCAGTGCCCCAAAGGCCACTTCCGCTGCATGCGCGACATTCGCTTCGACCTGCCCCCGGCGGGGTAGCGGGCCGGAGCTGCGCTGAGAACTGAGTGTACTCCGTGGCCGTGGACTATCCGCCGGGAGTACCTGACTTCTTAAATGTTTTCAGCCGGATGGGCACGCCCAGCGTGGCGCTGAACCCGGAGCCCCGTACGCGCAGCGTAGTGCTGCCCCGCTGCGAGTTATAGCGGTACTCCACCGGAACCAGTAGCATATCGGTCAGGCCCTGAGTGTAATACAGGCTCAGGTTCAGCCGCTCTTTGCCCAGGCGGTAAAACCGGGCCGTTGCCCCCGCCGTGACAAACGTGCCGAAGCGCCGTTTGGTGATTATCTTTTCCTCAAACTCAATAACATCATAGGCCAGGCCGCCCCCGCTCAGGCTACTGCAATCCTCGCAGGTTCGGTTGTTCCAGTTCAGGCCGGAGCCCAGTACGGCATCAAGCCGGAAGCTGGCCAGGTACAGGTGGTTGAGCGTATCAAGCTCCTTGATATTGTACTGGCCGATACGCTTGCTGACCAGAACAGGAAACTGGTGCATGTAGCGGCCTGCACTAACTCCGCTTCTTTCTCCCTCGAATGGGTTAACGGTATATTTCTGGGGTACTTTTATGCTGTATGCCCAAGCCAATGTGCTACCACTGTATCCTGCTGCTATGCCCCAATTCTCCTTAAGCTGTAACCGTAACATTACTACTCCTTGCTCATCAAATCTTAGCGAACTGTATGCTTTAAATGGCTTACGAAATTTGCCAGAATAAGCGCCTTCCGCAAAGTTATAATTGATGCCTGCCCTCAGGTCTAAATACAGCTTGCTTTGTGCTTGGGTATTCAATGATAAAAGAATGGTTATAAATAATATTATTGGTGAAAATCTTGATTTCATGGTGAAGGATATTTTTCAGTGAAAAAGAAAACGGCCACTAATTCAATAGTGGCCGTTCTATATTCTACCATTTATGTTCTATATGATAATTAGGAGTCGTGTATTGGCCTACTCTAAACTTGACATCTGCTTTGTAGCGTTTGAGGCCTTTCATTGAATTGAAGTAGCGGTGAGTGACGGTGTTATGGTCGCCAGTTTCATTACCAAAATAAGGCGCCCCAATATTGTTGTAAGAGTTTAAATTGGACTCAGTATATGTTTCGCACATGGGCTGCCAGTATGAACCAGGGTCAGGTAGAATATACATGGTCGCGGGTGAGCCTAGCCATGCGCCATACCAGGTTTTCTTCTGGTGACTGGCTTTAGCTATTATAGAATGGTATATACCAAAAGGTTGGTACACTATTTTGCAATGCATACGCCCTTTGCTACTATAGTATTGATGCTCATCCTTTTTTCGCCCATCTGCACTTTCCCCGCACCCGATACCAGAGCCAATGCGAATGGTTCCTCGGAAATCAGCTCCGAAACTGGTGCCCTGGTCACCGGCCGCCAGCAGACCGAATATGTCCTCGTCAAAGTTGAAGTACCGGACAGTTATACTCTCGCTAAGCTCATCCGTGACAAACTGCTCATAATAGGTTTCCTGTACCACTGGGATATAGGAAACGATGTTGTTGGCCAAATCAATGCGGAAGATTTTGTCCTCAATCTGGATGGTACCTTCCGGCGAGAGCATAGCCGCGAAGAAGTCATCATGGATAATTAGCCCTTCATCTACGGACTCTGAATAAGGCTCGAAGTACGGTTCAATCGGTTCCTCTCCGTCTACCGGAATGCGCATGGCGGTGGTTCCGCCGCTGGCTTTCGCCTTCTCCTTTAGCTCTTTCTCCTGCTGTTTCTTGGCGTAGCGTGCCCGCAGGGAGGAAAAGCCGTATTTCTTTTCCCACTGCTCCAGATGCTGGGTCGTGGTTTCGCCGGGGGCCAGCTTGTCCAGCTGAGCGGCGGCTTCCAGAAAATCGGCGCTGGTGGCAAACGCCAGGTACCGGCCCTTGTTTTTGGGTTCTCGGGCACCTTTGGCCTCCTGCGTGGCGTGCGTGGCCGCCGGAGAAGGAGAACTATCGGTTTCTTTCTGGCAGGCGGAACCGGCTAGCAGCAGGCTACAGGCGGCCAGCAAAGCGGCAAACCGTGGGGGGGGGGGAGATGTTTGAACATGATAGAAAAAATGGTAAAAGGGGTGAATAGAACACGGTGTTGTCTGCGTGCTGTGGCCAAAACCAGCCGGCTGAGCTAGTCAGGAAGTGGTACAGCGCACAGGGCGCGGGCAATAGGGGTAAATAGGATGGCCACGAAAGTGGCAGGGCGGTACTAATGGCTCAAACCTAGCCAAACAATCTGAAAGCACAACAGTACTAGTAAAAGAATACCAGCGCAGCAAGTGGAGAGCCGTGGGCCTGGAGCTACGTGCATGAGCAAAGGGCTGAATATTAGGCTGATTGGGCAAGTGGTTGTTCCAACATGAGCTGGGAAAGTATTCTGCCCTACATTTGTTTACCAGCTACTTAATCTGAACTCGGGACTTGTGTTTCCGACCTTGCCCCGAATGACTTCTCCTTCTGAATCCGTAGAAATTCTCGCCCGCCTGCGTCAGGAAACCCGCCCCTCCCACGATGCGCTGGAGGCCAACGAGTTCAACCAGGCCCTGACCGCCGGCACAATTTCCGAGGCCGCCACGGCCCGCTTCCTGGCTAAGCTCTACGGCTTCGTGGTGCCGTTTGAGGAGCAGCTGCGCGCCCACAGCCACTGGTTCGGGCCCGAGTGGGAGCTGGAGCGCCGCTTCCGCAGCCCCCTACTCAGCCAGGACTTGCCGGCCGCCGAAACGCTGCCGCTAGCCTCCAACCTGCCGCCTCTGCACACCCGGGCTCAGCTGCTGGGGGCTTTGTACGTGCTGGAAGGCTCCACGCTGGGCGGGCAGGTAATTGCCCGCCAGCTGGCCAAAAACGGTATTCCTACCCGGGCCTACTTCAGCGGCCACGCCGAGCAGACCGGCCCGCTCTGGAAATCCTTCGTGCAGCTGCTGGCCGCCGCCGCGACCCCCGAAACCGCCGACGAAATCGTAGCGTCGGCTTCCCTCACCTTCCAACGCTTACACCAGTGGATAGAATAGGCCTAGTACTCACCGATGAAACCCTGGTAGGCCAGGAAATCAACCTGACCAACTGTGACCGGGAGCCCATCCATATTCCGGGCCTGGTGCAGCCCTACGGCTTCCTGCTGTGCCTGGATGAGCATACGCGCCGCGTTGCCCAGGCCAGCGCCAACACCCAGGAGCTGCTGGGTATTCCGGCTCAGGAGCTAATAGGGCAGGAGCTGGGCTACCTATTTGAGCCCGCCCGCCTCGCCGACGTCAATGCCCAGCTGGACACCCTGCGCGAGGGGCACCGGCTGCTGGGCGTCCGCCTGGATCTGTTGCCCGGCCAGCCGTTCTACAAGCTCATCATGCACCGCTTTGATGGGTTGCTGTGGCTGGAGTTTGAGCCTGTGGACGCGGCCTCCGATGGCCCTTTGAACCTGCCTTCCCTCAACGATGCGCTGGGCCAGATGCTGGCGGCTACGTCGGTGGTGGAGTTCTGTGAGTACGCTGTGCAGCAAGTGCGCAATATCACCGGCTTCGACCGGGTAATGGCTTACCGCTTTGCTGAGGACGAGAGCGGGGAGGTGGTAGCTGAGGCCTGCCGCCCCGATTTGGAATCTTTCCTGGGCCTGCATTATCCGGCCACCGATATTCCTAAGCAGGCGCGGGCCATGTACCTCAAAAACTGGCTGCGCTTTATTCCGGATGTGGGCTATGGTCCTGTGCCGCTGGTGCCGGCCCACCACCCCACCGCGCCCCGCCCCCCCGACATGACGTACGCCATTCTGCGGAGCGTGTCGCCTATTCACGTGGAGTACCTGCAAAACATGGGCGTGGGCGCTACCATGACCATTTCCCTGATCCGGGACGGGCAGCTGTGGGGCCTGCTGGTGTGCCACCACTACTCGCCCCGGCTGGTGAGCTACGAGCTGCGCGACTTGTGCCAGTTCATCGGCAAAACCTTCTCGGCCCTGCTCAAGAGCAAGGAGCAGGCCGATGATTACCTCTATCAGGTGAAGCTCCGGGAAAACCAGGCCCGCCTGTTTGGCCTGCTCACGGAGTTTCCCGACTTCCGCAAAACGCTCTACGACCACCTGCCCGCCGTAAAGGAGGTATTTGACTGTGGCGGGGTCATATTGAGCTTTGATGGGGACGTGGCCACGTACGGTACTGCCCCCGCGCTGGCCCAGGTAGCGCCCCTGCTCACCTGGCTGCATGAGCACATGCAGGGTGAGCTGTTTCATACCAGCTCCTACGCCCGTCATAACCCCCGCGGAGTGGAAATTCGGTCCTCAGCTAGTGGTATTCTGGCCATTCGACTGGGTCACTCCGCCGATGATTTCCTGATCTGGCTGCGGCCCGAGGTACTGCAGACCGTTACCTGGGCTGGGCAGCAGCAGAAAGCCGAAGTGCGCAAAGACGGGGAGATTTTCCTCTCGCCCCGCCAGTCCTTCTCCGCCTGGAGCCAGTCGGTGGAAAACACGGCCTTGGAGTGGAAACCCATAGAAGTTGAAGCTGCCCAGGAAATTCGCCTGCGCATTGCCGATATCCGCCTGCGCCTGTTCAACCAGATTCAGGAGCGCGCCCAGACCCTTTCCCGCCTCAACGCCGAGCTGGAACGCAGCAACGACGAGCTGGACTCCTTTGCCTACGTAGCCTCGCACGACCTAAAGGAGCCCCTGCGCGGTATCCATAACTACTCGCTGTTCTTGCTGGAAGACTACGCCGACAAGCTCGATGCCGATGGTGTAAACAAGCTGGAAACCCTGGTGCGCCTGAGCCAGCGCATGGAATCCCTCATCGAGTCCTTGCTACAACTCTCGCGGGTGGGCCGCTTGGAGCCCGAGGTGAAGGAAGTAGATGTAAACCAGATCCTGCAAGAGGTGACCGAGGTACTACAGCCGCGCTTTGCCCAAACGGGTACGGAGCTTGTTATTGCCGGGCCATTACCCACCGTGCACGCCGACCCCGTACGCCTGCGGGAAGTGCTCAACAACTTGCTCACCAATGCCATGCGCTACAACGATAACTCAACCAAAACCGTAGAAGTAGGCGTGGCTCCCGCGGGCAAAGTAGGCCCACGCGGGGTGATTGATGGGACGGAGTATCAGGTGCTGTACGTGCGCGACAACGGCATTGGCATTGCGCCCCGTCATCACGCCAATATTTTCAAGATTTTCAAGCGTTTGCACAGCCAGGACAAGTACGGCGGCGGTACTGGAGCCGGGCTGGCCATTGCCAAAAAAATGATTGAAAAGAGTGGTGGTCAGCTCTGGGTAGAATCCGAATTAGGCCAGGGCGCAACGTTTTTCTTTTCTGTTCCGAAATAAAGTCATGAGTTCTGCTTCGTTAAAGCCCGTTTTAGTGGTAGAGGATAGTGCGGAAGATTTCACGGCGCTTGGCCGGGCTTTCCGAAAGCACGCCTTGCAAAATCCGGTGCTGCGCTGCGTTGATGGCGACCAAGCCCTGGAATATCTGCAGGGTTACGGGCGCCACGTAAGCTGGCCGGCAGTATTGCCCGCCATTATTCTGCTGGATTTGAACATGCCCGGCACGGACGGGCGGCAAGTGCTGGAAACCATCAAGCAGGACGATGTACTGAGCACTATTCCGGTTATCATCTTCAGTACTTCCTCCAACATGAAGGATATTGATGAGTGCTACCAACTGGGAGCCAACAGCTACCTGACCAAGCCCATTGAGTATGCGGCGCTTGAGGAAAAAATACAACTGATTGTGCGCTATTGGCTGGAAGCTGTTGAGCTTCCGGTTGCCTAATTGCGCAGCTTGCCCCGCTTTCCTTTGCCTGTGAAAAAGATTCTGCTGGCCGATGATAACGTGACCGACCGGGTGCTCTACCGCCGTTTTCTCGGCAACCAGCTGGGGCATGAGAGCCTGGAGTTTTTTGAAGCCACCTCCGGGGAGGCTGCCGTTGCCTTGTACGAGCAGCTCCAGCCCGACTGCATGCTGCTGGACTACAACCTCCAGGATATGGATGGGCTGGCGGTGCTGGAAGAGTGCCGCCGCCGCACTACCAACCGGGTTATGTGCGTGGTAATGATTACCGGCAGCGGCAATGAGCAGCTGGTAGTGCAGGCGCTCAACGGTGGGGCCGCCGACTACTTGGTAAAAGGACAGTTCGACCGGGACTCGCTGAACAAAACCGTCCGCCACGCCATCGAGAAAACGGAGTGGCAGCAGTACCAGACTCGCTACCACGGCGAGCTGCAAAGCATCAATCAGCAACTGCGTGACTCCCTGGCCGAGTTGACCGATACGCGTCAGCAGTTGCAGATTCGTAACCAGGAGCTGGCCGCCATCAACCAGGCCCTGGCCCGCACCAATGCCGACCTCGACAACTTTGTGTACGCCGCCTCCCACGACCTGCGCCAGCCCGTGCACAATCTGCAGGGCTTGTTTGACGAGTTGCGCCGGACTGCCGTTTTCCCCGACCCCGAGGATGCCCAGGTGCTGCGGATGGTAGATGTATCGTTGCAGGCTCTTACCACTACCATCACCGACTTAGCCACCGTGGTGCAGGAGCAGCGCAGCATGGGTACGCAAGCCGTTGAGCAAGTGGCCGTGTCGGAAATAGTAGAGGAGGTATGCAGTTCCCTGCGCCCCCAGATACGCAGCACCAGCGCGCAAATTCACCTGCACGCTGACAGCTTGCGGGAGGTGGCGTATGCCCGCGCCAACCTGCGTACCATTCTGCTCAACCTGGTGTCCAACGCCCTGAAATACCGCCATCCGGCCCGCTCCCCCGAAGTAACCATCCGCTGTTACCGGTCTGGTGGTAAAGCGGTAGTAGAGGTGCAGGATAACGGATTGGGCCTCAACTTACACCGGCACGGCCCGGAGCTGTTTCAACTGTTCCGGCGTTTTCATCCGGGGGTAGAGGGCACTGGTGTGGGCTTGTTTTTGGTGAACCGCCTGGTTGAAGCTGCTGGCGGCCGCATAGAGGTAGAAAGCCAGGAAGGCGTTGGCACCCTGTTCCGGGTTCACCTAGAGTAAAGGAGCCTAGCATACCTTTGCAGTGCTAAGTAGACTGAAATAAAACGGCCGACCTGCTACGTAGCGGGTCGGCCGTTTTCGTGTTGTTTTTGGCCATTAGCCAATCTGCTTGAAGCCACAGTAGGAGTGGAGTACTTCGGGCAACGGAATGCCTTCCGGCGTCTGGTTATTTTCCAGCAGCGCCGCCACAATGCGTGGTAAAGCCAGGGCCGAGCCGTTGAGCGTATGCAGCAGCTGGGTTTTGCCGCCTTCCGTGCGGGAGCGAAGCTTCAGGCGGTTAGCCTGGTAGGTTTCAAAGTTCGACGCCGAGCTGACCTCCAGCCAACGCTGCTGGGCTGCACTCCACACTTCCAAATCGTAGGTGAGGGCCGAGGTGAATCCCATGTCGCCGCCGCAGAGGCGCAGCACGCGGTAAGGCAGCTCCAACTTCTGCAGCAGGCTCTCAATGTGGGCCACCATGTCATCCAGGGCCGCGTAGCTATGCTCTGGCTGCGTGATTTGTACAATTTCCACCTTATCAAACTGGTGCAGGCGATTGAGGCCGCGTACGTGGGCCCCCCAGCTGCCGGCCTCGCGGCGGAAGCAGGGCGTGTAGCCGGTATTGCGAATAGGCAACTGGGCCGGCGCAATAATTTCGTCGCGGTAGAGGTTGGTAATGGGCACCTCCGCGGTGGGTATCAGGTACAGGTCGTCGGCGGTGGCGTGGTACATCTGGCCCTCCTTGTCGGGCAGCTGGCCGGTGCCGTAGCCGCTGGCCTCATTCACGAGGATGGGGGGCTGAATTTCGGTATAGCCGGCCGCCCGGGCCTCATCCAGGAAGAAGTTGATGAGGGCCCGCTGCAGGCGGGCGCCCTGGCCCTTGTACACCGGAAAACCAGCCCCGGCAATCTTATTGCCCAGCGCGAAGTCGATGATATCGTACTGCTCAATCAGCTCCCAGTGCGGCTTGGCCGTGGCGGGCAGCTCCGGCCTGTTGCCTACCTCACGCACTACTTCATTATCCTCAGCCGAGCGGCCAGCCGGTACGCTACTGTGCGGCAGGTTGGGCAGTTTGTACAGCGTCTGCTGCAGCTCCTTTTCCACCTCGCCCAGCTCTTCCGCGTGCGCCTTGGTCAACTGCTTCAGTTCAGCGGTACGGGCTTTCAGCGTTTCGGCTTCCGCTTTGTTACCGGCTTTCATCAGGCCGCCAATCTGCCGGGCCAGCTCATTGGCTTCTGCCTGGGCCTGGTCGTGGGCAGTTTGTAGCTCCTTGCGCCGCTGGTCAAGGCTCAAAATAGCCTGCACATCGGCCTCAGCGGTGGGGTAGTTACGTTTGGCCAGGCCCGCCAGCACGGCGGCGGTATGTTCTTTCAGGACGGAAACTTGCAGCATAACAACAAAACGCAAAAGGGAATACAGCAAAAGTAGAAGTTTACCGTCGCAGATGCAGCAGAAAATGGCGCCTTGCCAAATTTCGCTGCTACCCGGCCCAGGGGTCTGCCAATCGGAACTGTTTACTTGGTGGTCAGGGTTTACCCAGCTGCAAAGGCCCTAACTGGTTGGTGAGCTGTATCCTTTGCGCCGAAATGTGCGTATGGAGCCTCAGCTGCGAATTCTATACTAGGATTTGGCAGTTCCCTGGTATTACGCTAACATTGCACGTACAAGCCCGCTTTGGTTGGCGGACCCAGTGGCCCATTTCGTAAGCCTGGTCCGTATTTTGCCTTTCGCACCAGTAGGCTCCACCCTCGGTTTTATTTTCCCGCTTTCCTCTGCGTTGGGCGCCGCGTTGCGGTTACCTTTTGTGTCCGGAACGGCCCGTGCTGCCCCATTGTAGGCTTTTGATAGCCGCCCCCGCCTTTTTCGCTCAGCTTCCTATATGTACACTATTGACGAGTTAAAGGACCGTTTGCTGTCCGAGCTAAAAGAAATTGCTGAAAACCTACACGTTGGCAACTTCAAGAAACTCAGCAAACAGGATCTGATTTACAAGATTCTGGATCAGCAGGCCATTACGCCCGCCGACAAGCTTCCCCAAAAAGTGAAATCCCCCGTTGCGCCGGCTGCCGAAGCAACGCCCGACGCCAAACCGGCGGCTGCGAAAGCCGCCGCTCCTAAAGCTGCCCGTGCCCCGCGCGCAACGGCTGCCCGGCCCGCTCGTGGCAAAGCAGCGGCTACCACTGCTCCTGCCCCCGAAAGCGAACCAAGCCAGGAAACTGCCCCAGCTGCTGCCACGGAGGCAGTTGCTGAAGCAGTTACTTCGACCCCAGTAGTTACGTTGCCGGCTGAGCCAGCTCCCACCGCCGTGGCTGCCGAGCCCGTAGCCGCTTCGGCCCCAGAAACTACTGCCAATGCTGAGCAGGCTCCTGCTGCTGAAGTGGGTACTGAAGCTGAGCGCCCCGTAAAGCTGTACCAACGCCCTGAGCGCCGGGCCCGTACCGACCGCGCCGGCCGCCCCATTGTAGCAGGAGCACCTGCGGTTGCCACCGATGCCGTTGTGGCTACTGATGTAGCGGCTGCAACCATTGATGCCGCTCCAGTGGCGGAGGTAGCCGTAGCTCCGGTTCGGGAGTTGCAGCCCGTTGACCCTACGGCCCCGGCTCCCCTGCGCGAGAATCGTTCGGAGCAGCCCCGCGTTTTCCGCGAAGGCCGCGAGTACCGCAACGATGCCCCGCGCGAAAACCGGACGGATTTCCGAGCCAACGGAAACGGTCGGGCCGATCAGCCACGGGAAGCCCGCAACGACCAGCCCCGCGCCGATTTCCGCCAGGACGGTACAGCTCCGCGGGAAGCTCGCCCCGAGCAAACTGGCCCCGATCAAACCCGCAACCCGCGTGAGGGCGGCCGCCTTGATTCCCGGGAGCAGCGGGAACAGCGCCGCGAGGAGCGTTACGCGGCACGGGAACTGCAGCGTCAGCAGCGCCAGGACCAGCGCCAGGCTGACCGCCAAGGCAACTCCGACCAGCCCCGCGCTGAGCGGCAGGAGCAGCGGCCTGCCCGCCAGGAGTTCGATATTACCATTCCGGGCGAAGGCACGCTGGAAATGATGCCCGACGGTGGCTACGGTTTCCTGCGCAGCCCGTTCTATAACTACCTGGCCTCGCCCGACGATATTTACGTGGCGCCGCAGCAGGTAAAGCAGTTCGGCCTGAAAGCCGGCGACACGGTAAAGTGCACTATTCGGCCCCCGCGCGAAGGTGAGAAGTATTTTGCCCTGGTAAGTGTGGAAGGCATCAACGGCCGCTCAGTGGAAGAAGCCCGGGACCGGATACCGTTCAACAACCTTACCCCCCTGTTTGCCGAGGAGCGCCTCAAGCTGACTACCAAGCCCAGCCAATACAGCACCCGCATTCTGGATTTGTTTGCTCCCATTGGTAAGGGCCAGCGGGGCCTGATTGTGGCTCAGCCCAAAACCGGTAAAACGGTGCTGCTCCAGGAAATTGCCAACGCCATTTCGGAAAACCACCCCGAGGTGTACCTGATGATTCTGCTCATCGATGAACGCCCTGAGGAAGTAACGGATATGGCCCGCTCGGTGAAAGCCGAGGTGCTCAGCTCTACCTTTGATGAAACGGCGGACCGCCACGTAAAAATTGCCACCATTGCCATGGAGAAGGCCAAGCGCCTGGTGGAGTGTGGCCACGACGTAGTCATTCTGCTTGACTCCATTACCCGCCTGGCCCGGGCTTACAACACGGTGCAGCCCGCCTCCGGCAAAATCCTCTCGGGTGGGGTAGATGCCAACGCCTTGCACAAGCCCAAGCGCTTCTTCGGGGCGGCCCGCAACGTGGAGGATGGTGGCTCTTTGACCATCATTGCCACGGCCCTGATTGAAACCGGCTCCAAAATGGACGAGGTTATCTTCGAAGAGTTCAAAGGTACCGGCAACATGGAGCTGCAGTTGGACCGTAAATTGGCCAATAAGCGCATCTTCCCCTCCATTGACGTACCCGCTTCCGGCACCCGCCGCGAAGACCTGCTGATGAGCAAAGACGAGCTCAACCGCATCTGGGTGCTGCGCAAATTCATGTCGGATATGACGGCCTCCGAAGCTATGGAGTTCCTGAAAGACCGGATGAAAGGCACCCGCGACAACGAGGAGTTCCTGCTGGCTATGAATGGCTAAATGAGTTGCTACCGCATTAAAAAGCCCCTGCTACAGCGTAGCAGGGGCTTTTTAATGCGGTTCTGTAAGGTGGCGTGACTATTGCTGCCGTGCGAAACGCTGCACATTGCGCTTGCCCCCAGCAGTTAGCTCCAAGATATAAACGCCTGCAGGAATGCTTTGCACAGCAATACTGGAATTGCCCGCTGCGTTGCCAGCCAACAATACCTGGCCCGTAAGCGAATACACCCGGTACTCAACCACACCACTGACCGCAGGCAGCGTGATAGTGGAGTTGCTGGGATTAGGGTAGAAGGAAGCCTGCAGCTCATCCGTTGCTGATACCACCGCTATAGAGGACAGCTTAGCCGTACCATCTGCATCTACTTGCCGCAACTGGTAATAGGAGAGACCCGGCAATGCATAGTCATCTACAAAAGAATAGGTGGTACTGCTGTTCGTGGTGCCTTGGCCTTCAACGCGGCCTACGGACTGAAACGCTTTACCGTCGCTGCTGCGCAGCACCTCGAAATAGGCATTGTCTTTTTCAACAGCCGTGGCCCAATTTACTGCCACTGACTGACCTTGCCGTTTCACCGAAAAATTGGTAAGAGTAACCGGTAAGGGATTGTTACCAGCATCTTGGCTTAGTTGCGTGCTGGCTAATACAAAGTCGCCACCACCGCTGAAAGGCTGGCCCGAAGAAATAGTGCCGGAAAAGTATGGAGGAGTGGTAGAGGTGAAACTGGTATTGCCACCTAAATTAACCCAGGTTGCACCTACTGCCTGAGCCAACCGCAGGAAGTTGCTGTTATCCACTTGGTCGTCGGGACCAAAATTTAAAGTAATACGAGCATTATTAAAAGTGGCTCCAGATCCGGGAGTCAAAGTATAGTAGCGGATGCGGGATACCCGTTTGATACTACCGTCTGAGGGGAATGTGCGATTGGCAGGAGCTCCTTCAAATTGCTGAACAGTGTAGGTGCTAGCAGAAGGCTGATTGGGCGCGAAAGTAACAGGTCGATACGCCAGCGTACCAGCACGAACAGATCCAATGGGATACACAATATTTGGCTGACCACTGGCAGTTGCGCTAGTGGAACGGGTTAATGGGCCATTCACGAAGCTGGCGGTACTACCGCCTGTAACTAAAAAGTCCGTGTTGCTATTTACATTGTATGGTATCGTAAGCGCATTACTTACGCCGTCAACAGGTAAAGTAGTTAGCACACCATTGTTGAGCGTAAGACCTGCAGCTACCGTCAATGGTTTCAGGAACGTTACACCGGTAGTGGTGCCTGATGTGTTGTTGACGACTAAGCGAGCCAGTGAACCGAACGACAAAGTACTAGAGCCGCTACCCACTCCTACACCGCCTATCGATTGAGGTGCAGTGCCATTGAAAATAACGTTGCTGGCACTTGCAGGATTGAAATTCAGTGCGCCAGCTGTAAGTGCCGCGTTGCTATTAATAAAAACACTGCCACCGATAGTTGTGCCGGCCGCTGTACCAGTGCCAACCACGTTTAAATTAGCCGTGGAACCAGTTACAGTCAGGTCATTTAGAACCGTCATGTTAATGGTGCCAGCTACTGTAACCGAAGCCAGTAGTTGTAGATTGCCGTATTGTTGACCTTTATTGGAAAAAGTGCCGCCAGAATACATATAAGTGCTTCCTGCATTGAACACTGTTACCGGCGAGACGCCGTCACTAAAAGGTTCAGCACCAGATCTATGTTCAAATATAGAGCCTGAATTAAAGACTACCGAGCCTGCAGTGGTAGCAAGATCTTGAGTGCTGTTATTCCCGGAAGATGTAGTACCAGTACTTCCAAAAGGATATCCAATCACAGCTCGGGCAATAAACCGGGAGCCGTTTTGAAACTGCACGGCGTTGGGGGAGGCTGCAAGCAGCCGGTTAGGCACCACAGATAGGTTGCTGTTGCCGCTGAAATCCACTGTTCCGCTGATGGCTGCTGTAGCACCGGAGTTCAGTGACAGTACAACGTAACGGTTGGCAGTAGAGGCTGTGGAGCGAAGCAGCAGAGAAGAGTTTGGCTCAATGGATAAGTCAGTGCCCGTTAAGTTGCTGATAACTAGTGTGCCTTCGCCATTACCGTTTGTAGGTGCTATAAGCTCTACTGCTGCATTATTAATTATTACGAGCTGCCCTATCGTTTGGCTGCCAGCAGAAATCCTGGATTGTGGGTTAGGTGTTTGTGAGCCATCAAATACAAGTATATCCGAGGAAGTAGGTGCTTGATTGCCGCCAGTTTGGACATAAGTTACGGGGTTTACTACTACCCAGCTGGAAGCTGCTGTGAATGAGGCCCCCTCGTTGCCCGTTGTAGGATTAGGAGCTACCCATTTCAACGTCGCGCCAACTGAGGACAGGGGAGCCGCTAAGGCCAAAAACAGACTCGCTCTTGACAAAAGGTTCAAGCCGGGCTGCACAGGTGTAATTTTCTTGAGCATTTGAAAAGGCACAGAGTGATTGATATTTCGAATATAGGATCTATTTGTGGATAACTCTTTGTTCATTCCCATTTAGATACAAAAATGAAGCATTCAGACACTAAAATGGATCATATAGCAAGGAAATTAAAATTTGTAGGTAATTGTCTATACGTTAGGAGGTTAATCAAAAATAATTAAAGATATTCTATATAACAGTATCTGAAAAATTATTATTGAAATGCTTATATAAAGCAGAAATTGTTATATCGCATAGTTTTCGCAATCCGAACATTTCTAGGAATTGGAAATGGGGCTAGAATTATTTTTATTGTATTTAATTGATATGGTGTGTTGTCATACAGCAGATTGTGTACGTCTCGGATGGCCATCCGCTTTCAGATCTGCTGATGAGTTAGCATGCTAAAAAACACGCACGTATGGTTAGCGAGTAACGCTAACAGGGATGCTTAAGAGTGAGTAGTTAAGAAGGATAGGTATAGATGATCATATCAAAGCGGCTGACAATGCCGTAGGGGAAGAATATACAGCCTTATGTAAGGCAGGCACATTTCTTCTTTGTTTATGTCCTTCACCAACGAGCTGCTCAACACTGTTCTGCGCCACGCCGGCCAAGAGGTATCTCGCAAGGAGTTTTTGAATCTGGCGGGCCGGGGACTGGCGGTGAGCGTGGCGGCCGGCACGCTGGCCGGCTGCAACTCCGCCCCCGATAAGTCGTCGGCCGCCGGGCCCACCACCGGCACGCCCGCCAGCCAGGTAGACGCCTCCACCACCTACACTGCCCCCGGCGGTGCGCAGGTAGCATCTTCCGAGGCCGTGTCGCCGCCGGCCAAGGTGCCCGCCGCCCCCGATCAACCGATTGTGCTGGAGGAATGGAAATCTAAGGTAGACCCGGCATCGGGGCCCACGCCCACGCCCATGCCGCCCGACAAGCGGGTGGGGTATGCCCTGGTGGGCCTGGGTCACCTGACGCTGGAGGAGCTGCTGCCGGCTTTTGGGGAGTGCAAAAAATCGAAGCCCGTGGCTCTGGTCAGCGGCTCGCCGGAGAAGCTGAAGAAGGTAGCCGCCCAGTACGGCATCAAGCCCGAAAGCTGCTACAGCTACGAGAACTACGAAAAGCTCAAGGACAACCCCGAGGTGCAGGTTATTTACATTGTGCTGCCCAACTCCATGCACGCCGAATACGTGATTCGGGGGGCCAAAACCGGCAAGCACATCCTCTGCGAAAAGCCCATGGCCGTATCGGCCAAGGAGTGCGAGCTGATGATTGATGCCTGCAAAAAGGCCCAGGTGAAGCTGATGATTGCCTACCGCATCCAATATGAGCCCTACAACCGCCTGGTGCGCGACATGGTGCGGCAAAACAAGTTTGGCAAGCCCAAGTACATACAGGCCCAAAACAGCCAAAGCTCGGCCAACCCTGACCACTGGCGCCACAAAAAAGCCCTGGCCGGCGGCGGTGCCCTACCTGATATTGGCCTGTACTGCCTAAATACTGCCCGCTTTGTGCTGGGAACCGAGCCCACGGAGGTGTTCGGCTACATGCACAGCACCCCGGGTAACCCGCTATTCAAGGAAGTGGAGGAGGTAATGTCGTGGCAGATGCGCTTCCCGGATGGGGTACTCGTGGACAGCATCACGCACTACAATACCCACGACTCGCGCTTTTACCGCGTAAACTCGGAGAAAGGCTGGCTGCACCTCAACAACGCCTACGCCTACACCGGGCAGCAGCTGCAAACATCGCACGCTGAGGGTGAGGCCAAAATGCAGAACCAGATTACCATTCCGGCCAAAAACCAGTTTGCTGCCGAAATGGACCACTTTTCGGAGTGCATTCTGGAAAACAAGCAGCCACACACGCCGGGGGAGGAAGGCCTGCAGGACCACCGCATTATGGAGGCTATCTACCAATCGGTGCGGGAGGGGCGGCCGGTAAAGCTGCCGGCCGTATCGGGCACGGATGCGTTCCGGGGTTCTGAACCTACACAAGCCTGATGCTACTCCGGTCCGGGCACGGGCGCGTGGATTATCTTTGCAGCTATGGAACAACAACCTGACCTTCCTGAGGTACTCTATATTTCAGACCCCTTGTGCGCGTGGTGCTATGGCATGAGTCCGGTTATTCAGCGCGTGCAGCAGGAGTTTGCGGGCCAGGTAGCCGTGTCGGTCCTGTGCGGGGGAATGGTAACTGGCGAGCAGGTAGGCCCGATTCGGGAGGAGTGGCCGTTGCTGTCGGGGGCGCTGGCGCAGGTGCAACAGGTAACGGGCGTGGAGTTTGGGGCCGGGTTTCGGGCCCTGGGGCAGGAAGGAAGCTACCGGCTGAATTCGGAGTTGCCCAGCCGGGCCATTCATGCGTTTCGGCAGCTGCGGCAGGATGAAACGGCCCAGTTCGCCCACGAGGTGCAGCAAGCCTACTTCCTACACGGCTCCGACCTGAACAACCCCGCAACCTACGACGCCCTGGTTGCGCCCTATGGCCTCGGCGCAGCTGATTTTCGGGAGAGAATTGGGAGCCGGGAGGTTATCCGGGGTACCATCCTGGAGTTTGCGGCAGTGGGTAAAATTGGCGTGCAAGGCTTTCCCACGGCTATTCTGCGCGTAGGTTCGCAGGGCTACGTACTGGCCCGGGGCTATCAGCCCTACGCTACTTTCGCTGCTGGGCTGGAAAAAGCCTTGCAGCAAGCTGAGTAAGCTAAGGTCTGCGGATAGTAAGCAAACCTAAATAACGCCACGTCATGCTTCGCTGTGCTCGGCATGACGTTTCGCTTGGTAGTAAGAAGTGTTACTGTCCACGCAGCCTAGTAAACAGCACTAGGCTGACAGACCCAACGAGCAACACCCCGGTAGCTACTGTAAGCAGCTGCCGGGGTGTTGCTCGTTGGGTCTGACTCGTTAGGGAATATGTACTACCTGTTTGCGTAGCGGCGACCAGGCCACCGTACGCCGGTCTTCCTTACCAACCAGATAGTGAAAGGCCACGGCAGCAGGGCGGCTGCGCAGGTCATCCCAAGCGGCGCGGTCAAGGCCAGCCGGTGCTTCCGTAGACCCCGGAAAAATAGCGGACTTCGGCACGGCGGGTCGCTTGAAGTTCTTTTCCGCGAAGAACTCCTGCACCCGCTTCCGTACGTAGGCTTCCCGCTCGTTCTGGGTGGCGGTAGGGCCGGTCATTTCGTACACCATGGCGGCTTCCAGGTCCGAGGACGTTAGCATTTCCCGGAAAATTACTTCGCCGCCGGCCGTAGTGATGGTGAAGGCTGCCTCGCTGCTCAGTACCGAGGAACCGCGCAGTACCAATGAAAACACATCGGGGGTGCCCGGTGCCGAGAAGACGTGGCGGCTGCGGCTGGTGAGCAGCGTGTCGGCCTGCGCATCAACCGTGGCCGGGCGCACCGTATCCAGTGGCTCAAGCGGGGCCGCAGAAGAGTCAGCCAGGGGCGGTGTGGAGGTAGCCGGCTGTTCCGGCGAGGAGCACGCCCCGGCTAGCAGCAAGGGCAACAGCAGGATGGAACGCATAGTGGGGAAGGAAGAGGGAGTGAGCTGATCTGTACGCAGGCACCGGCTTTACCGTTCCGGCTACCACACCAGCATACAGGCAAAGGCAATACTCAGGCAAAGTGAGGAAACCTGGTTCATGCGCATGGTACGGTCGAAGTTGGCGGCGGCGGGGTTCTGCCACACTGCCCGCGCCCAGCTGCCAAACAACACGACCACCGGCCCGGTAGCCCCCAGAAACAGGAACAGGTGCCGCACCTCCTGGCGCTGCAGATACACCGTGGCCAGCAAGCCTGCCCCTGCTGCCAGGGCCAGCCCCGCCCACACAAACGTACCCCTGATGCCCAGACGCAGGCTTAGGGTTCGGTCGCCGCGCCGGGCATCTTCCTGGTGCTGATATACCTGCGTGAGCGGGTAGGAGCCGCAGAGAAACAAGCTGCTTACCAAGGCCAGCAGCAGGTTGCTGGGTTCCAGCAGCTGCGGCCAGCCGGCCCCCACCCCCACCTGCGTCATCAGGAAAGTGTAGGCCCCCTGAAACACGACTACCACGGCCGTACTGGCCAGCGGGTACTTCTTGAGCCTAATCCCATCAAAGCTATAGGCCTTGGAAACCAGCAGATAACCCGCCACCAAACCCGCAAAAGCCGGGCTGAGCAGCCAGCCGCCTACTACCGCCAGCCCATCAAACAGCCACACCAAATGCAGCAGCTCCCTTGATACTTTGGGTGGGTTGCGCAGGCCGCCAATGCTGCCCTCGTCCCGGTCGTAGTAGCTATTGTAGCCATTGGAGGCGGGGTAGGCCAGCAAGTGCAGCACGCCAAATACCCCGGCGGCCCGCCATCCGCTGAAGGGCTCCCGCAAGGCACTCAGCCCAAACCAGAAAACCGGCATCAGGTACACCGAAAACGGGATGCGCAGCAGGGGCAGAGCGCGGCGGTAAGCAACAAACGAGGGCATGAGTAGGGCGGAAGGGCGCGGGAACAGATGGTGGGCCGGCAGGTGCAACAGGCCGCCCAGACCACGCGCAAGCTACGGGTTATCCGGCACTGGAAACCGGGGTGCCAATCAGGTACGTCACTTCGGGGCCCCAGCGGTGGCGCACCCGGCCGGCCTCCCACGCAAACGTACCGGCTGGGTCGGCACGGTGGGCCAGCTGCAGCAACTGGGCCGGCGGATACATGCGCAGGATACTCACGCACCCATCCCAGATTGTGAACAGCGGAATTAGGGGGATGCAGTACGTAAAGAAGAGCCGGCTCAGGCTGAACGGCCGGATGAAGGGCGTAATCAGGAGTTGGGCTACCGGCAGCACCGTTAAGGCCAGTATTATCTCGAGCCAATGCTTGCCGGCCCCTTCAAACACCCCAATACCCGTTCGGCAACCGACGGCATCCGCCAGCAGCGCCTCGGCGGCAGAAGGCGGGAAGTGGTGGAAGGCGGAAAAAACTACCCGAAACCCCGGCATACCAGCCGGTACGGCGGTAGCATCCACGGGCTGGGGCTCAGCCTCCAGGCCGGGGTTACTGGCCAGCAACTCCTGCCAGGCTGCCGGCTGGGGGTACAAGTCGGTGAGGCGGATGCGGGCGGTGGGCAAGCCGGTAGCGCGCAGCTGCCGTAGTACGCCGGCCGTGCCGCCACCGGCCCCGGCGCACAGCTCCAGTACCTGGTGCTGCCCCGTATGCAGCAGCGCCTTCCGCAGCAGCGGGACTATGGGCTGGTAGATGCGCAAGGCCGAAATCATGAACCGAAGGTAGTCCATCATACCCGCCCGAATCACCCGGGGAAACCACGGCAAATCTTCAAACTCAAATAGCTGGCGGCGAAGCTTCATCAGGCTGCTTACGCTGAAGCCCGCCGGGAAGCTGCCTTCGGGAAGCTAAAAGAATGGGCAGCGGCTGTGGCAGCTACTCCGTGGCGGTTGCCACCTGGCGCTGAGCCGGCCCGTAAAGCCAGAACACCGTTAGTACAGCCGCCACCCCGTACGGCAACGACATGGGCAGCAGAGCCCGTAAAGAATCAACCGGGGAGAGAAGTACCAGCAACTGGTTGGTAAGCAGAAACAGCAGCAGTATTCCGCCCAGGGCCATGCTGCGGCGCGACCAGCCCGGCTTCACCCGGCTCATTACCGTGAAAAAAGGAATAACCAACGGTACAACGGCCAGCGAAACTATGGCGGCCACCATTCCGGCCAGCAGGGCAATGGAGTAGTCGGTTAATCGCTCGGCTGCGAAATCGAGCAGCAGCCACAGGGTACCGCCCACGTTGCTGAGCAGCCACAAAATTAGGGTCCGGACGGTAGTAGAGTGACTGGTAGTGGCGTAGTGGTATAGCATAGCTGCGGGAGGTAAAAGTGAAACTGCGGCCGCCGCGCGGGTGACAGCCTGGCCAGATATACGAACCCGTAAAATGCACTGGTTTGATTTAAACTTGTTTTTTGTTGGGAATACGGGTTTCAGAATGGGACGAATATAGTCGTGCGGCCGCCACCACCGAAGCCAGGAACCAGGGCAGGCTAAGCCTGAAGAACAGCTGGAGCAACAGCCCAATTGGCCGATATTCCCGGTTGGCATAGCCGGATGCAAACACAGGCAGGAAATACACCAGCATCAGTAAAAGCACCGATGCCTCAAACACGAAAGCTGTGCGCCAGAGTAGCTGCGCACGGGAAAGGCTGCTCCGGAAAACCCACTGCATCGCGCGGCGGCGTACCCAAGCTCCCAGCAACGCCGGCAAGCCCATAAAAAGCGTCAGGCCCAGCGCGTACCAGCGGAAATACGCCCCTAAGCTCTCGTCGGGCCTGCTCCAGCTCATGTACCCCCTGCACCGCCACTAGCCCCAGCAATACCAGCCCCAGGCCCCCAAACCATGACCACCACATGTGCCGCCGGGGCAGTTCTTCAAAAGATGAAGTCATAAAAAACAGGATAAGATTGGATAATGCGGATAAATATAGTTGCTTTGTAACGCAAAGTGCTTTTGCCTGAACTATGACGCAGCCCCCTCTCGACCCGCTTGCCCAGCTCACCGAAATCCGCTCCATTATGGAGAGGTCGTCGCGGTTTATCTCGCTCAGCGGCCTGTCGGGGGTGGGGGCGGGGGTGGTAGCCCTAATCGGTGCCGGGGTAGGGCACTGGTATTTGCAGCAGCGCTACGCCGCCGAGGGGTACTCTTACGGGGGCTTTATGCGCCTGCTGCAAAGCACCCCCGAAGAACGCCTGCAGGTGTTGCCGTTTCTGCTGCTGCTAGCGGCCGGCATCTTAGGGGGGGCGTTGGCCGTGGCCGTTTTCTTTACCCTGCGGCGGGCCCGCCGGGCCCGGCAGCCGGTTTGGAGTGCGCTGGGGCAGCGGCTGGCCCTGAGTCTGGCTATTCCGATAGGAGCGGGTGGCCTGTTCTGCATTGCCCTGTTCGTGCAGGGCGCAGTAGGGCTGGTGGTGCCCGGGCTACTGCTGTTTTACGGGTTGGCGCTGCTTAATGCCAGCAAGTATACCCTGGACGAAATCCGCTGGCTGGGCCTCACCGAAATAGGGCTGGGGCTGCTGGCCGTGTTGTTCCCTGGCTTCGGACTGGCGTTCTTTGCCCTCGGTTTCGGCCTGGGCCACATCGGCTACGGCCTGCTGATGTACAACCGGTATGAGCGGTAGGGTAGACGTTCGACGGGCCTGCTCACGCCATTCGCGCCATTCGCCTTACACATAGTGTCCGGCCTTCTGAACGACAGTCTCACCACTTCACTATTTCACCATTTCACTGCTTGAAACACCTGATTCACACGCTCAATAAGGCCTTCGACAACCGGGTACGACTGGGGGTAATGGCCGTGTTGATGGCTAACGAGTCGGTGAGCTTCAACGAACTGAAAGAGGCCCTGGACCTGACCGACGGCAACTTGGCCAGCCACGTGGCGGCTCTGGAAAAGGCCGGCTACGTGACCGTGAGCAAGCAATTCATCGGCAAGAAGCCCAACACCACGTATGCCGCATCAGCGGAGGGAAAGTCGGCTTTTCAAGAGCATTTAACGGCTCTGGAAAAGCTGCTGCGGGGGTAAGCTGTCTTTTTTTTGCCCCAATACTTTGAAATACAAAGTTCTTTTTAACTATTCGATAAAGCCATGACTACCCTTATTGCTCCACTCCCTGCCTCCGGGCCCACCGATGCGGTGCGCCGGGCGCCCGCTCCCCTCACGGCCCTGCAGAAGCTTTTAATTCCGGCCGGAGCCGTGCTGTTCGATATCCTGTTCTGGAACCAGGAAACCGGGCTTAACCTGGCGCTGTATACTGCATTTGTGCTGGTGGCCACGCTGGCTGGCCAGGCGCGGCAGACGGCTGTGTGGCGCTCCGGCTACTTCCGGCTGATGGTGGCCGGCACGGTGGTTAGCGCGGGTTGTGTGGTATGGTACGGCTCAGGGGCCGCCCGCCTGGCCTGCCTGGCCTCCTTGGTTATGCTGATAGGCTACGTGAACCAGCCCCACCTGAAGCTGGTAGCTTACGCCCTGCTGACGGGGCTGGGCGGGGCCCTACGCGCCGTGCCGGCGCTGCTGCCTTATTTGCGGCTGCCGCAGGGTGGGGCTGGCCGCTGGCCCCGCGCCCGGTTTTACGGTCGCCTGCTGGTGCTGCCGCTGGTGGTGCTGGTGGTCTTTCACATCCTGTTTGTGCTGGCTAACCCGCGCTACGGGGCCCTTGCCAGTGCTGTGTTTCGGCAGTTGGGCGAGTGGCTGGCGGCGCTGTGGCCGGCCTTTTCGGTGGTGCACGTGCTGTTTTTTCTGCTGGGCTTACTCCTGACGGTGGCGGCGCTGGTAGTGGTGCCGTTTCACTTTTTCCAGGATCAGGAGTCCCGGTTTGGGGAGTTTGTGCGGCGGCAGCGCGACCGGGTGGCGTCTTTTGGCGTTCGGCGCCCCGATTTCCGGGTGCGCGCCACCGGGCCCCTGGATTTGCGCAAGGAGTACTTGGCGGCACTGGCGGTATTTGGGCTGGTGAATGCGCTGCTGCTGCTGGTCAACGTCATTGATGTGCGCTGGATCTGGCTGGGCTTTACTCCGGAGCCCGGCTTCGACCTCACGCAGTTTGTGCACGAGGGCACCTACGTGCTGATTCTGAGCATTCTGGTGGCCATGGGGATTGTGCTGTGGTTTTTCCGCCGCAACCTTAACTTCTACCAGCCTGGTCTGCCGGCCCTGCGCTGGGGCGCTACCGTCTGGGTGCTGCAAAACCTGGTGCTAACCGTGTCGGTGGGTTTGCGCAACTACTACTACATCCTGCATACGGGCCTGGCCTACAAGCGCATTGGGGTGTATGGGTTTCTGCTGCTCACGGTGTTCGGGCTGCTCACGGTGCTGCTGAAAATCTGGCAGCGCCGCTCGGCTTATTCCCTGGTGCGCCTGAACGGGCTGGCGGCCTACGGCCTGCTGCTGCTGCTGGCTCTGGGCAACTGGGAAATCTGGATTGCCCGCTATAACCTCAGCCCCCGCTTCCGCACTGTAGATCTGGGTTTCCTGCTGGAGATGCCCGAGCGGGTGCTGCCTGAGCTGGCCGCCCGCCAAAGCGTGCTCGACGGGGCCACGCGCATCATCATCAGCCCGCCCGGCAGCTACTACGAAACCACGGCTACGCCCGCACAGGCCAAAGCGGCCATCCACAACCGCATTACGGCCTGGCAGCGCAACTACCCCGAGTACCACCACTGGCAGAGCTGGACCCAGACCGAGTCCTCGGCCTACGAGGCCTTACGCGGCCGCTAGCCCGCCCGGTTTTGCTTATCAAACTTCCACGCTAGAAACTATGAATCTTCTGCAAGTAGGTCTGTCCCTGCTCGGGCTATTGTGGTGCGTTGGCAGCATAGCCGCGCTGGCCGCTTTGCTTACCTGGCGGGAGCGGGCCGCCACCTTCGCCGCCCGCACTCAACGCCTGTTGGCCGTGGTATTGCCCTGCGCCACTCTGCTACTGGCCTCCGTGCTCTGGACGCTGCTGCACGTGATGCTCCTGTGGGGGCAAAATGGGCCACAACCTGTTGCCATCCGCTGATATGCCGACGACTCCTGTACTCCTGCAACCTCACTCCGCCGGCCGCAGCCTGGCGGTGCTGGTGGCCGCCTGCGCCCTACTCTGGACGTGGTGGCAAATTCCGGGTTGGTACCGCCTCGGTGCGGCCGATGAAGCCGTGCTTGCGCAGCTGGTACGGCTGTGGCAGCAGGCGTGGCTGGTAGGCGGCCTGGTAACGGCGGCCAATGCCGTAGTGCTGTACCAGGCCACCCTGCCGCTGGCGCTACCTTCGTCGCCGGGAAGCCTGCTGGATACTCGCCGTTATGTACCCAGCCTGGTGTTCTGGCTATGCGTGGTATTTCACCTGGGGAGTGTGCTGGGCCTGGCGCTGGTGGGAACCGGCCTTATTCACCTCAACCCACTGTGGCTATGATGGGCTGGCTGGATGCGCAGGCGGTCCGGCTGTGGCGGTTCGGGCAGGATACGGTGCGGCCGGCCGTACCCCGGGCGGCCTGGCTGCTGGCGGGCGTTGCGGTGTTCTGCGTCCTGAATCTGGTATTCGAGGATGAAATCTGGCCGAATCACCCGCAGACCGGGGTGTGGTTTGGCGCGACGTTCATCGGGTGCGTGGTGAGCTTGCCGTGGCTGGCAGCTTTTACAGCGGGCCGGATAGCCGCTACACTTAAGAATCGGGCTTGGCTGTGGGCATGGCGCTTAGTCTCTTGGGGCGGGTACGTCGGCGCGGCTTGCATAACCGTAGCAGTGGGTATCGGATTAGTAGTTCTCCTCAGTGGGCAAATGACGGATTAAGGAGCCTGCAACTGCCCTGATAAGTGCGGAAGTGAAGGGCAGGCAGGGGAGGTGTGTAGGGTCCCCATCTGATTATCCGCCGCACGCGCCTATCCGCCAATTGATAAACTACTCACGACCCCGCCGCAACTGGTATATTTGCGGCTCCCAAACCGGCCCCGCCGGTTCTGCTCGCCTCACTGCGCCCTGCATGCCTGCTTCTACGCCGTCGAATAAACCCGTTTCTGCTCCTGTTGCCCGCCGCTGGCCCAACCGCGTTTCCCGGGCGCTGTGGGCCATTTTTGTGCTGGGGGCCGGCACGTTTCTGCTGTACCCGATTTTGGTAGGCATGAACTTCCTGTTCCTGTTCGGGAAGTCGCCGAGCCTGGAGGAGCTGGAAAACCCGCGGGTAGAGCAGCCTTCCCAGGTGTTCACCGCCGATGGGATACTAATAGGCCGCTACTTCCGTGAAAACCGCTCCCCGGTGCCGCTCAGCAAAATGTCGCCTTGGCTGATCAAGGCGCTGGTTTCCACCGAGGATGTACGCTACCAGAACCACTCCGGCATCGACCCTACGGCCATTGCCCGGGCGGTAGTGGGGGCCGCTACCGGCGGCAGCGGGGGTGGGGGCTCTACCATCACGCAGCAGCTGGCCAAAAACCTCTACAAAACCCGCCGCAAGGAAAACACCGGCCTGCTGGGCCACGTGCCGCTGGTGGGTACCATCATCAGCAAAACCAAGGAGTGGCTCACGGCCGTGGAGCTGGAGCGCCGCTACACCAAGGACGAAATTCTGGCCCTGTACTTCAACACCGTGGAGTATGGCTCCCAGGCCTACGGGGTGAAAGTGGCCGCCAAAACCTTCTACAGCACTTCCCCCGACAGCCTGAGCATTGAGCAGGCGGCCATGCTGGTGGGCATGCTCAACAACCCCACGGCCTTCAACCCCAAGTTTCACCCTCAGGCGGCCAAGCGCCGCCGCGACCTGGTGCTCACGCGCATGGGCCAGGCGGGCGTGCTCACGGCCGCCCAGGTGCAGCAGGAGCAGGCCACGCCCATTGCCCTGCAATATCAGGTAGAAAAGCACGTGGACGGGCCCGAAACCTATTTCCGCGGGGCCATCAGCCAGGCTGTGAACGGGTGGTGCAAGCAGAATGGCTACGATATGTACCGGGACGGCCTGCGCATCTACACCACCATCGACTCGCGCATGCAGGGCTACGCCGAGGAAGCGGTGCAGAAGAAGATGAAAATTCTGCAGCGCACCTTTGATAACTTCTGGCGCAACCGAGACTCCAACCCCTGGGTGGATGAGGATGGCAAGGAAATTCCCAACTTCATTGAAACCCAGATGAAGCGCACCGAGCAGTATAAGGAGCTGGCCGCCCGCTACCGGGGCCGCCCCGACCTGCTCGACTCGGCTTTGCACCGCAAGCACCCCACCAAGGTATTCACCTGGAAGGGCGACGGGGATACTACGCTGATGTTGTCCCCGCTGGATTCGTTGGCCTACTACAAGCACTTCCTGCACGCCGGCATGATGACCATGGACCCCTTCACCGGCCAGGTAAAGGCCTGGGTGGGCGGCCTCAATTATCGCTTCTTCCAGTACGACCACGTGAAGCAGGGCAAGCGCCAGGCCGGTTCCACCTTCAAGCCTTTCGTCTACCTCACGGCCCTGGATAACGGCTACTCGCCCTGCGACCGAATCCGGGATGAGCGGGTAACCATCAACTACGTGGAAAATGGCAAGCCCATGGAGTGGCAGCCCGACAACGTAACCCGCGAGTACACCGGCATGAACATGACGCTGCGCTATGCCATGGCCCGCTCCGTCAACTCCGTCACGGCCCAGCTCACCGAGAAAGTGGGCTGGGACAACGTGGCCAAGTACGCCAATAAGGTCGGTATCCGGAGCAAGCTGCTGCCGGTACCCAGCATCGGGCTCGGCTCGGGCGGGGATGTGAGCGTATTTGAAATGGTGAATGCCTACAGCACCTTCGTCAACCAAGGCTTCCGGACTGAGCCCATGCTGGTTACGCGCATCGAGGACGTAAACGGCAACGTGCTGGCCCAGTTCGACCCCCAGCAGAAGCGCGTAATTCCGGCCGAAACGGCCTGGCTAATGACCTACATGCTGCGCGGTGGCATGGAGGAGCCCGGTGGTACTTCCCAGGCCTTGTGGGACTATGAGCTGTGGAAGAAAAACAACCAGATTGGCGGCAAAACCGGCACCACCAGCAACTACTCCGACGGCTGGTACATGGGCATCACCAAAGACCTGGTAACCGGCGTGTGGGTGGGCGGCGAAGACCGGAGCATCCACTTCCTGAATTCCCAGCAGGGCGAAGGGGGCCGCATGGCTTTGCCCATCTTCGGTACCTACATGGAGAAAGTGTACCAGGACCCAGACCTCGACATCCAGATGGGGCCCTTCCCCAAACCTACCGTTACCATCAGCAAAAAGTACGTGTGCACCACCGAGGAGCCCCGCCGCCGACAGCGCGAGGAGCCCGTGGATACCATCGTAGTCGATAACCTGCTGGAAAACCTCAACAACGGCACCGCCCCGCTTCCCGACAGCCTGGGCGGTAACTAGCCCGCCGCAAAACAGGTACGCAGCCCAACCCGGATGCACTATGCGTCCGGGCTGGGCTGCTTTTTACGATTCGTGAGCCGCCACAGCCCTACTATACAAAGCGTCACCGCCCCGGACAGCAACTGAAAAGACGTACGCCAGCCGGCCGCCGCCCTTAGTTGCTGCTGGGGCGCTACGGCGTTTCCCCAGGCAATAAATGCATCGGCAACGGGCAACTGGCCCAGCAGGTAAGATTTACGGTTGTCATTATGCCAGGGCAGGCCAAACGCCTCAATGCTGTTGCGCAAGCCCAGAGCCGTAGTTGTATCACCGAAACGCTGCATGGTGCGCCGGCCTACCAAAGAAGCGGCTCCACCAACGCCCCATATAACCGGGCCCGAATCAATATCTTCGGTAGCGGCGGTGCCCCGGGCCGATTCTCGTATGCCCGGCAAGCCCAGCCGACTCGTCAAGAATAGGGCGCGGTAACGTTGAAAATGCGGCCGCGCGTAGGCAGAGTCAATTTCAACCAGAAAGTTGAGCAGCTGGCTTTGCGAGGAGCCACGCGCGGGCGTGCGCACAGCGCCCGAGCCAGCCTCTACTTCGTGCGGAATCAGCTGGTGAGCATCCAGCCGGGAGGATACGGCCCCTAGCCACTGCTGAAGGACACCGTGGTACTGCGGGGGCGCCAGCCGGTCGTGCCAGGCCAGGGCGGCGGCGCACATCACGCCATCGGCTGGCCAGGCGGCTCCGCTGTACGATTCTGGGAAGGGTGAAGAACTGTTGTGGAGAGCCGTAGCAATCAAGGCGCACTGTTGCTTAAATCGTCGAACCGCCGCCGTATCCCGTTGGGCCGGCGGCAGCGCGTGCAGGTAGCGCCCCAGGCAATACGCCGACCAGCCTTGGTAGAACGCCCCGTAGGACAGCGGCAGCTCCGGCTCGAAGATGGATTGCGCCGTTGGGCTCTGGATTTCACGCAATGCCCACTCCGTTTCCCGCCGGGCCTGCTGGTGCAGCGCTGAAGCGGGGGGCAGGTGGGGCAACAGCTCGGTCCAGGTGAGAGCATACAGCGCATTCAGGTACACAAACCCCTCCGGGTACAGCTCCTGCATTTGCGCGCCCGCCCCATTGTGCAGGCGGCCTTGCAGGTGTTGCAATTGCGCTACCACATCTTGGTTGATGGCGGCCGAGCCCTGCACCGGCTCCAATAGGGGCGTATAGAGTAGCTGCCAGTTCAGGTAAGTCAACACCACCAGCGCGCTTGCCAGCAGAAACCGAGCAATGGCGCGGAACACGGTAGCCTATTCCTCGCTGTAGAATGACTCTAGGGCCCCGCGCAACTGCGGATGTTCGAAGGTGAAGCCCTGCTGCAACGTTTTCTCGGCGCTTACACGCTGGGAGGCCAGCACAATCTCGCTCATTTCGCCCATCATCAGCTTCAGACCAAACTCCGGTACTTTGGGCAGTACCAGCGGGCGGTGCAGCACGTCGGCCAAGGTGCGGGTAAACTCCTGGTTGGTTACGGGGTTGGGAGCCACGGCATTGTAGGTGCCCACCCAACGCGCGTCTTCCAGGGCCTGAATGAACAGGCGGCACAGGTCGTCGAGGTGAATCCAGGACATGTACTGCTTGCCCGAGCCCAAGGGCGCCCCAGCCATCAGCTTCACCGTCCGGGCCAGCGGCACCAGGGCTCCACCTTCCGGGCTCAGGACAATGCCAATGCGGAAAATAGCCGTCCGGACGCCATACTCGGCCACGCCCTGAGCGGCGGCTTCCCAGCGCTGGCACACTTCGGCCAGAAAGTCGCCCTCGGCCGGCGGGGTTTCCTCATTTACAATCTGGTTGTCCCGGTCGCCATAGATGCCAATGGCTGAGGCCGAAATAAACGCCTGCACATGGTGGTTTTGCTTGGCCAGCTGCCGGGCCATCAGTTGCGTGCCCGCCAACCTACTCGACAGAATTTCCCGCTTACGCTCCTGCGTCCACTTGCCATCCGATACGCTGCTGCCCGCCAGATTAATGATATAATCGGCGTAGGGCACGGCGGCCTCGTCAATGGTACCGGCCAAGGGGTCCCAGCGGAAGCTGCGGAACCGGCCGCTACCGGGAGTCCGGCTGAGCAGCGCTACTTCGTAGCCGCCATCAATCAGCATTTCCGCCAGGCGGGTGCCAATCATTCCGGTGCCCCCGGTAATCAGAACTTTACGGGACATAGTGTAGGGTACTTAGCGCGTAAGGCTTGGTGCTGAGCAGCCAGAGCCCCGTAAGCCGAGCAGGGAAAAAGTGGTTGTGTGAAATGTCAGGCGAAGGTAGAGTAAACCGTCGTCTTCTAAAGTCAGCTCCCGCCGGCCCCCAGGTGCTACTTGCCAATCAAACGGATAAACTCCTGGCGTAATGCCTCATTCTGGCCAAATGCCCCCCCGTACTCGGCCGTAATGGTGCTGCTGTTCGTGTCGTTTACGCCCCGGCTCATCACGCACAAGTGGTCGGCTTCAATCAGCACGGCCACATTCTCGGTACCCAAAGTCGTTTTCAACTCCTCGGCAATCTGGCGGGTGAGGCGCTCCTGCACCTGAGGGCGACGGGCAAAGTACTGCACTACTCGGTTCAGCTTACTCAGGCCCACCACATTCTCGCCCGGGAGGTAGGCCACGTGCGCCTTACCGATAATAGGCACGAAGTGATGCTCACAGCAGGAGAAAACCGTAATGTCGCGCTCCACCAGCATATTCTGGTAGTGGTAGCGGTTCTCAAACAGGCGCACCTCAGGGCGGTGTTTGGGGTCGAGACCTTTAAACCACTCGTGCACGTACATTTTGGCCACGCGCCGGGGCGTGCCACTCAGGCTGTCGTCGGTCAGGTCGAGGCCCAGCAGGTGCATAATCTGCTCGAAATGCCCAGCAATGGCGGTTACTTTTTCGTCGTCGCTGAGGGCAAAAGCATCGGCGCGAAGCGGGGTACGCAGGTCGGCGGGCAGCTGCCGGTCGAGGGGAGCGGGGCGGGGGGCGGCTCCGTCCGCGACGGGCGCCGCAGGCACGGGATTATCCATGGTATTCTACAAAATTACGTTCGGTCTCGTACAGCGTGACCGACAAGGCAAAGCGCTCTTCCAGGTGGGGGCGCAAACGGTTCCAGATAACTACGGCAATATTCTCGGCGGTGGGGTTCAACTGCCGAAAATCTTCAGTGTCCAGGTTCAGGTTCCGGTGGTCAAAGGTATCCAGAATCTCGCGTTTGATCAGGTCGCTCAGCCGCTTCATATCATACACGTACCCCGTAGCCGGATCAACCTCGCCCGTTAGGCGCACAATCAGCTCGTAGTTATGGCCATGATAATGAGGGTTGTTGCACTTGCCAAACGTGGCATTGTTCTGCTCCTCGCTCCACGCCGGGTTGTGCAGGCGGTGGGCGGCGTTAAAGTGCTCCTTGCGGCAAACGGTAACAGTCATAGTCAGAATAGAACAGGGCAGAGTTGCGTTTGTTCATCTTGTAAATAAAGGGGTTAGTGGCTGGAGTAGGCTCATTGCATAGGTGATTTTGAATATTTGTTGGTACCTAAATAATGCTAAATATTACTATTTGGATAAAAGGTGATTTTAGCCAAAAAAATCAATCGGCAGCCTAGTATGATGCTCAGAGTCTGGTTAAATTTGGTCAGTCGGATACAGCAATGCCGGCACTACTCACCTGCACAACATTTCTTCAACACTCTATTTCATCCCTTTATGAAACGAGGCGTACTTTTTTCTCTGCTGCTAACGCTGGCAACTACGGTGACGAGCTTCGCGCAAAAATCGCCCGTTGATGAAACGGATATGGCCATCAAAGGCATTCCGCGGAAAGGACAGCGCGTGTCTATGCAGCTTGACAGCAAACGCGTAGAGGATTCCTGGAAAAAGCAGCTGGACGAGCAGTTCGGCAGCAAAGTGAAAGCCGATAAAGGCGTCTACACGATGGATGGGGTGGTTATCGAAGCCATTGCCAAAACCCCCATCCGCGTTATCAGCAAAGTAGATGCCGTGCCTACCGGTACTACCGTGTGGTGGTCGATTGACCTGGGTAACGCTTACCTGAGCAAGGATGCTACCCCCGTGCAGTGGAAATCGGCCGAGGGCTATCTGAAAGACTTCGCCCGTAAGCTCTACCGCGAAGACTTGGCCCTGCAGGTTGCTACGGCCGAGAAAGCCCTGATGCAGTCACAGGACAACCACATGGCGGTTATTGCCAAGTCGGATGCCATCAAAAAGGACATCGAGAAAAACAAGCAGCGCAAAATTGATATCCAGCAGCAGCTGGCCCAGAACGCCGCTGAACTCCAGCAGTTCAACAACCAGGTAGACCTGAACTTGAAAGAGCAGGAAGCCGCTCGCGCCGACATTGTGAACATGCGCGTGGCGCTGGAAGCCGTGAAAGAGCGTATGAACAAAATTGAATAGTCTGGCAACAGAATATTTTGAAAAAGCCCCGCTGGCAGTGTGCTAACGGGGCTTTTTCGTGCGGGTTACTGCATGTGGGCGCGTACGTATTTTTCGGCTTCCTTTTCATCTTTCCAGCCCACTATGCGTGTTTCGGTGGGGCGGGTGCGGTGTTGAAACCAGAGGCTTAGGGAACTGCGCAGGCCGGGGTAGTGCTTGTTGAGCGCGGCCCAATCGGTGGCCTCGGGTAAAGTGCGCTGGCCGGGCCGGGCAGGCACGGCCAATAGCACCGACTGCAGCGCCCCATTGATATCCAGCGTGAGCAGCGCCACCGGGGTTACCTCCAGCACAGTGCCGGCGGGCTGAGCTTCAGCAAGTACTAAAGCTGGTAGGGGCTGCGTGGCCCCTGCTGCAAGCGCCGGAACCTGGGTGGCGGGCACAAAGCCGAGGTTGCCCGGCACCGGCAAAAACTCAATCAGGTCGTCGGAGCCGGCCTGCTGCTGCGGCTCGAACTCCTGGATAGCGGGGTTGTAGCGCTGGATGCGGTTGGTACCCGCGGGCATCTCCACCACTACCTGCAGCAGCTTACGCTCGGCCGAGTAGGTTGGCAAGTCGGCCAGGTTGGAGCCGCAGCCGCTAAGGCTGCCGGTTAGCAGCATGCCGGCCAGCATGAAAGCAGAAATTCGCATGGAGGAAGATACACAAGTCGGGGCACGGATGGCAAAAGATACAACGCCCGGCCGGCATCTCAGATGCTGGCCGGGCGTTGTATCTTTTGCTGGCAGAGGGTTAGCGGGCCAGCTGTTCATCCAGCAGGCGGAACGGGCTAAGTTGTTCCAGGTGCAGTACAAACCGGATGTTGTTGGTGAAGTCCCGGCGACTTTCGGGCAGGCCATTATCGAACTGGGAACCTGCTACCGGAATATATAACCGCAAAATATTCTTGGCTATGGGTAGTACCAAACCAGCCCCGTAGTACGTGCGGGTGCTGGTAGTGGAAGCGGTAGCGTTGAATATTTCTCCAACGCCCAGGTCGCCGTATACTGCCAGGGATGTCACCGGCAAGTCAGCTTCCAGGTTCAGCGTCGTCAGCCAAGTACGGCTCACGGCCGGCACGTAGCCTTTAAAGCCTCCGTCCCGGTCATCCGTCTGGTGCACTTGGGCAGTCAAGGCATCGGAAATTTGCTGCCGGTCGAGGTAGGTGTGCTGGCGGCGGTAATCGAAGCTGCCGCTCAGTCCCATCAGGAAGTCGTTGCTGGACTTCAGGAACGTGCCCCCGAACAGGCGGGCGCGGACCTGTTTTTTGGCGCTGTAGTAGCGGCCGTAGGTGGCCGTAGCGCGCAGCAGGGTAGCCTGCCGGGCCGTATTGTCACTGTTGGCATCCGAAGTCAGGAAATTCAGCTCCGCGTGCGCCGACCAGCTCTGCAGGGCGTTACCGTGCTTGGCGCCATACTCCAGCGTTTGGATACTGCTAGTCAGGTTTTCATCCTCGTTCTGGACGGAGGTGGTAGCCAGTCGCGCCCACTGCTGCACGCCGTTGTAGGCCGAGTGTGGCAGCTGCAGCGTGATGCTGGGCTCCAGCTTGGTAAACCGCTCAAAGCGCGTCAGCTGCACCTTGGTTACCAGCTGGCGCACGTTGCGCTGGGGTAGTACGTTCAGGGATACGCTGCCAATACCATTCACTTCCTTCTGGTTGAAGCTGTACATGGGCATGGCCAGGAAGTTCAGCCGTTTGGGCGTCAGCAGATTGGTATAAAAGGCGGCCCCCAGCATAAACTTGTCGGAGGTGTTGGCACCCAGCACCGGAACCCAATTAATGAAATGCCGGTCCCAGCGCTCAGGGCTGGCCAGGGGTTTCACCCGCAGAGGCTCCCAGGTCGGGAAGCTGCCTTCCAGCTGGCGCTGATCGTCACGGCGGTTAAGCTGGGGCGTCAGGTACTCGGGGTCTATGACTACCGCCGCCACGCCTTCGCGCCGGAAGTTGAGTTGAGTTTCGTCTTTCTCATCATCCTCAGTGCCGCCGAATACGGGCGTCCAGCGGGTTTCCAGCACCTTGCCCTGAGCATCCAGCGTGGCGACAGGTACCGCCAGCGGGGCCGGCGAATCGTTGCGGACCAGCACTTTCACGGCGCCCGGCTGTACCAGCATGTCAGATAGCGCTACCTCATAGTGGTTTTGAGTGGTGAGCATGTTCTGGAAAAACCAATCTAGTTTCTGGCCGGTAGTTTCCTCAAACACGGCCTGCATATCTTCGGGGTAGGGGTGGCGAAACTGCCAGCGCTGGTAATAGGCGTGCATGGCTGCATCAAACTTCTCCTGGCCCAGATAGCCCGCCAGGTACCTGAGCAGAGAAGCCGTCTTGCCATACACAATCACGCCGTAATTCAGCTTGCCGTACTCCCCGGATTTGGGGCCGCTCACGGGTTGGTCGAGGCCCCGGGAAGCCGCCGCCTGGTAAGGAATCTGGTTCAGAGCGGCGGCTGGAAGGCCCTCTACGCCCAGCTTGGTCGCAATTTTGGGTGATTTGGTCAGGAAGCCCAGTTGTCCCGCCGCTGGGTCGTTGCGTTCAGCTATGCGGTTTTCCACGTAGGAGTTCACGCCCTCATCCATCCACGGGAAGTCCCGCTCATTGGAACCCAGGATACCGTAAAACCAGTTGTGGCCCACCTCGTGCACAATGGCCGAAGGCTGCGTTACAGTCACCATGGGGTACTCCATCCCCGAGCCGGCGCTCAGGGCACCATCCACAGCCGTAGCCGAGGCGTACGGATACTCGCCTACCCATTGCGAGTAGTAGGTCAGGGCGTCGTTCACGTCCTGTAACCCCTTAATCCACTGCTGGGCATCCTTATTGGTGAACATGACCCAGGAGGTTACCTGCTTGCCTGACGGTAAGGTAACCCCACTTTTGAGCACGTTAAACCGCTTGTCAGCAAACCAGGCAAAATCGTGCACCCGGTCCTGCACGTAGCGCAGGGTTTTAGTTTCCGCTGCCGACGCCGGAAATTTCAAGTCAGTGCCGAAGTCCTGCTGCGTTTTCTTGCTGGCGGTAGCTGCGGCCAGCTGGTCGAGGCGCTGCTGCTCCTCCGGGTTTTGCAGCACGCCGGTAGCCCCCACGGTGTAGTTGGCCGGTAGCGTGATGCGCACATCAAACGAGCCAAATTCAGAGTAAAACTCGCCTTGGTCGAGGTAGGGCATGGGGTGCCAGCCCTTCTGGTCGTACACGGCCGGTTTGGGGTACCACTGCGTAATCTGGTAGCTCTGCTCTACGTGCCCAAAGCGCGAAAATGAGTCGGGAATTTTTACCCGAAATGGTGTGGTGATGTTTGCTTTGGCTCCGGGGGCCAGGGCCTGGGGAAGTACCAGCTTGGCCATATCAGGGTTGCTGGCATCGTACTCCAGGCGGGCTGCCTGGCCGTTTACCTGAAACTCCAGCCCATCAATGAAGCCCCGCTGGCTAGCCGTGGCAAACTGAAATTTGCGGCTGCCGTTGCGTAGCTGTTGCCGGGCGAAGGCCGTGCTATTGTCGCGGTAGGCGTTAGGCCAGAGGTGAAACCAAATATAGGTCAGCGGCTGAGGCGAATTGTTGGTGTATTCCAATTCCTCACGGCCGGTAAGCACGTGCTGGCGGTCATCAAGCGCCACATCAATAGAGTAATTAACCTGCTGCTGCCAGGTAGCCGACTGGGCCAAGCCCAGCAGCGGTTGGGCCAGTAGTAGGCTCAGTGCTAAAAATTTCTTCATACAGAAAAAACAGGGAGAGAAAAACGATGGTAGCAGCAACGAAAGTAGCCCTTCGGCCGGGAAGATGCGTCACAACCTTTGCTCGTTGCCTGCGTTTGGAAGCCTATTACCAACCTCCGCCGTACCAGGCGGACTAACATTTGCTACCGATGTCTTTCCACAAGCAACCAAAAGACGATACCCAACACCAGAACCACCTCGATGGTACAACCAAGCTCCTGGGCCTCGATTTGCAGGAAGAAGCCGACCGTTCCGGCCTCGATAACCACTTTCAGCGCTGGATTGAAGACCTGAAGGACGTTAACAATCCGGAGCTACACCAGCTGGTAACCGACCTGCAGGATTTGAAAGCCCACTTTAACGGTGGTAGCATTGACAAGGACAAAGTAGCTCAACTGCTGAGCCGCTTGGGTGAAAACACCACCAAAGCTGCCGTATTTGCCGAAAACCCCAATACGGCTGAGCGGGTGGAGAAACTGGGCGCTGCCCTTACCGCCGCCGCCAACCAGGTTAAATAGGCTGCTAAAAACTCAGTTGGTTCTCTCCAGCCCATAAGCTAAACTGCCCCGGTTTCTGCAAAGGAGCCGGGGCAGTTTCGTTAGCAGCTTACTGAATGAGCAACCACCTAGTAAATGCCAACGGCCGGCCTCTTATGCAGGGGCCGGCCGTTGTGGGTAAGTGCGAGGTGTGCTTAAGCAGCAACCACTACGCGACGCTTCTCCTTGATACGAGCTGCTTTGCCCGACAGGCCACGCAGGTAGAACAGACGGGCCCGACGAACCTGGCCACGACGGATAACTTCAATCTTGTCGATGTTGGGCGACAGGAGCGGGAAAATACGCTCGGTACCGATTTGGTTCGAAATTTTACGAACCGTAAAGGTTTCGCCGTTCGAGTTTGGGTTTTTGCGCTGAATCACCACGCCTTGGAACTGCTGAACGCGCTCCTTGTTGCCCTCGCGAATTTTCACGTGAACGATAATGGTGTCACCGGCTGCAAACTTGGGGAAGCTGGCGCGGCGCTCCTGGGATTCCTGCTGAATAAAATCGAGTAGTACGCTCATGGCTGGAAAAACTGTGAAGGACGGCCGCGCCGCCCTGAAGGGTTTCAGGTAAAGAGGCGCAAATATAGCCCTCTATTTTCAAATTGTGAAATGGTGAGTTTGTGAAATTGTGAGTTTGTGGTTCTTACTGCGCCAGTTACAGATTCTAGGCAGTAAATTCACCGTCCGCAGTTTCGCAACGTCACTCTGGTAATAAGTCTGGGCGGCGCTGCTGGGTGCGGGCCAAGGCCTGCTCATGCCGCCAGACGTCAATTTTGGGCGTATTACCGGAAAGTAATATCTCCGGCACTAAGAGGCCTCGCCATTCGGCCGGACGAGTGTACACGGGCGGGGCCAGCAGGTTATCCTGAAAGGAGTCGCTGAGGGCCGATTCCTCGTTACCCAGCACGCCGGGTAACAGCCGCACCACTGCATCTACCAGAATAGCAGCCCCTAATTCACCCCCGCTCAGCACGTAGTCACCTACACTGATTTCGTGGGTAATGTACGCCTGCCGAATCCGCTCGTCTACGCCCTTGTAGTGGCCGCACAGAATGAGCAGATTGCCGGCTAACGATAACCGGTTAACCAGCGGCTGCCGCATCGTTTCCCCATCTGGCGTCATGTAGATGACGGCCTCGTAGCTACGCTGGGCCAGCAACTCATCAAAGCAGGCGGCAATGGGCTCCACGCGCAGCACCATTCCGGCTCCACCCCCAAACACGTAATCGTCAATCTGACCGTGCTTGTTGATGGCATAGCGCCGAAGGTCGTGCAGATGAATTTCAGCCAAGCCTTTATCCTGCGCCCGCTTCACAATGGAATGGGCAAAGGGGCTCACCAGCAAATCTGGCTGACACGTAACGATGTCAATGCGCATAATTCGGCAGACAGCCTAAGGCTCTACAACTTCGTCGGGCTCGTCCCGCTCCCGGGAAGCCGGCGTGAGGTACACCTCCAGCAAGCCCTCCGGCAGATTCACGTAAAGCTTTTTGGCTTCCTGGTCGGCGCTCAGAATCAACTCATCCGCCACCGGAATCAGCACTTCCTGACCCTGGTAGCGCATGGATAGCACGTCCTGCTGGGGTAGTTCGTAGAAGGTCTCCACGTTACCTAACTCACCGAGCTGCTGATCGACTACCGTGAAGCCAACCACATCATGAAAGTAGAACTGGTCGTCTTTCAGAGCGGGCAGCTCCGCGAGGGGGCGCCAGAGCTTGGCGTTCCGCAACGGCTCCGCTTCCTCAATGCGCTCAATGCCTTTCAGCTTCAGCAATGCCCGCTCAGTGCCCTGGGGCTGTAGCTTCTCTACGGCATACTCGATAAGCTTGCCTGGGGCCGTGGGCATTTCCAGCAGCACCATTTTCAGCTTCCGATACGCCTCCAGGTCGTCTACGTCCAGCGCGGCCACCACGAAACCTTTCAGGCCGTGGGGCTTCACAATGGAACCCAGTTCGTAACAGTCGTCGAGCGTCATGGTAGGGAAGTTAGAAAGGTAGAGAGTTTGAAAGTTAGAAAATGGTGAGAGTGATGCGTTTAGCCACACCAACTGCCCATTCTTTAACTTCCAAACTCTCTACCTTCTAAACCTGAAATTAAGCGCCAGCTTCCTCCGTAGTCTCGGCCGGAGCTTCGGCTTCCGTGGTTTCAGCTTCGGCGGCCGGAGCAGCAGCAGCCAGAGCGGCGGCCTGCTTGGCGCGCTGCGCTTCAGCACGGGCTTCGTTTACTTTGGTTTCGGCGGCCAGACGCTGCTTGCGGGCATCCTCCTTGGCGTTGCCCAGGTTGGTGCGCTTGCCTTCGATTTTAGCATCTTTCTGCTCTTTCCAGTCGGTGAAGCGCTGGTCGGCAGTGTCCTGCGAAATAGCTCCTTTGATAACACCCAGTTGCAGGTGCTTGCGGTACAGCACACCGCGGTAGGAGAGCATGGCGCGCACGGTATCCGTGGGCTGGGCACCTTTCATAATCCAGTCGAACGCCTTTTCACCGTCGAAGTTGATGGTAGCGGGGTTAGTCTGGGGGTTGTAGGTACCGATTTTTTCGATGAAACGACCGTCGCGGGGCGAGCGGGAGTCAGCAACAACGATGTCGAACATTGCGGCCTTCTTGCGGCCACGACGGGCGAGGCGGATTTTAACTGCCATAAACCGGTTTGGTTAAGCGACGCATCCCGTGCGTCTGGTTGAAAATGAGGTGCAAAGGTAATCACAGATTTTGCGGATTAAAAGGATTACCCAGATTCAACGCTCACTTGTGAGGGGAGGGACTGCTCACCAGCCACATAAAAAGGCCCTTCCGCATCCGGAAGGGCCTTTTGTTCGTTTCTTCAACGGAAGATATTTTGCTTAAGCGGCCATCGGTACCGATTCCTGCCACTTGCGCTTTACTTTTACCACGCCCACCTTGTCCAGCATCCAGATGAATGCGTAGGTGGGGTCCAGCTCCCATTTCTTCACGCCGAAGTTGACGCGCATGGGCAGCTTGTGGTGGTTATTCTGGAACAGCTCGCCAAATGCCAGGAAGTCGAAGGGCAGCGTGTTTTTGGATTTGTCGTGGTTGTCGAAGTTCTGGTAGCCGTACTTGTGGCCGCCCCAGTTCACAATAGCGCCGTGGATGGGCCCCATCAGGAAGTGAATGGGCAACAGCAGAAACTGCCACCATGCTGTAGCAAACTGCACATAGAACAGCACGTATAGTGCGCCCCAGCCAATACGGCTATAGGCGGTACCACCGAATGCCTCCAGCGTCTTCCACTCCGGGGTGTCACCCTCAAAGCGCTTGGCCTCCTCGTAACGGTTTTCTACCACTTCCCCGTAAATCACTTTGGTTTTCCACATCATGCTGAAGGCGTTAGAGGAAAAGTGAGGCGAGTGGGGGTCCAACTCCGTGTCGGAGTAGGCATGGTGCATGCGGTGCAGCAACGCATAGGCCCGCGGCGAAAGGAACGAGGAACCCTGGCAGATGTAGGTAAACAGGAAGAAGAATTTCTCCCAGAACTTGTTCATGGTGAACATTTTGTGGGCCGCGTACCGGTGCAGGTAGAACGTCTGCGTGAAGAGCGACAGGTAGTAGTGCGCTACGAAGAAAACGAGTATTGCCATAGGGGCAGAAAAGTTAGAGGTCGGAACCAGGAGCGGCGGGCACGTTTGAGGCCAAAAGCTCAAATCCCCTGCTAAAGTTCAAGTGCCGCACCACAAAACTACGGCCCCTCAGCCCCCTAGTGCAATTCACCTTTCTAAAAGGACAAAATGTTATTCAGGGTAACGGCAGCAGCAAAGGAGAAACAACATGAGGAACGGTCATTGCCAGCCACTAGCCAACGCAGCATATTCCTGCTCATGTACGTGTCCGAAAAAGCAACCAAGTCCCGAACGTATGGTTTCAGCGTTCGGGACTTGGTTGGAAAGGGGAGTTGAGAGGCTGAAAACAACGAGTTGTTATGCTTCCGCTGTTGGCTTCCGTTAGTAGTATGCTTCCGCCGCTTCCCAATGAGCAATATCGGGTAGGGGGGCTTTGAAGCACATTTCCTCCTTGGTAACCGGGTGCTGAAACTCCAGCTGGCGGGCATGCAGCGCAATGCTTACGTCGGGCAGGGGCGCAAGGAAGCCGTACTTCACGTCGCCGACGATGGGAGTACCCAGGCCGGAACTGAGTTGCACCCGAATCTGGTGGGGCCGGCCGGTAATGGGGTTTACCTGCACCAGCCAGCGCGAACCGGCCTGGCCCAGCACCTGATAATCCAGATCAGCTTTCAGGCCCTGGCCATGACGTTCCGTGTAGGCTTTGGTGGTGTTGCGGATGGGGTCTTTCACCAGCCAGTGCGTAAGGTGGCCCTGCGCGGGGGCCGGACATTTGCCGGTGAGGGCCCAGTAGGTTTTGTGCACCTTATTATCCCGGAACAGCTCGTTGAGGCGGCTCAGGGCTTTGCTGGTTTTGGCCAGCGCCACTACGCCGCTCACGGGCCTATCGAGGCGATGGGCCACGCCTATGAAGGCCGCGCCGGGTTTCTTGTACTTGAAGCGCAGATATTCTTCGGCCTTGGCCGAAAGAGGCTCGTCGCCGGTGGCGTCGCCCTGTACCAGCAGGCCGGCGGGTTTGTTGATGATGAGCAGGTGGTTGTCCTCAAACAGGATTTCCCGGCCTTCTGCCCACAAATTTGGTCGATTCACTAGGGGGTAAAATTAAGCAGCTGAAGTTTCGGCGGCAGCATCTTTAGTATCATACCAATTGATACGCCGCGAGAGATACATCACGGTAGCCAGTACCAGCACTAGCCCCAGGCTGCCAATGAGCAGGGCATAGTCTTGGAGTTGCAACACCACAAACACAAAGCCATACACCAGCAACAGTACGCCAGCCGTGATAAGCGTGAGACGACGCTGCCGGAATATACTGGCAGCATAAGCCGTAACAAGTCCAATGATAGCCAACCCGGCCAAACCATACGCTGCGTTAAACGGCATGTGCTCGGAAAGGGCCAGCAACAGTACGTAGAATATAACGAGACCCAAGCCAACCAGAATGTACTGAAATGGATGGATTCGCTGGCGGTTAAGCACTTCTACGAAAAAGAAGATAAGGAACGTGAGTGAAATAGGCAGCAACGCATACTTGGCGGCCCGCATGTTTTTTTGGTATTCATCCACCGGAACAATCAGCCGGGCCCCGAATGCAGAGTTGTCAACATCGGGGCGGAAGTCGGCGGTGCGCCAGCGTTGGGGGTAGCTACGGTTGAGGTGAAGCACGCGCCATGTGGCCTGAAACCCCTGGGGGGTTACGCTGTGCTGGCGCGGCAGAAAAGCCCCCCCGAAGCTGGGGTCGGGCCAGGGCGCCTGCAGCTTAACCCGGGTTTCGCGGCCCAAGGGCGCGAAGAAAAGCGCCGAGCTGCCGTTGAGAGCAATAGTAAACTCGAAAGTGTGCTTTCGGGCTAGGCTAGCGGCATCAGGGAGGGGCACCGGGGAGCTCATGGCTTCCGTGACCGGGCCGTTGTTGCCAGCTGCCGCCTCAATTTCGGCGGTGCCCGCGTACCGGGTGGTGTACTGCGTCTCGGCGGTCAGGGAGTTACTCTGCGGAGCCGAGGATACGGGCATCACGTCGGGGGAGGGGACACCGGGTTCGAAAGCAATTGGCCGGCCGTCCCAGCGCAAGGCAATGCTATTGCGAATCCCTTTCATATCCGACAAGCCTACCGCCACAAAGGCTTCCGGCCACCGGATGTCGGCGGGGTTTATGTTCCAGTCAGCCAGGGAAGCAGTCTGGAAAGTGCCTTTCACGCGCAACTGAGAACTGTATACTACCACATCGTAAATGCCTCGCTGGCGACGTTCGGGAGCTAGTGAGCCATCAATGGACAGAGTATCGGGCAGGAAGCAGGCGTAACTGGTAGTTTCCAGCAACTGATTCTTGGCGTCGCGCTCCAGGCGGCGGTAGGGCACTACCAGTACGGGGCCGGTAAATTGCTGGGGCCCGCCCCATTTGGCGCTTACCTCTGCCGTGGCCACGTCGCGGGTGCTGGCCCGCTCCTGCACCAGGTTTTCTACCATCGAAGCCGGAATCAGCAGCAACAGCATCAAAATGCCAATGGATAGCAGCTTGATGGTAATTGAATGCCGGATCCACGCATTAATGCGTTCGAAGGTAGAGGGCGGAGACATGAAAGACGTCGGGTTTCGGGGCCGTAATTCTTAATGACTGGGGGCCGCTTGCCGGAGGCAGCAAGCGGACGCAACAACCTAGACGTAGCAGCGGGTTTGCTGCGTAACCGTAGCCTAGTAGGCTTCCTCCGAAGTAGGAAACTCGCGGGCTTTTACATCCTGAATGTAGCGCTGCACGGCGTCGTGCATCAGGCCGCCCAGCTCGGCGTAGCGGCGCAGGAAGCGGGGCTTGAACTCCTTGGTAATTCCCAGCATATCGTGCACCACCAGTACCTGCCCATCCACATCGGGGCCCGCGCCGATACCAATAACCGGAATAGTCAGCTTTTCGGCTACTTGCTTGGCCAGACTCGACGGAATTTTCTCGAGCACCAGGGCAAAGCAGCCAATTTCCTGCAGCAGCAGAGCATCTTCAATCAGCTTTTGGGCCTCCGCTTCTTCCTTGGCTCGTACGGTGTAGGTGCCAAATTTGTAGATGCTTTGGGGCGTAAGTCCCAAGTGGCCCATTACTGGAATGCCAGCCGTCAGAATCCGGGTGATGCTGTCCTTGATTTCGGCCCCGCCTTCCAGCTTGATGCCGTGCCCGCCCGATTCCTTCATGATACGAATGGCTGAGCGCAGGGCCTCCGAAGAGTTGCCCTGGTAGGAGCCGAAGGGCATATCCACCACCACAAAGGCCCGCTTTACGGCCCGTACCACGCTTTGGGCGTGGTAAATCATCTGGTCGAGGGTGATGGGTAGGGTGGTTTCGTGGCCGGCCATGACGTTGGAGGCCGAGTCGCCCACGAGCAGCACATCCACGCCGGCCCCATCCAGAATTTGCGCCATCGAGAAGTCGTAGGCGGTGAGCATGGATATTTTTTCGCCGCGCTGCTTCATGGCCAGCAACTGGTGCGTGGTCACGAGCTTGACTTCTTTGTGTTGGGACATAGTTTCTAGGGACTTAGGGGCTTGGGAACTTAGGGACTTAGATTCCAGCTGGCTATCCAACGTCCCAAACGTGAGGCCAAAGCTGCGGAATTTTTCAGAAAAGAACTCCGCAAGGCAACCCTACTGCTGCTAAAGCTTACACCCTAAGTCCCTAATAATTCAGGAAGGTGCGGTTGCGGCTGAGCTTGAGGCTCTGAAGCAGCGCCGACTTGGCCGCCACCGTCACGAAGTAGCCCCGGGTGGGGCCGAAGGGCCGCCAGTTGCCCGTAATCTGCCAGCAGTGCAGATCCTTGGTTACGTCTAGGTTGGTGAAGGCGGGCGTGCGGTTGATGAAGTCATAGTTGGTGCTGAAGCCGAAGCGCAGGGTTTCGGTAAGCTTTACGGAGCCGTTCAGGTTAAGCGTAGCGGCCGTGTAGGGCGCTTTGCGGGGCCGGGAAACTAACGCCGGCAGAGGGCCTTGGTTGGCGTAGGAGGCCGTAAAGCTGGTATTTAGCTCCCAGGGAATACTGAAATCCACGTAATCCTCGTAGGGGTTCAGCTCACGAGGTGAGCCAAGCTGCGGGTCGTTTACCGGGGCTGCGTCGCGGCTGATTGTAGACTTCTTGTTGCCCTGGCTGGGGTTGAACTGGTAGGAGAGGGAGGCGTTGGCTGTGGCTAGGCGGGCCAGCTTAATTCTTTTGGTGTTCTGCCACAGAAATTTGTCTTTCAATGTGCCGGTGGAGTCGCGCTGATAGAACTCGAAGTTGGCGTTCAGGGTCACATTCAGCTTGCGGGCTACCTGGGTGCGGAAAGTGGAGCTGAGCGGAGCCAGCTTCAGACGGTCGGCGGCGAAGTTGTAGCCGGTGCTAAAATCCAGGCCGTCAATCAGGCTTACTTTGGTAAAGGGCGTGTTGCCGGTGGTGTCGTTGGAATTGCGCACCTTCATTTCCACGGCGTTCTGGAGGGCAAAGCTAAGTTGGCTGACTTCGGTGGAAGTAGGATAGCCGTACGCAAACCCGTTGTACTGGGGCAGCAGGAAGCCGTTGCCATTTTGAATATAGGTGTCACCTTCCGAGTACAAACGGCCGGTAGAGGGGTCACGCAGCCCGGGTGTGGCAACACGCTCCAGTCCTGAGTTACGGGCCGAGCTGGTAGGCGTGTAGTTGTAGGTGAGGCTGGGGGTGATTTTGTGGCGCAGCGCCTGAATTTTGTGCGTGCCTTTCCGGACAAAGGTACCGTAGAGGTTGGTGCTCATACTCAGGCTGGCGTTGTAGCTGGAGAGACGGTTGAAGCCCGCCACGGTATCCACTTGAATGGCCCGGGCCGTTTCGTTGTAGGAGTAGTCCAGCTTTTTGAAATACCAGATTTCGTTGTAGGTAACGCCGGGGCTGAAATTGAGGTGGGCGAAATTGTAGCTGCCCAGCGTGATGCCAAAGTTGTGGCGCATGCCCGTTTGGGAGTTGCGCAGCAGCTTATCCAGGTTACCCAGCTTTACGGGCATCACGAAGGCCGCCGAGGAGCCACCCAGCAACGGAATAGCGCCGCCATTGATTTGCCGGGCCGCAATATTGTTGGAGAGACGGTTCTGGAAAGTCAGGTCGTAGGAAAAAGCCAGCTGCTCGTACGCCTTGCGGGGCCGGATTTTCAGGATGTCATACACGTACTGCCGGGCCAGCTGCGCCGATATATCGGGCAGGGTGAAATCCATGGTGCCGGTTTGCGTGTTCTGGCTCTGGGCCAGATTAATGCTATAGTTGATGGGGGCGTAGCGCAGCTGCTTGGAGTAGGAAACCGTGGACTGAAACGCCGAGGTGAGGTAGTTGCGCGGGTTGTAGGAGTTTTGGCGGTAGTAAGCGCCGTTGCTGCTGCTCACGTTCACGTTGGCCGAAAACCGCCCGCCGTTGGGGCGCGGTACCGGCGTGTGCGTCCACATCAGGGCAAACGTCTGCTGGGAGCGGGGTACGTTGTAGGTGGGGTTGGTATTGGCATCGGTGGTGCCCAGCAGCCGCTCAGTGGGCTGCCAGCTGTAGTTGAACGTGAACAGGCCCTGGTAGCGGTAGCGGGTGATGTACTGCATTTCGGCCGTACCCCGCCAGCCCCCAAACCGGTCGGCATTGCCGCTGTAGATGTCGCCAGTGAGGCGCACGCCAATATGCTCGTTGGCGGCCCAGTAGTAGCCCCCGTTGCGCAGGAAAAAACCTCGGTCGGCGGCCTGCCCGAATGTGGGAATAATAAGGCCCGAGGCGCGGCTTTTGTTTTTGGGAGTGGGAAAGTACCCGAACAAAAAGCCCAGTGGCGTGGGTATATCCCCAATAACTAGGTTGAAGGGGCCGGTTACCACGTTTTCACCGGGTATCACCTTCATTTTGGAGGCGTTGATGTAGAAGTGCGGGTGCTCCAGGTTGCAGGTGGTGTAGCGCCCGTGTACCCCAAACAGCTCGTTCCGGTCGTTTTTCTTGATGGTTTCGGCGTGGATGTATCCTTCCCCCTGTTGGGTGACCACATCGGTAATGCGGCCTCGCTTGCTTTTGATATTGTAGTCGATGCGGCCGGCCTGGTAGGTGGCCCCACCCTGCACAAATACGGGCTTGTCCTGGACCCGGCCCAGGGAGTCGGCCGCGCCCTCCGCCGTTACCACGTTCTTGCTGTAGTCAACCGTAATCAGGGCCGCCTTCAGATTCATGTCGCCGTAGTCCACATCGGCCTTGTCGTAGAGGATGGCGCGCTTGTTCTGTACCTCAAACCGGATGGAATCCTGGGCCTTGTACTTAACAGTGGTTTCCACGGCTCCCTTACGCCCGCCGGCCGCTACCCGCAAGGAGTCGGGGGTGCCCGTAACCAGCCCGGTCGTGTCACGCACCGGACCTGCTGGCGGCGGGTTCAGAATCTGGGGGGGCGTGTTGCGCACATCGGTGGGCACGTTGGTGGTGCGGGGGCGTTGCTGGGCGTGCAGGGGCAGCAGGAACCCCAGGCTCAGCAGGAGCGTGAGCAGGCTGGGTAGCCGCCGTAGCAGCCAGAACGCACGCAACATAGGAGGGAACACAGGCGCGGATGAGGCCACGTAGTTTTTATCGTTTATTTTGTGGCGGTTTGCAAAGGTAGCGGGTCGCTGCCCCAACTAACGAACACCGTGCGGAATATTGTCGCTCTGGGTGCGGCGGCCCTTTTAGTCCTCGCCGGCTTTACTTCTCCCCAGCTTCCGGCCGCGCCAACGGCCGGGGCGGAGCGGGCCCCCGTGCGGTATCGGCTGCGAACAGTAGTGCTGGATGCGGGGCATGGCGGCAAGGATAGGGGCTGCGCCGGCGTGAAAGCCCGCGAAGCGGATGTAGCACTAAAAATTATCTTGGCCCTGGGCCGGCAGATAGAGGAGAATATGCCGGAGGTGAAGGTGGTGTACACCCGCAAAACCGACGTGTTCGTGGAGCTAGCCGACCGGGCCGGTATTGCCAACAAAAATAGCGCCGACTTATTTATTTCCGTCCACTGCAACGCCTCCGCCGCCGCCGCCAACGGCACGGAAGTTTGGACCATGGGGCCGCACAAGACGGATGCGAACCTGAGTGTAGCCAAGCGCGAAAACTCAGTAATTCTGCAGGAAGACAATTATAAGGAGCGTTACAACGGCTTCGACCCTACTTCGCCCCAGAGCCATATTCTGTTTTCCCTGTTTCAAAGCGCCCACATGGTCAACAGCATCCGGTTTGCTCAGCAGGTAGACCGGCAGTTTCGCACCACGGTGGGCCGACCCTCCCGGGGCGTGAAGCAGGCGGGCTTTCTGGTGCTCTGGAAATCTACTATGCCGGCGGTACTTATTGAGTCGGGGTTCCTTACTAACCGGCAGGAAGAAGAGTATCTGAACGATAAGGCTAATCAGACGTATATGGCCTCGGGTATTTACCGGGCCTTCCGCGACTATAAGAATGAGCTGGAAGCCGCCTCGGGCGAGTAACCCTGCCGGGCTATGCAACCCGGCCGCCGGCTTTCTGACTCTCCCTCCAACCAACCGCTGACCACCGTGTCGAAAGAAATTAAAGTAGCCCTGTTGGGTATTGTGGCCATTGCCCTGCTCGTTGTGGGCTTTAACTTCCTGAAGGGAAGTAATATCCTGTCTTCGGACCGCACCTACTACGCCAAGTATGACAACGTGGACGGCCTGAACGTGGGCAACCCGGTTATCCTGAACGGCATCAAGGTGGGGCAAGTAAAGGAGATGGTGCTGGTGCCCGAGGAAGGCAACCGCGTGAAAGTGGCCGTAGAGCTCCAGAAGGGCGTGGTAGTGGGCGACTCCACCGTGGCCTCGCTGAGCGGCTCTCTGCTGGGCTCAAAAACCATCACGCTGTTTCTGGGCAAAAACTCCAAAGTGTTTGACGGGGGCGAAATTCTGAAATCCTACACTGTGGCCAGCATCACCGACGCCTTCCAGGCCAAAGCCCTGCCCGTGCTTGGTACCGTGGACTCCACGCTAATCAAGGTGAATGGCTTCCTGAACAAAGATGCCAAAGTAAGCCTGCAGGCTACCTTGCTCAACGCTCAGGGCAGCACCGAGGCTCTGAAAAATCTGCTGTTGATGAACCAGCGCAACATCAACCAGATTACTACTAACATGGCCCGTCTCACGGCCGACCTCAATAAAACCAGCGCCAAGTTTGACCGGATTGCCGCCAACTTCTCCACCCTCAGCGACTCGCTGAAGAGTGCTCCGGTGGGCCCGGCCATGCGCAAGCTTAACGCCACCATGACGGAGGCCCAGGGCACCATGACCACCCTTAACCGCTCTTTATCGGACCAGAAAGGCTCTTTGGGCAAGCTCATCAGCGACTCTACGCTCTACAATAACCTCAACGCTACGGCCGCTAGCTCTAACGCTCTGCTGCAGGATTTGAAGGCTAACCCCAAGAACTACGTGCACTTCTCGGTATTTGGCGGCGGCAAGGCAAAGAAGGAAGTAGAAACCACTACCGTAAAACCCAACGGCACCACCACCGAAACTGAAGTGAAAACGACCATCAAGTAGGAGCCTTTCCCAAACGGCATTCCTCTTACCTTTGAATCCGCCCCGCGAGGGGTGGATTTTTTGCTTCTACCCAAAGGTGAAATTGTGAAGTGGTGAGTTTGATGTGCTGATGGCCTATTCGGCACAAATAGCCCGGTACGGATTGTCAGCACATTAAACTCACCATTTCACCACTTCACAATTTCACCACCTCTCCCACCCATTCCCACCCCCATGAATCTCGAATTCAACAAAAACGAAGACAGCGTTAAGCAACTCAACTTTCAGCTGAAAAAGCGGCTGGAGAAAGTGGCCCTTGGCGGCGGCGAAAAGCGCATTGCGGCTCACAAGGCCAAAGGCAAGCTCACGGCCCGGGAGCGGATTGACTATTTGCTGGATAAAGACTCGCAGACCGTGGAAATTGGCGCGTTTGCGGGGGAGGGGATGTACCAGCAGGAGGGCGGTTGCCCCAGCGGCGGCGTGGTGGTGATAATTGGCTGGGTGCAGGGCCGGCAGTGCGTGGTAGTCGCCAACGACGCCACGGTGAAGGCCGGGGCCTGGTTCCCGATTACGGCTAAGAAAAACCTGCGGGCCCAGGAAATCAGCATAGAAAACAAGCTGCCTATTATTTACTTGGTGGACTCGGCCGGGGTGTATCTGCCCATGCAGGACGAAATCTTCCCCGATAAGGAACACTTCGGCCGCATCTTCCGCAACAATGCCGTGATGAGCAGCATGGGCATCGTGCAGCTGGCCGCCATCATGGGCCCCTGCGTGGCCGGTGGAGCCTACCTGCCGATTATGTCCGACGAGGCTATGATTGTGGATGGTACTGGCTCGGTGTTCCTGGCGGGCTCTTATTTGGTGAAGTCGGCCATTGGGGAAAGTATCGACAACGAAACGCTGGGTGGGGCTACCACGCACTCCGAAATTTCGGGGGTAACGGACTACAAGTTCCAGAGCGACGAGGAGTGCCTGGACCACATCCGCAACATCTTCGACAAGATGGGCGGGCAGGCCACGGCGGGCTTTTCGCGCAAAGCCCCCCAGGCCCCGGCCCAAAATGAGCAGGAAATTTACGGCCTGCTACCCGCCGACCGCGCCAAGCCTTACGACATGATGGACATCATCAACCGGCTGGTGGATAACTCGGAATTTGAGCCCTATAAGGACCTCTACGGGCAGAGCCTGATTTGTGGGTTGGCCCGCATTGACGGCTGGGCGGTAGGCATTGTGGCCAACCAGCGCAAAATCGTGAAGACCAAGAAGGGGGCTATGCAGATGGGCGGCGTCATCTACTCAGACTCAGCCGATAAAGCGGCGCGCTTCATCATGAACTGCAACCAGAAGAAGATTCCGCTGGTGTTTCTGCACGACGTGTCGGGCTTTATGGTGGGCAGCCAAAGTGAGCATGGCGGCATCATCAAGGACGGGGCGAAGATGGTGAATGCCATGGCCAACTCCGTGGTGCCCAAGTTCTCGGTTATCGTGGGCAACAGCTACGGGGCCGGTAACTACGCCATGTGCGGTAAAGCCTACGACCCCCGCCTCATCGTGGCTTGGCCTACCGCCCAGCTGGCGGTGATGAGCGGGGCCGCTGCGGCCAACACGCTGCTGCAAATCCAGGTAGCCGCTGCCGAAGCCAAGGGCGACAAGCTCACCGAGGAGGCCAAAAAGGAAATGTTCGACAAGATCAAAGCCCGCTACGACGAGCAACTCTCGCCCTACTACGCCGCCGCCCGCCTCTGGGTCGACGCCATCATCGACCCGCTGGAAACCCGCAACCTCATTTCCCAGGGCATCAGTATGGCCAACCACGCGCCCATCGAGAAGCAGTACAATGTGGGGGTGATTCAGGTGTGATGTCGATTCAACAATGGATAAGGTCTATTCCTTCGACTGGTACGACGGGGTAAGAGGCGGGGTAGCTACATATAACGGGCAGCCCTGCTACTTCGAGAGTCAGTGCGTAGATATTTTCACTGACGGAACCGATTGGTTTAAGCTGAGTCCGATATCAGAAGCAGCCTTCGAACAGAACAAAGAGCAATGGGCTTTGTGGCGTATCTACGACGCGGCCTTTCAAGCTGGGCAAATTGGTATTGAGCATCATCCATTTTTACCTGAGAACCGCGAACGAGGAGAAGAACTGCAACAGCAACTTGAGCATCAGTTGATAATTGATGACAACAATTTTATGATAGCTCAGGCTGAATTTCTTGGTTTAGATAAGCAGATGCAGCGAATGGATAGAGCTGAAATGGAAGTGCGTTGGAATATTCTTCTTGCACCACCTTCGGCGAGTTGGCGGGCTGGCTATGATGTCTAACTGAGACGCTCCACCTGCCCTTACTGCCCGCGCTGTTTGACTACCGCGAGTTCGTCAATGCCGACGGACTCGCTCGGGGCCTATCGCCATTTCAGCCCGAAGAAGTAGATGGATAGAACGAAAGAATCAGCAAATCAATTGGTAGAGCTACTCGTAACCATCGATCAGTTTGTAGATGACTTTCAACCCGGTTGGGTTAGAGGGTTGTTTAACGATATTGACGGTAAGCAATGGTCGATAATTGAGAAAGTACCTGTCGTAACAAAAGAGGACTTGGACAAGCACAGCAGCTATCCAGTGCAAGGATTTATTGCGTGCCAGATGGTTGAATCATCTATTCAAAGTGGGCGAGAAGTGGTGGTAATTGATTTGAGTCGACCGTATAGCATCTGCGCAGAAGATGGAACAGAAGTGTTTCAGGTTTTCAGAGAACAGCTAATCGAGACCTATCAATGACTGAGCGGGAGCAAATCGAGCACGCGCACCAGCAGTTACAGGAGGCACTGGATGCAGCCTATGAAAACATGCTGGCTTTCAAACGCTACAAACGAACTCCTGTAGTGGTTGTGCGCGAAGGGAAGGTGGTAGAAGTATCGCCGGATTCTCTGACACCCGTTGCTCAGACTGCCGCCTAACCTTTTTCAGCCTGCATAGAAACATAACGGCCCGCAGTACCGATTGGTACTGCGGGCCGTTGTTCTTTAAAGCTAAACCTTATTCGTCAGTAATACCCTGGTGCTACTCTTCCTCGGCCGAAATGGCGGCGGGGCCTTCGGGGAGGTTGAGCAGGGGGCCTAGCAGCAGGGCATTGGTGAACAGGCGGGAGGTGCCGTGCCAGTAGTGGCGGAAGTTGGGGTCGTCGGCGAACAGGATTACCCGGCCCGCGCCGGCCTTGCTCACTACCACGGCCGCCGAGTTGCGAATCTGCCGCAGGTTGTTCTGAGACACGTAGCCGCTTACCAGCGGAGTGGGCGTGTACTGCACCACCGTGGCGTAGGGGTTGCGGCTGGGGCGCAGAAACGTGGTGCCATTGCGGAACACGTACAGCTGCCGGCTGGGCAGGCCAAAGCCGATGGGGTTGGTCACGTCCACATCGGCGCGGTAGATGGAGCCGGCAATGGCGCGGGTGCCTTCCTGCTCCTGGGTCACGAAGTCGAGGCGTTGGGCTGCTGGGCTCTTGCCTTTGGCCGCCGTGGCGGTGGTATCGGCCCAGCCGCCGTTGGCCGGAATCAGCAGCTTTTCCTTCACGATACCCTGCTTGATGGCCCATTCTGAGGCGTTTTTCAGGGTAATGAGCGTGCCGCCATCCTGCACCCAGCGGCGCAGCTTGTCCACGGCGGCTTTGTCGAGGGATGCGTAGGAGCCGCCTACCAATACCAGGCTGTTGTAGCGGCCCAGCGGTGCTCGGCCAAAATTGCTCAGCTCCAGGCGCGTTAGGGGCAGGCCTAGCTGCTGGCTGGCCACGAACCAGGCTTCGCCCACTTCGGAGGCGTTCAGGCCGGGACCGACTAGCAAGGCGGCTTTGGTTTCGGGCAGCGTCCGCACGTTGTTCGAGCCCAGGTCGATGCCGCCCAGGCTGAAGCCTGTGCTCACGCCCGTAAACGTCACCTGCTGCTGCCGGCTCACCCGACTCACCACCTGAAATACCGAGTCGGCGGACAGTTTCTGGGCGGCTACTGGAATAACCAAGGTGCCATAGCCGAAGTCGGTGGGCTGCTCGGCGGTACCGGCCCGGAAAGGCTTGAAGCTGACTTTGGCCGTAATGCCAGCCCGCTGCAAGGCTACCAGAGCGCGCGGAGCGTTGTACTCTGACCACGGGAGCAGGTAGGCGTAGCTGCTCTGCCCGCCGCGCACGGTGCCGGCCAGGGCCAGCGGGGCCGATACGGGGGCACCCTGCACCAGGGCGGTGTTTTTCTGCTTGGAGAAGGGGAGGCCGTAGGCGTGGGCCTGGCTCCAGCCCGTTACGTCATAAAATACACTGTCGTGGAAGGTGGTCAGCTCCTCGAACAGGGAATGCACTACCCGGTACTGGGGCTGACTGGCGGGCACCACGTAGGCCTTGCCCGCCCGGAATTCCTGCTTATCCAGCGTGACGTTTTTGCCCAGCGCGTGCACTTCTATTTTGTGCTGCAGCAGTAAGGTCAGAAAACGGTTGGTCAGCGTCTCGTCTTGGGCGCTACCGAACACGTAGGCCTTGGTCGGGAACTTGCGGGCATCGGTGAGGGCGGAGGTGAAAAAGTCGCGTTGGTGGCGCAGGTACAGGTCTTTCTCTTCCACGGCCCCGCGCACCGTGGCCAGGCCGGTGGCCACGTGGTTGCGAATGGTGAACGGAAACGTCACCACGCCGTTACTGCCCTCCTGAGCCAGTCCCCGGGAGCTGCCCACTTCAAACGTAATGCCCACGCCGCCCTGAAAATCGGGGTAGGTAGAGCCGTAAATGGGCGAAAGGTTGTCGAATTGCTCCTTGGTCCAGTACAACGAGCCCAGGTTATCCAGGGACTTGGCGAAGTACTTGGCTAGGTGCACGTTCAGTACCTCGTAGGTAGCCCGGGGTATCAGGTCGTTTTCGGTGCTGAACGGCTTGGAGGGCTCGAAGTAGTAGGTGCCGTTGGTGCCCATTTCGTGAAAGTCTATCATCACGTTGGGGTACCACTCGTGGAAGAACGCCATGCGGGCCCGGCTTTCGGGCTGGGTCAGGGCCAGCCAGTCCCGGTTCAGGTCGGTGTAGAAGTGGTTGGTGCGCCCGCCCGGCCAGGCCTCGGTATGTTCCCGGTCCAGCGGGTCGGTGGGGTTGGGCCAGGATTTGTTCTGGTCGAACCAGTGCGAGGCTCGGTCTCGGCCGTCGGGGTTTTCCAGCGGGTCAATGGTAATAACAGCCTGCTCCAGCCACTGCTTGGTTTCGGGGGCGGTGGAGGCTGTGAGGTAATAGGCCAGCAGCAGGGCGGCTTCCGAGGAACTGCTTTCGTTACCGTGCACCCCAAAGTTGAGGCTCACTACCACCGGCAGCTTGCGATAGTCGGGCGCGGCCAGCTTAGGGTCCACCAAAGCCCGGCGGGCCTGCTGCAGGCCGGCCAGGTTCTGCTGATGCTCGGGGGCCGTGATGGTGGCCACTACCTGGGGGCGCTGCTCAAACGTCGTCCCGATAACGCGCAGGCTCACCTTGTCCGACACCCGGTCCAGCTCCCGCAAGTAGGCCACAATCTGGTCGGTGCGGGTGTAGTGCGAGCCGATGGGGTAGCCCAGGAACTGCTCGGGCGTGGGCACGGCCGGGTCGAAGCTGGCGGCCGAAGCCCCCGGAAAGAAGTAGGTGTTCTGGGCCGCCGCCGGGGCCGCCAAGGCCAGTGCCAACACGACGGTGCTCGATAAAGCTTTTAACATGCGGAAAAGAAAATAGTCAATTGGAGGACAGGTAGTTGGGTATGGGTGGTGGCATGAAATAGCTGCAGGCTGCGCACAAAAAAGCCGGGAACAGGCCCTAAGCCCGCTCCCGGCCAGGGAGTGGGTCACTATACCAGCACCTGAATAACGGCCTCGGAGAAGCGCTCCATTTCTTCCAGTTGTGGGCTACACTGTAGCAGGAACAAGTCCACGCCTACATCTTCAAAAGCACCGATGCGGTCGGCTACTTGCTGGGGCGTGCCGGTGAGGCCGGAGCGCAAGCCCCGGTTGGAAACCGAGTAATCCTGCAGGCTCACCTGCTTTTCGAGCTGGGTGCCGGCCAGCCACTGCTGGTAGTTTTTGTAGCCCGCCGCTGAGCCCTGCACGTTGGTAATGCGTTCCAGTTCTTTTTTCACCTCGGCCTCCGTGTTGCGCACAATGCTGTAGGCGGCCACCCCAAACTTCATGCGGGGCAAGCCCAGCTTTTCGCGCCGCTCACTCAGGTCCTGAATGCGGCGGCCAATGGCCTGCGGGTCGTCACCGTGCATCACGTACCCGTCGCACTGCGCCGCAATCAGGTTCTTGGCCGCCTCCGATTCACCGCCGGCGTACAGAAACGGCCGGGGCCGCGACACGGGCTTGGGCTGCAAAATCGAGTCAGTAACCTTATAGAATTTGCCCTCAAAGGTGAAGTGGTCCTGCTTCCAGAGGTTGTCCACCACGTGCAGCCACTCGGCAGTGCGGGCGTACCGGTCATCGTGCTGCTCAAAGTGTACGCCGTACTTCGTAGCCTCATCCTGCCACCACGACGATACCACGTTCAGGCTCAGCCGGCCGTTGCTGATGTGGTCGATGTTGGCGGCCTGTTTAGCCAACAGGGCGGGGGAGTGGAAGGTAGGACGCACAGCCACCATCAGCTCAATCTTTTTGGTGACGGCTGCTAGGGCCGCCGCCGTGCTCCAGGCATCCAACGAAGGAGCTTCCTCGCCCTTGATGTCGTTGAGGTTCAGCTCGGCAATCAGAGACAGGTCGTAGCCCAGGTCCTCACTGCGCTGGGCCAGGGTTTTTACGTAGTCCCAGTCGGCGCGCATGTTCTCGTCTTCCACGTTGCGCAGCCACCCGCCAAAAACGGGCATCCAATATCCGTACCGCATGATTTTTTTGGTGTTATAAGACCGTCATGCTGAGCCTGCCGAAGCATCTCTACCGTTTCGCCAGGTACTTCTCAACGAAGCGGTAGAGATGCTTCGCTCAGGCTCAGCATGACCGTTCTGGTTTAGTTGGTAGCCAAGCTCAGTTCTGGTTTGGCGGGGGTGCCAATCTGGGTTTCGAGGTAGTCCACGAAGCGGACGTAGGGGTCGAAGCCCACCACGTTCACGGCATCGGCCACGAAGTTGGACAGGGCATTGATGTCGTAGAAGAGCACGTCGCCGGTCCGGTCGTCAATCAGGTATTCAATGCCGCCCACGTCAATTTTGGCAGCGGCCACAATGCGCTCCACGGCCTCAATCACCTCGGACGGGGGCGTAAAGGCTTCCACCTGAATACCTTTCTTGGGCGCTTCCGTCAGGCAGAAGTCACCGGCCGCCGGCTCCTCCGGAATCTGGCAGATTTCGGCCGGGCACAGGTTGAAGCTCTCCCCGCTGGTATACACTTTCATGGCGTAGAGAAACTTGCCATTCAGAGTCTCTACCCGGTGAATATTGCCGCCGCGGGGCGTCACGTACTCCTGCACCAAGGCAGTTTGGTCGATGCCCAGGTCAATTTGCCCGGCGGCTACGGCGGCTTCCACGCCCTCAATGGTATCGAAGCGGATGATGCCGGCCCCACTGCCCCCAATGTTCACCTTCACCACAATGGGGAACTGCAGCTGCCGGGCCGCATCGGGCACGCGGGAGGCGTGGTTGATAACCAACGACTTCGGAAACTTCAGCCCCAGTGAGGCAAACAGGCTGAGCTGCCGGGCCTTGTTGGTTTCGATGGCCGTAGCCGCCGAGCCGTTGATAATGCGCGTGCCGATGCGCTCCAGGTGGGTGGCGTAGCCGGCCGTATGGAAAATGCCCTGGCCGTGCCCGCGCAGGTAGGCCGAGGAGCTCATGCGGTTTACCACCAGCGAGTAGCGGCTCTCTGTTTCCGAGGGGTCGAAGAGGTGGTGGGCGGCGTCAATTTTCTCGTAGGGCAGGCCGCGGCGGTCCAGCTCCGCAAACAGCGGCTTAAACCATTCGGGGTGCTCGAAATAAATACCGATGGGCTTGGGTGAATTTGCCATGGGATGGAAAATGTGAGAGAAGAAAAAAATGGTGGAATCAGGTTAATAGCCGGGATTCTGCTCTAGGTCGGGGTCGGCTACCAGGTCATTGAAGGGCAGAGGGAATATCCAGCGGCGCTGGTCGGTAACGCCAAGCACGGCCCCGGCCCGGCCGGTGCGCACCAAGTCAAACCACCGGTCGGCCTCGAAGGCAAACTCCACCCGCCGCTCGTTCTCAATAGCGAGTAGCAGAGCGTCGGCAGTAGCGGCGGTGCTGGCCGGCACTCCGGCACGGTTGCGCACGGCGTTCAGGTCGGTCAGGGCATCGGTGAGCTTGCCTTGCTTGGCGCGGGCCTCGGCCCGGATAAGGTACTGCTCGGCCAGGCGCAGCACGTAGCTAGGGTCGTCGCGCTGAGCTGAGCGGCTGTAGAGGTTGCCGTAGGTGACGTTGCTGCCGGCAATAACCGTGGTAGCCAGCAGGGCTGAGCGGCTGCCGCCCACGGTGGGGTCGTTGAGCAGGGCAATGGCGGCCGGTACGGGCTGAAAGTTAAACTGTCCGCCCAGGGCGCTCGGGAACCAGTTGTTCCACATGGAGTTGGCGTCGGAATTGCTGAACGTCAGCTCAAACACCGATTCCCGGCTCAGGAAGGGTGCCGTGGAAATGGTCCGGTAAGGTGTTACCAAGCCGTAATTGCTGCTCCCGATTACCTGAGTGGCGTAGGCTTCAGCATCGGCCCATTGCTGGCGGTAGAGGTGCAGGCGGGCCCGGAGGGCGCGGGCGGCGGCCTTTACGGCCCGGTTGCGAGTGGCAGCCTCGGGCAGTAAGTTTTCGGCCTGAGTTAGGTCGGCCAGCACCTGGTCGTAGGTTTGCTCGCGGGTGCTGCGCCGGATTCCCCGGCCGTTTTCCTTGGTGCGGGTGGGCGTGAGCACCAGCGGTACTCCACCCCAGCCCCGGCCCAAATCAAAGTACACCAGGGCCCGCAGGAAGTAAGCCTCGCCCAGTAGCTGGTTTTTCTCGGTTGCCGTCAGCAGCGGGTCACTGATGCCGGGTAGGGCTGCCAGCACGTTGTTGGCCCCGTTCACGGCCTGGTACATCTGGGTCCAGGCCTCGGTAATGAGCACGTTGTCGGCGCTGAGCTGGTTCTGGTCAATCTGCAGAAACTGGTTCAGCGTACCATTGAAGCGCACATTCTCGCCGGGCAGAAAACCCAGCACCGGCCAGTTGAGCTGATAGTAGGCCTGCACCCGGTCATACACGCCGATGGTGGCGGAGCGGGCACTGCTGGCATCGGTAATGGCCTGGTCGTCGGGGAGCTGCTGCACCGGCGTGGGGTCCAGCAGGTCGTTGCAAGCCGAAATGCTCAGGGTAAAAGCACCCAGCACGGCGGCAAACAGCAAGTGGTATAGCGAAGATTTCATCGAAGTCGGATTCTGAAAACAGGGTGTACTGTCATGCTGAGCGCAGCCGAAGCATCTCTGCCGCTGGCTAACTCAATCGTGTGGACGAAGCGGTAGAGATGCTTCGGCTGCGCTCAGCATGACGGGCTTATATCTTGGTTATAAGCCCACCGTGAGGCCCACCTGGAAGGTGCGGGGCTGGGGCACGGTGGCCCAGTCGAAGTTTTTGGTGTTGCTCACCCCGCTCTGGGAGTTCACCTCGGGGTCCAGGCCGGAGTAGGGCGTGATGGTGAAGAGGTTGGCGGCCTGCACGTACACGCGCAGGGAGTTGAGGCGGGCCCGGCCTACTACCTGCTGGGGCACCGTGTAGCCCAGCGAAATGGTGCGTAGGCGCAGAAAGGAGCCATCCTCCAGGTACCGGTCGCTCAGGTTCTGCACCACGCCGCCGTAGTTGTTGGAGGCCGGGTTGGTAGTCAGGCGCGGAATGTTGGTGATGTCGCCGGGCTTCTGCCAACGGTCCAGCTGTTCGCGCAGGTAGCCGATGTTGCTCTGCGTGCCACCGTGCACCAGGAAGAAGCGGTTCATGTTCATGATTTTCGCGCCTTGCTCGAAGTTCAGGGTGAAGCCAAAATCCAGGCCTTTGTAGCTCACCGAGTTGGTTACGCCCCCGAAATAGTTGGGCCAGGCGTTGCCCACCAGCTGGCGGTCGGCCACCGAAATCTGCCCGTCGCCATTCACGTCCTTGTACTGGGCGTCGCCGGTTTCGGGGTTCACGCCGGTTTGGTGATAAAGCCAGAAGGAATAGAGCGGAGCTCCCTCTTCGAGCCGGAATATGTCGCGGGAGCCGGAGGTAATGGGCGCGGCCAGCTTCTCGATGCGGTTCACATTGCGGGCCACGTTGGCGGTAGTGCTCCACTGCACGGCCGAGGTGCGGGGCAGCCAGTTGGCCGTTAGCTGCACCTCGAAGCCCTTGTTGCTCACGGCCCCGTAGTTTTCCACCACTGAGGCAAAACCCGTTTTGCGCGGCACCGGCACGTTCAGCAGCAGACCCGAGGTGTACTTGTCGTAGTAATTCAGCTCCAGCAGCAGGCGGTTTTGCAGCACAGCTGCATCCAGGCCTACGTTCCACTGCCGGGTGCTTTCCCAGCTCAAATTGGGGTTGGCCAGCTGAAGGGGGGCGGTACCGGGCAAATCGAGGTAGTTGGCCCCGCCCTGCACCAGCCCGCGGGCGGCAAAGTCGCTGATGCCGGCCTGGTTGCCCGTTTTGCCCAAGCTGCCGCGCAGCTTCAGCTCCTGAAACACGTTCAGGTTCCGGATAAACTCTTCCTCGCTCAGGCGCCAGCCCAGGCCCACGGCCGGGAAGTAGCCCCAGCGGTTGTCGGCCCCGAAGCGGGAGGATGCGTCGGCCCGCAAGCTCACATCGGCGGTATAGCGCTGCTTAAAGCTGTAGGTAGCTTTGCCGAAGAAGGATAACAGCCCGGCCTGGGAGCGGGACGAGGAACCCGTTTGGGTAGCGGCCGAGGCAATGCTGGTCAAATCATTGCTGGGGAACTGCTGGCCCGAGAGGCTGGTGCGCTGGAAGGTGTTTTTCTGGATGGTATTGCCCACCAGGGCCTGCAACGAATGGTCCTCGCCGAAATCCACCGAGTAGTTCAAAGTCTGCTCGTTGAGCAGAGTGATGTCGCGGGATAGGAAGGAAGTAGCCGTGCCCCGGGGCTGCCCGGCCAGGATGAGCGTGTTGTTGAAGTTGTTCTCGTACATGTCGTTGAAGTCGATGCTCCAACTGCTGCGCAGGGTCAGGTGCTTGCCGAATTGGTACTGCCCATACACATTTGAGATGACGCGGGAGCCCACCGCATCGTTGTTCAGATTGTCAATCAGGGCCTGGTGATTATCGAAGGAGCCGTACTTGGCGTAAGTGCCGTCGGGGTTGTAAATTGGCAGGTTGGTGCGCGGAAATAGGGCCGAGTTGATGACGCCCACCGGGTTGTTGTCGTTGCTGCTCACGTTGCGGTGGGTGCGCGTGAGGGCCGTACTGGTTCCAATGCGCAGCCTATCGGTCACGGAGTTATCCAGGTTCACGCGCAGGCTAAACCGGTCGAAGTTGGTAGGCTTGGCAATGCTTTCCTGCCGGAAATAGCCGCCTCCGATGTAGAACTGCGTTTTAGCCGAGCCCCCGGCCGCCGACAGCTCGTAGCTCTGGGTCTGGGCCGTGCGGAACACATCAGAAAGCCGGTCGTAGGTTTGCTGCTCCTCGGGTAGGCCGCGCCCCCCGGCGGCCACTGGGCGGTAGGGCAGCTGGGCGGGGTTGCCGCCGTCGTTCAGAAACCGCTCGTTTTCCAGCTGAGCCAGCTCCGGGCCGTTCACCAGCTCGTACTGTTTGGGCGCCTTCGACCAGCCGTGGTAGGTGTTGAAGGTGATGCGGGTTTTGTCGCCGGCCTTGCCGCGCTTGGTCTGGATGAGCACCACCCCATTGGCCCCGCGCGACCCATAGATGGCCGTGGCGTTGGCGTCCTTCAGGATTTCGATGCTCTCGATATCCTGGGGGTTGATGTCGGCCAGCGGGTTGCTGGATACCTGGTTGCCCAGGCCGGTGGCAATCAGGTTGGTGTTGTTGATGAACACCCCGTCCACCACGTACAGGGGGTCGTTGCTGGCATTCACGGAGTTGCTGCCCCGGATGCGGATGAACACCCCGCCGCCCGGCACCCCCGAGTTGGCCGATACCTGCACGCCGGGCGCTTTGCCCTGCAACAGCTGGTCGGGGCTGGCCGCCGGAATGTCCTTCAGCGCATCACCCTTCACCGAGCTGATAGCGCTGGTCAGGGTCTTGCGGTTTTGCTCGCTGTAGCCCGTCACCACCACCTCCGATAGTTGCTTCACGTCGGCTTTCAGGGCCACACGCACCGGGCCGGCGGAAGCATCCACGGTCTGGCTTTCGTAGCCAATGGCGCTAACTGTTAGGGTGCTGCTACCAGGCGGTAGGGTCAGCGAAAAAGTGCCATCGGGGCCGGTAGAGGCGCCTACGGTGGTGCCTTGGACCACCACCGTAACGCCCGGCAAGGGGCTGCGGTCCGTGGCATCTACGATGGTGCCGGTTATGGAGGAGGCGGCCGTCTGGGCGAAACTCGCCGGGGCCAGGCCTGCCACCACTGCTGGCACCGCCAGAAGGGTAGAGGATTTCATACTGCAGAAAAAGCAAGGGATGAGCATGCGCAGCCGTAACAGCAGCCTACTCGGGGGCTGCGCGGGCGCGTTGGGAGGTGAATACCAAAGAGGGCAAAAACCCTGGGGTAAAACTTCCGCTCCTACACCCAGCTTGTGCACAGCCGGGGGCCAGTAGGCCGGCAAGGGGCCGGTGGAACTAGCAGTTTGCGGAGAAAGGAAGTAGGGAGGATCAGGCTATTCCAGAGGCCGAAGCAGTCGGCGCACAGAAAAACCCCGCGGGCATGGTGGGCCCGGGTACGGCGTAGAACAGTGGCGCGCTACCGCTCCGCTCTACCGGCAAGCAAAAAGCAAGAAAGGGTAACCCTATGCCTTAGCAGCCCATGCCCACCATCCGCATACAGACGGCGCCACGCATCAGGCCACAACATCCATGCTGTACGGATGCGCGGGTACGGGTACTGCTGGGGGTGCTGGTGAAGGACTTCACGGCGTTGTTGTTTTTATATGGTCAGGACTTGGCACCGTTCCGGATGTTCCGGGGGTTGTCGGCGGTTCATCGAGCCTGTCTCTCCGCGCCTCTGTATAAAAACAATCCTTTGTGGGGTAAAGAATTGATGTTGCAAATGTACTGGCGCGCTTTTCGAAAAACCAAATTTTTGTTTCAGCGCCGGCTATTAGGGCAACAGTTCCACCTGGGCGTTCGTGCTCAAAATATTCCTTTTTGCTTATTTTAAGCGCTATTTAGGTGTTATAAATACCTGCTTTGTGGGTCTGATTGCCGCAGTTTTTCAATGAAATTATTCTGCTTTAAGAGCCGTCGGGCAACGTTTTGGCAAGCAGCAGGCGTCCTCTGGGCCAGCAGCTGCCAGCAACTGGCTTGTACCCGGCGGGCTCAAGCCAGTTGCTGACATACGCACCGGCCCGCGGGCCAGCAGCTGATTATCCGACCATTGATTGTAACTCGCGCTTCTAGAGCGTGTGGACAGTCGACGAAATGTTTTACATAGCACGTCATGCAGAGCGCAGCGAAGCATCTCGCGTGCTGATGTTGCGAGGGTAAGCAGACTTCCGCACACGAGATGCTTCGCTGCGCTCTGCATGACGTTCCTTCGGCGCGACTGTTCACATAGCCTAGCCGATTATCTACTTGCCATTCATGAAGAAAACCTGTCTTTCCATCCTGTTTGCCGCTTTTTCTTACGCCAGCTTGGCCCAGAAGCCCACCACCGAGGTTATGGTTGTGGGCTGCGACCATCTGAACCAGATTTACAAAGCCGATAAGCCCACCACCGATGTGCTGACGCCCCAAGGCCAGCAGAATATCAGCCGCTTCACGGCCGCCATTGCCAACTACCAACCCGATATGCTGGTGGTAGAAGCCCTGCCCGAGGAGCAGCCCCGCCTCGACAGCCTCTACGCCCTGTACCGCCAGGGTAAGCTGGACCTGGCCACCCTGCCCGGCGGCCGCAGTGAGATTTACCAGGTGGCGTTCCGGTTGGGCAAGCAGCTGCAACTGCCCAAAATTTACTGCGCCAATGCCCCGGGCGGTACATCGCAGGGTATTTTGCGCACCGGCCAGAATATTGAGGTATACCAGCAGGCTGGCGCGGAGCTGAGCAAAGTAGCCGGCGCCAAAAGGGCCGCGCTGGAAGATGGGAGCTTGCCCCTGTACCGGTACCTGGCCGCCATCAACCAGCCGGAGCTGTACAACCTGGTGTACCGGCTGCGCTACGTGACGCCCGCCCGGGTAATGAACAGCCGCTTCACCAACCCCGATGCGGCCGTGGATACGGCCTTCGTAAACCCCCGCTACATTGGGGCGGAGTTGATTTCGGTGTTCAAAAACCGGGACTATAAAATCTACTCCAACATCGTCACGCAGGCCTTGCAGAGCCGCCCGCAGCGGGTGCTGGCGCTGTTCGGGGCCGCGCACATCGGCTCCCTGCAAAGCATCTTCGCCAGTGACCCGGAGTTTCGGGTGATGGAGTCGCGGAAGTACCTGAAGAAGTAAGCCAATGGTTGTGCTATTGGCGTCGGCCATCAGAGCAGGTGAGTATATTCTTTGCCACCTGTTGAAAGAAAGGCATGCGGTGGCGTGAGGCAAATTCCTGAACTGAAATCTGCAGCCGGGATACCTCCGCACTGTCTGTAGTGAAATGCAACCCAGTTAGCCACAGATACACTTGATAGTAATCAAGTAGCCAAGTGTGCGTGTCTAGGGTAAATAGGGCTTGCAGGCCTTCTGGTCTGGTAGTTGTTTGGCCGGTACGCAAATGAGCTACCGCCTCAAAAGCCCGCAGTAGCTCGGCGTATACATTCTGTTGTAGGGCAGCTACCGTTGGAAATGCCGCCCACGTTGTGGCTATCCAATCAGTCAGAGCGGCAAACTGCTGAGTAAGGAATAGTGCCTCCGCTACCAGAAAATGATAACCGGCCGGAAAGAGATTATAAAAATCAGGTAAGGCTGGCGAGGGCAGAGTAGGCTGCGGAATGCTAGCTGCTTCCTGCTGCAACTGCTGCAACAGCGCGTTTGATAATGGCTGATTAGGCGCTTCATACCAAGCTGCCATTATCTGGGCAAACGCTCGTCGTCCCCGGGGAAAGGCGTGCGTTTTGGGGGGCACAGGTAAGGCTAGTAGCAACGGCAGGCGCGTCTGCCAGGCGGCGGTATCTTCGGCCAGAAACTCTCCCAAAAACAAGGTGCAGTGCCCGAAAAGCTGGGCTTCAGGAGTGCGTTTGTGCCGTAGGTATTCCGTCAGTATTTCTCCGTACGCTCCGGTCAGGTAAGCTAGGTCAACAAATGACTCCACAAACAGCTCTTGACCGGCCGGGTGGGCCGCCAACCGCAAAGCCAGCGGGGCGGCCGCGCCAGTAGGAGCAACCGGGCGTGTAACCCGCCCCAGAAAGTAACCCAATAGCAGCCGCTCTGGGTAAGAAAGCAGCGCCATGCCCAGCAGCTCCGGAATATCGGGTGGGGGAGAACTGGTGAGTGGAGCAGTTACCAATGCGGATACAGAGCGTCCAAACGCCGCAAAGTCGGGGTGACCCGCATAGCGGGCCAGCGTATCGAGAGTATGCAGATGATAGCCGCCTTCTTTGCTTACCAGCCCAAAAAAACGCCGTAATGTACTCGGACTTAGGCGCCGCCCACCAGTGGCCGCGGTTTTTTGCAGCTCTGCCTCCAAGGCGTCACAGTGGCTGGGGTAGCGCAAAGGCTGGCCAAAGCGGGTGGCTACGGCTTCGCGCAAAGCCGAGTGAAGAGGAGGAGCAAGATGTGGCACGGAGTAAAGTTGGAATTCAACAGTTAAAGAAAAGAAATTTTTGGCCTTTGCGCCTTGGTCCTATCAACGCGCACTTTTGGGCAGTCATTTATGCGTCTACTACTATGAAATGCACGAACTGCGGCCGGGAAAAGGTCTTTTTTGGTGATATCTGCAGCTATTGCGGCACTCGCAACCACGATAATAACCAGTCGCTGGACGGTTTCTGGGGGAGGTTTTCCTCTAAGCAGCCGTAGACTAAGCCCAAAAAGAAAAAATCCTTTTTCCGCCCATTATGGGCCTTGCCTTTCAAACTGCTGTGGCTACCGATGCGGTTGCTGTGGTGGTCATTCAAGGGAGCATTTTAATTCTTTCCTGCAAGCTCATGACCTTTTCAATTACCTGTCGCCTTATGCTAATGGTGCTGCTGTTCGGCCAGTTTTCCAGCAGTTTCGCGCAGCAAGTGTATGTTAAACGCACGTATTACGACTACAATCGTCAGCACCTACACGAGGAGTATCAGTTCATCCGCACAGCAAATAAGCTGGAAGTGAAAAATGGCTACTATAAAGAGTATGATGAGCAGGGGGTGCTATGGAAGAAAGGCAATTACCGGAATGGCCACGCGGAAGGCAGGCAGTTGGAATATCTCAACGTGGAGGGCAAGCCCCAGCTTCAGTACGATATAACGGTGCGAAACGATATTCCTAACGGGCCATATATCCGCTACAAAGGACCGAACGATAAAATGTCGGCCGGTGCTTATGTGAACGGTTCGCGGGAGGGAACATGGAAATTCTACTACGCGGAGGGCTACGAAGTGTGCACGTATAAAAATGATGCGAAAGAAGGCCCGGCGGCCTTATATTATACAGGAGGTAACCTAGCGGAGCAGTATGTCTATCGGAACGATAAGCGGTATAACGACGGAAACAGTAAGAGTTACTACGAAGATGGCAGCCCCAAGAAAATAGGTCATTTTACGGAGGGCCTGATGGATGGAAAGTTTCAGGCCTGGTACCCAAACGGGCAGTTGCGTTACGAGGAAAACTACGTGAATGACATTCCGCAAGGCCGTTTTCTGGCGTATAGTGAAGACGGGCAGCTAACAACCGATGATACGTATGCCAATGGTCAGCTGATTGAGCACAAAAAAACGGCTCAGGAAATAGCCGAAGAAGCGCGACGTCAGCAGTTAGCGGCGCAGCAGCAACATCAGCAGCAGGAACAGCAGGCAGCGGAACAAGCATATAGGCAGGCTGAAGCCGCCCGGCAGCAGCAAGTAGAGTTGGAGCACCAGGCTTCGTCACTGGCGTACGAGGCGGCCCACAAGCAGGAAATGATGCGCAACGAAGCGGCGGTAGGCTATCGGCGGCAGCTTGATACCCGGTTGTACGTGGAGGTATATCAGCAGGTGCTGACAGAATATCAGGCAGCAACTACGCCCTTCGCCAAGCTTGCCCAGGCCCAGCGGCTGGAAAAGCTGTTGAAGCTGACCGAGCAATTAGAAAGAGGGGAGCAACCCGAACTGAAGAAAGCACTTCGCAAGGCAACCGACCCAACTACAATTCAGACCTTAATTGGACTATAACCATTCACAGCCCACACAGATCAGAAAGATGCCTGCTATTGCATTTGCTGGAAATTTTATTTTCTTGAACATAGGCCGGTTGTACCAAGAGGGGATGAGCGAGGAGGAGTTATACAACGTGACCCGTAAGGCTTGGCGGGCGGCTGCCCGTCGACGTGGGCTGGTGCAGTATGCCGCCGGAGTGCAGGGAGGCATTATCCGGTCTGTATACTGCGTGGAGAGTTGGCAGCCTTGCACCGAACCTCAGTTCGCCAGGCGCTGGGAGTTCACGCAACTACCACCGAATGACGACTTGCGTCAGCGTTATGTCGGGCAATCTTCGGCACCATATATGCCACCCGGGGCACGATTTGTAGTCCAGTATAACTTTAGTTAAAGCTGTTTTTAGGAAGTTACTCGGTATGCTAAATCGTCATGCAGGGCGCAGCAAAGTAGCCCGCTTGTTGATGTGTAGCAGTATTCAAACCTTAGCATGCGGGATGGTTCGCTGCACGCTGCATGAAAACCTATTTTCCAAACTGTTTCATTGTTAGTGAGAATCCGATAAAAAGTATCCTGTGCTTTTATGTAACGCCCCAGCAGTGCTAGTTGAGCACTGTTGGGGCGTTTGTCTTCTGGGCACACCACGTAGAAGAAATGTAACGGAAGTGCCGCAAAACCGAAAGCTGCCGTATAGCCTCCGGATGTAAACCCCGAAGACGATGGCAAAGAAAACCGTAGCGGAAATACTGGTAGATACTTTGGTGGCGGCCGGCGTGCGGCGCGTGTACGGCGTGGTGGGCGACTCACTCAATGGCCTCACCGACGAAATCCGGAAGCGGGAGGGCATAGAGTGGGTGCACGTGCGCAACGAGGAGGCCGGCGCGTTTGCCGCCGGCGCGGAGGCCCACCTCACCGGTTCCCTGGCCGTGTGCGCCGGTAGCTGCGGCCCTGGCAATACCCACCTCATCAACGGCCTGTATGACTGCCACCGCAGCCGGGTGCCCGTGCTGGCCATTGCGGCCCAGATTCCGAGCGTGGAAATTGGCACCGGCTACTTCCAGGAAACCCACCCCGAAACTACCTTTAAGGAGTGTAGCGCCTACTGCGAGTTGCTGGGTAACCCCGGCCAAGCTGTACGCATGGTGGAGTCGGCGGTGCAAACGGCGCTTACGCAGCGCGGCGTAGCGGTACTGGTGATTCCCGGCGACATCAACTACGAGGAAACTGAAGCGCCCGAGCCCCGCCTGCCGGTGCTACGCAGCCGGGCCAAGCTGATGCCGGCCATCGAAGATTTGCGGGCCGCCGCCGACCTGCTCAACACTGCTAGCAAGGTAACCATTATGGCCGGGGCTGGCTGCGCCGAGGCTCACGCCGAGCTGCTGCAAGCGGCCGAGGCTCTCGGGGCTCCCGTGGTGCACGCCCTGCGCGGCAAGGAGCACGTGGAGGGCAACAACCCTTACGATGTGGGCCTGAGCGGCTTGCTGGGTTTTACCTCTGGCTACCAAGCCCTGATGGATGCTGACGCCTTGCTGATGCTCGGTACCGACTTTCCCTACACCCAGTTTCTGCCCCAGGAAACCCGCACGGTGCAGGTAGATTTGCGCGGGGAGCACATTGGCCGCCGCACGCGGGTGGAGGTAGGGTTGGTGGGCGACGTGGCGGCCACCTTGCAGGCCTTGCTGCCCCTTCTCAACCACAAGCAGGACCGCCGCCACCTCGCAACGTCTCTGGAGCACTACCGGGAAGCCCGCCACAGCCTGGATGAGCTGGCTACGGGTGAGGCCGGGGATACCAGCATGCACCCGCAGTACGTGGCCCGGCTCCTGAACGAGCAAGCCGCCGAAGACGCCATTTTCACCTGCGACGTAGGTACGCCCACCATTTGGGCCGCCCGCTACCTGCGCATGAATGGGCAGCGCCGGCTCATTGGCTCCTTCAACCACGGCAGCATGGCCAACGCCATGCCCCAGGCCCTAGGGGCGCAACTGGCCTGCCCCGGCCGCCAAGTAATTGCCCTGGCCGGCGACGGGGGCTTTGCCATGCTGCTCGGAGAACTACTGACGCTGAAGCAGCTGAAAACGCCCACTAAAATCGTCATCTTCAACAACGCCAGTCTATCATTTGTGGAGCTGGAAATGAAGGCAGCCGGCATTCTGGAGTACGGCACCGAGTTGGAAAACCCTAACTTTGCCGCCCTGGCCGAAGCAGCCGGGGTGCGGGGTATCCGCGTATCGGACCCGGCGGATCTGCCCGGGGCCGTTGCCGCCATGCTGGCTCATCCTGGTCCGGTAGTGCTGGATGCCGTAGTGAAGCGCACGGAGCTGTCGATGCCGCCCACCATTCAGGCCAGTCAGGTGAAGGGTTTCAGCCTGTACGCGCTGAAAGCCATTATGAGTGGGCGGGGCGACGAAGTGCTGGAGCTGGCCAAAACCAACCTGCTGCGGTAGAGGGCTGGTAGAAAAACTGTCATCCTGAGCGCAATGAAGGACCTTATCACGCCTGGGCAAACCGTTGCAACGTGATAAGGTTCTTCATTGCGCTCAGGATAACCGGTATCGGCCGCTAAAAATCCTGCTGCACGAACAAAACGGCCTTTACTGGCTGTTGTTTGCTGATACGCCCGTGGGTTGAAACGCGCGGGTTGTGTTTATTTGCTACTTCTGCCTTGCGCGGCCTCGGCCGCCCCTCCGCGCTTCCATGACCAACAAAGAAATTAAAGCTCTTATCTCCCTGCTCGACGACCCGGAAGTTGCCCCGCAGATTCAGGAGAAAATCCAGACGCTGGGCGAAACCATTATTCCGTTTCTGGAGGAAAGCTGGGAAGAAACCCTGGACCCGCAGCAGCAGCAGCGCCTCGAAGACCTGATCCACCATTTGCAGTTTGAGGGCCTGCAGCAGCGTCTGCGCGTGTGGCGCGACTCGGGCGGGGAAAACCTGTTGGAAGGCATGTGGCTGCTCAACAGCTACCAGTACCCGGATGCCGATTTCCAGGTGCTGAACCGGGCCATTGAGCAGCTGCGCTTTGAGGTCTGGACGCTGCTGCAGCCCGAAATGCACCCCGCCGACCAGGTGCAGACGCTCAACCACGTGCTGTTTCGCACCCATAAGTTTGCCGCCAACACCCAGAACTTCCACTCCCCGGCCAACTCCATGCTGCACCGGGTGCTGGAAACCCGCCGGGGCAACCCGCTGACCCTCTGCGTGATTTACCTGCTAGTGGCCCAGCGCCTCAAGCTGCCAGTATTCGGGGTGAATTTGCCCAACCTGTTTGTACTGACTTACCGCGTGGAGCCGCCGCTGGAGCCGTTTTATATCAACTGCTACAACCGGGGCCTGGTACTGTCGCGCACGGATATTGAGCACTACATTGCCCAGCTCAACCTCACGCCCAACGACATGTTCTTCGAGCCTTGCTCGCACCTGGACATCGTGCGCCGGGCCCTGCGTAACCTGCAACTCAGTTTCGAGAAGCTGCAGGAACCCGCCAAAGCCGCCGAAGTTGGCCAGCTACTCGCCATCCTCACGGTGGAAATGGTAGCCGACAACACCGACGCGGCCCCGGATGAGGAGTAGGGAGTAGCACAAAAAGCCATCATCCTGAGCTTGGAAAGAACCTCATAGCGTTGAAACGATAAGCGTAACAACGTAGTGAGGTCTTTCCCAGGCTCAGGATGACGGCTTTTTGTGCGTAATAGTCTGCCTCTGCTTGCTAGAACTTCTTGATGAGGCAGCCGGCGGCGCGCTTGTCGGCCAGGGTAGCGGTGCGGCCGGCCAGCAGGCCGTCGAGCACCTGCTCCAGGTATTTTTCTTTCACGTAGGCCTCCACTTGCGGGTTATCATCAATGGCACCTTTGTAGCGTACGGCAAACCCGTCGCCGGCGGGCTGCAGCACCACCGCCTCGGGTGTTTTGCTGGCACCCAGCAGGATGCTTACTTTCTGGCCTTCATCGGTGAGCAGGGGCAGTTCGGCTCCCATGGTTTTTACTTTCAGCTTCTCGGCCTCGCCCATTTCAGCGCTGGCTTCCAGGTTGATGGGCGTATTCACAAACAGGAACTGCACGCCTTTGGCGCTGTACTCAGTGCTGAGCGCCGCCAGCCGGTTTTGGTAGAGCTTGGAGAAAGCGCAGGCCGGATTTACGAACACTACTACAATGGCCTTGCTGCCGGCGTAGCTCTTGAGCGCAACTTCGGCGTTGGCACCGTTCCGGAGGTTGAAATCCGCCACGGAGCGGCTGCCCTGGGCGCGGGCCACGCTCACGGCTACCGTGCAGAACAGTAGGGCAGCGGCAGTAACAAGGGAAATTCGGCGGAAAGACATGGCAGAGGCGAAGTGGTAAGGTTGTGAAGGGTGAAGTTGTGAATTGGTGAGTCGTAAGCGCAGAAAAAACATCAAACTCACCATTTCACTGACTCACCATTTCACCAATGGTGTACGTTAAGATATAGCCCGGGCTGGGCTGTGAGTAGTGAATCTGGTGTTGGCTGCGGGAGTTTTCGAGCAGCAGGTGTCCCGTCAAAACACCTGCCTCCCGCAGCTCAAACGGGCTGAGCAGCAACTGCTCTTTAAACACCAGGCCCCGGCGGCTGTGCAGCTTGTACAACGTCTCCTTGGCACTCCAATACAGACAGTACTTCACCGCATCGTCGCCGGCATTGGCCAGCTCGGATTCCGCTAGAACCCGGTGAGCCAACTTTTTAGCTTTGGGCCGGATCATTTCAATATCTATGCCAACTGCCTCCTGCGTGGAAAGCACCGCTGCCACCCACTCGCCGGAGTGCGATAGGGAAACGCCGCAAGCGGGCAGTTCCGGAAAGTAGGGCCGGCCATTTTCGTCGTTGTGCAGAGCGGCGGACGCGTCGCTGAGCTCCCGCAGCAGCTGGTGGGCCAGCACCCGGCCCGCCAGCCACTGCCGGGCCCGCAGCTCGTCGCGGCCCTGCGGAAAGCGGGCCAGGTAATGCGCCTGCGCCGGCAGTAGTGGCCACAACTCCTCGGCCGGCTCAGTTAGGTGCCAGAGGCCCAGCACGGCCGTTTGCGAGATGGGGGAGAGGGAGTGCAGGGGCACGTGGGGACGTTGTGAAATGGTGGAGGTGTGAATGGGAAAGGTACGAGGGAAAACAGAGGCCGGATGCTTCAGTAGCGGGCATAGTAGCCGTTGGGCGGTATCTTCGCCCTTTCACAACTTCACCCTTCACGATTTCACCCTTGTCTTCCCGTCCCCAGGTTCAGAAACTCGCCGCCCTTACCGGCCACCGCGACTGTGTGTATGCCCTCACCGGCCACGCGGGCCAGGATACGGTGTACTCCTCGGGGGCCGATGGGCTGGTGGTGGCCTGGCGCGCCGACGCACCCGAGCAGGATGGTGACTTGCTGGCGCGGGTGGAAAACTCGGTGTACGCTCTGCTGCACCTGCCGGGGCGCAACCTGCTGGTGCTGGGCCACAACTTTCAGGGAGTTCAGGTGATTGATTTGGCCACCAAGGTGCTGGTGTACGCCACAGCCCTGCCGCCCGTAGCCATTTTCGACGTGGCCTACTCCGAGCCACGGCAGCGCCTGTACGTGGCCCTGGCCGATGGTACCTTGGCCGTGCTGCGCGCCACCGACTTCACGCTGGAAACGCTGCTGCGCCTCTCCGATAAAAGCCTGCGCTGCCTGGCCCTGCACGAGCAGCGCGGGGAGCTGGCGGTGGGCGGCTCCGACCACTTAGTGCGGGTGCTGGATGCGGACTCTTTGCAGGTGCAGCGCGTTATTGAGGGCGCCACCAACTCAGTATTCACCTGCGCCTACTCTCCCAATGGGCAGTATTTGCTCACGGCCGGCCGAGACGCTCACCTGCGCATTTGGGACGTAGCCGCTGGGTACCGGGAGCACCGCAGCATTGTGGCCCATATGTTCACCATCAACCACCTGGCCTTCTCGCCCGATGCCCGCCTGCTGGCCACCTGCAGCATGGACAAAAGCATCAAGCTCTGGGACACCGAAACCTGGCAGCTGCTGCGCGTGGTGGATCGGGCCAGGCACGCCGGCCACGGCACCTCTGTAAACAAGGTAATTTGGCCGGGCAGCGGGAAACGGCTAGTTTCGTGTAGCGACGACCGTAGCCTGGCCGTGTGGGAAGTGGTCGGGGGTGAGCAACAAGAAGTGAGCGGGTAGCAGGCAAAGCGGTAAAGCCACGGCTTGCGCTTGCCTCCCCGTTTCATCGGCCTGATTGTACCTCCAACGCCGCCCAGGTTTCTGTAAAATTTCGCTTCTGCCTCCTAACTTCTGTCTTCTAGCTTCTCATGAAAATCACCGCCCTCGATATCCGGCAGAAAACCTTTGAAAAAGCTTTCCGGGGCTTGGATAAGGACGAAGTACAGGCGTTTCTGCAAACCCTTTCTCAGCAGTGGGAGCGAATGGGCGACGAAAACCGGGAGCTGCGCCTTAAGCTGGAGCACGCCACCCAGGAGGTGAGCAAGATGCGGGAGGTGGAAACCAGCCTGTACCGCACCCTCAAAACGGCCGAAGACACGGGTAACAGCATCACGGAGCAGGCCCAGCGCGACGCCCAGCTGCGCATCCGGGAAGCTCAGCTCCAGGCCGAGCAGCTCCTGAACGATGCCCGTCAGAAGGCCCGCGCCGTGGTGGATGACGCCTACCAGCAAGCTGAGCGCACCGTAGCCGAAATGCAGAAGGAAGTAAGCGGAATGGGGCAGGAGTGTCAGCGGCTCGAAAACCTGCTGGATGGCCTCACCCGCGACCTGCACAACCTGGCCTCCGAGGCGCTGGATAAAGTGGAGAAAACCCGCAACCGGCCGAAAGCCGCTACCTCGGCCATCCTTTCGCGGGCCGCCAGCGTAAAAGTGAATCGTCCGCACACCGCCGACGACTCACCCAAACCAGACGCCGCCATGTACGTTTCCACTTCTTCTACTGCTTCCGTGGCCGCCGTAGCCGGCGGAGCCGCTTTCCACGCTGGCTCGGCCGCCGATACGGAGCGCCGCCCTATTGGCTACAACCCCAAGCCCGGCCAGCAGCCCGACCCCGGCCAGCAGCCGGAACCCAATCAGCCCGAGCGGCCTGAGCCCGAAATTGAGCGCCCCGGCTCCCCGATTCCCGGTGCCCCCAACCCCGACGTGCAGCCCGGCCAGCCCGATATCCGGCCCAGCGGCCCCGACCGCCCGGAGATTCCGCAGCCGGTGCCGCCCACGCACCCCGGCCAGTCGGACCAGCCCAGCATGCAGGGCGCGGCCCTTGGCGAGAAGTCGTTTTTCGACGAGCTATAAGTCAGTCGTAGTACGTTTGAATTGCGCAAAGCCTACCTTTCGGGGTGGGCTTTGCTGCTTTCTGCCCTCGTCGGGGAATTGTACCGGACAGAGCTTACCGGGGCCAGTTGAGTTATAGTCCGGTATTCGTTTCACTTGCTTAGCTTATTCTATGGACCAGGTTGCGCTTGAAGGCATGGAGTTTTTCGCCTTCCACGGGTACTATGAGGAAGAGCAGAAAATCGGGAATAAGTACAGCGTTGACTTGTACATCGACACCGATTTACAGCAGGCCGGCACTTCTGATGAGTTGGAGAATACGGTAAACTACGTGGTGCTGTACCAACTGGTGGCTGAGGAAATGCACATACCGGCCCGCCTCTTGGAGCACGTGGGGCAACGCATTATCAGCAGGGTGCAGGCGGCATTTCCGCACATCAGCGGAGTGAAAGTGAGCGTATCGAAGTATAACCCGCCTTTTGGGGGTATCTGCTTCCGCTCCCGCGTAACCCTGGAGCGGAAAAGCTGACTTTGGCTGCCCGGGCCCGGTAAGAGCCACCTCCCTGCCGCTACTGACAACCAAGCACCCATAGCTGCGAAAGTAAAGTGGGAAGCTAGCTTCAGAACTGTATTTCAGGTAGTTGAAATATTATACGAAAAAAATCGTAGATTAAACTTGTATCTACGATATGCTTCGTATATGTTTGATGTACGAACTGATTCGTAGCTGTGTCGTTGGCTGCTCCTGCGCGTAGGGGGCAACTGGTAGGCAACGGTTGGCGGCGGTTCGGTAGTCATTTCCAGTACCTCTTAGTTTGTCTCCATGAGTAAATCCCCCATCCCTAAGCCGACTGAATCGGAGCTGGAAATTTTGCAGGTACTCTGGCAGCACGGCCCCAGCACCGTCCGCTTCGTGAACGACGAGCTGAACAACCGCCGTGAGGTGGGCTACACCACTTCCCTGAAGCTGCTGCAACTGATGCTGGATAAGGGCCTGGTGTTGCGCGACGACGACAGCAAAACCCACGTGTACCGGGCCGCCGTGCGGGAGGAAGAAACTCAGGGCCTGCTGCTCGACCGGTTCGTGGATTCCACCTTCGGAGGGTCGGCCATGAAGCTGGTGATGCAGGCGCTGGGCAACCGCCGCACCTCCCGGGAAGAGTTGGCCCAGATTCGGCGCCTGCTCAACGACATTGAAATTCAGAACGACACCACTCCACCTTCAACCAACGACGCGCAATGAACTGGCTGGAAACCTTACTACCCGCTGCGCTGGTACGCGCCTTAGGCTGGACGTTAGTACACTCTCTCTGGCAAGGAGCCGTAGTAGCGTTGGCCCTGGCCGGCTTGCTACTGCTGCTGCGCCGGCATCAGGCTGAAATCCGCTACCGTACGGCGGCGGTGGCCCTGCTGGTATTACTTGCGCTGGCTACCATCACGTTTGCCAGATACTACACGGCAACGCCGGAACCTTCCCCGGTGGCTGGGTTTGTAGTAGGAGATGAAGCCGCCGTACGCGCCGATGGGGTAATGCCGCTGGCCACTGCCGGTAGCGCACCCGCCACACGCTCAACCGCCCCGGCCGTTGCCCCAGCCGCGCCTACGGGCCTGCAGGCGTGGCTTACATACTTTGATAATAACCTGCCGGTATTGGTAGCTGCCTGGCTGTTGGGGTTGCTGGCCATGACGCTCCGCTTGCTGGGTGGCTTGGCGTACGTGCAGCGCCTGCGCCGCTACCGGGTGCAGCCCCTGGCTCAGGAGTGGCAGCAGCGCCTGACCGCCCTGGCCGATAAAGCCGGCCTAAAGCAACCGGTGCAGTTGCTGGAGTCGGCGCTGGTGCGGGTGCCGGTGGTAGTTGGCCACGTAAGCCCCGTTATTCTGCTGCCGCTGGGTACGGTTACGGGCCTGAGCACGGCGTATCTGGAGGCCATTCTGGCCCATGAGCTGGCCCACGTGCAGCGCCGCGACTACCTCATGAACCTAGTGCAGTCGGTGGCCGAAACGCTGTTTTTTTACCATCCGGCCGTGTGGTTCATCAATGCCTGCCTGCGCACGGAGCGCGAAAACTGCTGCGACGACGCCGCCACGGCCCTGGTGGGCGGCAACCCTCTGACAGTAGCCCGGGCCCTGGCCGCCCTGGCCGAGCTGACGGCCGCGCCCGAACCCACCGAAACCCGCTTGGCCATGTCGGCCCTGGGGCCCGATGGCTCAGTGTTGGGCCGCATCCGGCGGCTGGTGCAGGGCCGCACGGCGCCCACTTTCACGGAGGGCTTTATGGCCGCTTGCATCGTGCTGGGTGGTTTGGTGCTGCTGACTTCGGCCGTGGCCATTGCTGATCCGCACCCGGCCAGTGGCCTCAACACTGACAGCGCGCTGCAACAGCTGCCCTTCCTGCTGGACGAGCCTGACACCACGCGCAAAAGTGCTGCCACCGACAAAATGCTGGCTGGCCTGGCCCCGGAAGCGTTGCCTACTGCGGCCCCCATAGCGGGCGAAGATGACCTGGCCGCGCTGAACGCGCCCGCAGCAGCTCCTCTTGCTTCGGCTGCCGCCTCGGTTTCTCCATTGGCTACCCTGGCACCAAGCCCGGACGATGACGGGGACGACGACGGCAAAAAGCGCAAGCGTAGCCGGCAGCAGGTAGTAGTGGTGCCGGGTCCTGGCCGCAACCGCCCCGGCACTGTTGTAATCGAAAAGGACAAGAAGGGCCGAATTACCAATCTGCTGGTAGATGGGCAGCGAGTAGAAACGGCTTCGGTCGGTAAATCGAAAGGCAAGAAAACAGCCAGCCAGGTAGAAGTTATTCAGCTGCCAGGTAGCCGCAATGGATGGGCCAATGGGCAGAACTTCAATTTCAACTTCGACGACAATTTCCGCCGGAGCTTCCGCTTTCAAGGCCCGGGCCTGAGTACGGCAGAGGTGAACCGCATTAAAGTTGATGCTCAGCGGGTGGCCGCCGACGCCCGCCGCCAGTTTGGCAACAACCCGCAGTGGAGCCGCAACCTGGAGCAGAATACCGAAGTATGGGTTGATCAAGCCCTGAAAGCCCGCGCCCAGGGACTGAAAATCCGGTTGCAAGCCCTGCAGGGTGCCGAGAAATCTTTGCGCGCTACCCTGGAAGACCAGGACCTGAACGAGCAGCAGCGGGAACAGCTCCAGGAGCAGCTGGAAAACCTCCGGGAGCAGCAGCAGGATGCCCGCGACGACTTCCGGGAAGAGGCCCGCGACCTGGCCGAAGATGCCGAAGGGCGCACCCGCAACGGCGGCAACGAGGGCGAAGCCGCCCGCCGTCGGGCCGAAGCCGAAATGCGCCGCCACGAAAGTGAGATGCGTCGCCTGGAAGCTGAAATGCGCCGGCACGAAGCCGAAATGCGCCGCAATGAGGCCGAGATGCGCCGCCATGAGTCGGATGACCGTCGGCGGGAAGCCCGGGACTCGGAGGAGGCGCTGTTGCGGGAGCTGCGCAAGGATGGCCTGATCAAGAGCGCCAACAACGTGCAGGTGAATCTGTCGGCCACTTCATTCACCGTAAACGGCAAAAAGCAGCCGGCGGCCGTGCGCGACAAGTACCTGAAACTGGTAGAAAAGCAAACCGGCCGCAAGCTCACCAAGGGCTCGTTTAACCTGAACCGCCAGACCTCCAGCAGCACGGCTACTTTCCGGGGGCCGGAAGTGCCGCCGGCTCCTCCGGCTCCGCCCGCGCCCCCGGTGGCTGGCGTACCGGCCCCGCCCCGCGCTCCGCGTCCGCCGCGTGCTCCCCAGTTCAACTCCGACAACATTCGGGCGGAACTGCGCAAGGACGGTATCATCGGAGCCAACGAAAAGAGCTTTCAGTTTCAGCTAAACGATGCCGGCCTGATGGTAAACGGCAAAAGGCAGTCGGCTGAGCTAACCGAGAAATACCGCAAGCTGGTGGATGCCCCCGATGCCAATGGCCGCAGCACCCACCACAATATTCAGATTTCGATAAGTGAGTAAGGAGTGATAATGCCAGTATCGGCCGCCGCTGCAACGGCGGCCGATTTTTTTATCGGAAAGATGCCCCTGCCTAGGCAACGGTTCGGGTAGGAGTGGCATCTATTGCAACATTCCGCCCCAGCGGGCCAAAAAGCCACCTTCTGTACCAACGTGCCAGCCAACTATTCTGGCGGGCAGTTGGGCCCCACCACCTCCCTATTTTCTGATTCGCTTGTTGTACTTTTCCTCTCGTCGTTGCGTCGTGAAGCGTTGTCGTGTGCTTTTACTGCTGGTGGCCCTGTGGGCTGCCACTGGGTCGGCGCAAGCTCAGTCGGCCCCCGAAACTGCCGCCACGGCGGCTCAGCCGGCTCCCAAGCGCCAGTTGCAGGCTCTGCGCATTACCGAGGCCATGAAGCTGGATGGCGCCCTGGATGAGGCCGTTTGGCAACAGGCCCCTCTGGCCACCGACTTTATCCAGAACCGCCCCAGCCCCGGCCTCCGCGAAAAGCACAAAACCGAGGTGCGCGTGCTCTACGATGATGCCAACCTGTACATTGGCGCCGTGATGCACGACGTGTCCCAGGACTCCATCATGCGGGAGCTTTCGGCCCGCGACGACATGGGCAACACCGACTTTTTCGGGGTTTTCCTGGATACCTACCACGATAAAATCAACGGCTACGGCTTTTTCGTGACTACTGGGGGCGTGCAGGCCGATGCCCGCTACTCCCCGGCCGGGGGCGAGGATTTCAACTGGAATGCCGTGTGGGACTCGCGCACCAGCCTGCGCGGCACCGATTGGGTGTGCGAAATGCGCATTCCGTACTCGGCCATCCGCTTCAGCAAAACGGCCCAGCAGCTCTGGGGCGTAAACTTCATGCGTCAGCGTAAGCGCGACAACCAGGGCTTTTTCTGGAATGAGGTGAAGCCGGCCGTGGATGGGTTTGTAAACCAATGGGGCGAGCTGCAAGGGCTTAAGGATATTCAGCCCCCGCTGCGCCTCTCACTCACGCCCTACGTATCGGCCTACGCCAACCACTACCCCTACGATGTGCAGGGCACGCGCAACACCAGCACCAGCTTTAATGGCGGGGCCGACGTGAAGTGGGGCATTAATGAGAGCTTCACCCTGGACGCCACCCTGGTACCCGATTTCGGGCAGGTGCAGAGCGACAACCAGGTACTCAACCTTTCGCCCTTCGAGGTGCAGTTTCAGGAAAACCGGCAGTTTTTCACCGAGGGCACCGAGCTGTTCAACAAGGGCAATCTGTTTTACTCCCGCCGGGTGGGAGCCACGCCCATCGGCTTCGGTGACGTGAACGGGCAGCTGCGGGCCGGCGAAACGGGCCCCGATGGCCAGCGCCGGCCGGGCGAGGCTGTGGTGAGCAACCCCGGCGTGACGCGCCTGCTCAACGCCACCAAAGTATCGGGCCGTACCAAAAACGGGTTGGGCGTAGGCGTATTCAACGCCCTCAGCAACGACGTGTACGCCGTGGTGCGCGACTCGGTGGACGGGCGGGAGCGGGACGTGCTGACGCAGCCGTTCAGCAACTACAGCATCATGGTGCTGGATCAGAGCCTGAAAAATAACAGCTACGTGTCGCTCATCAATACCAACGTCACGCGCTGGGGCCGCACCTACGATGCCAACGTGACGGGCGGCCTGTTCCGCTTCGCCGATAAGAAGAACGCCTACGCCATTGATGGCCGCGTGGTGTACTCGCGCCGCCGCGGCAACGTGTTCGGCTCGGAGGAGCGCATTGACGACCAGAACGGCTACAAGTACCAGGTAGGCCTGAGCAAAATCAGCGGCAACTTCACCTGGCAGCTGGGGCAGGGCATTGAGTCGGATACCTACAACCCCAACGATTTGGGCATTCTGTTCGGCAACAACAATATTTCGCAGTACGCCAACATCAGCTACAACAAATACCAGCCCTTCTGGAAGGTTAACAACTTCTACTCCTGGGCCAGCCTGAACCACTCCTTGCTCTACAAGCCCACCCGCTACCAGAATGCCAATATTGCGGCCGGCTTCAACACCACCTTCACCAAGAGCTTTCTGACCACGGGCCTGAACCTGGACGCCAACCCCGTCACGCACGACTACTACGAGCCCCGCCAGTACCCGCTGGGCGACTACTACGTGCGGGTGCCGGTGAATGCCAACGTGGGCGGCTTCGTCTCCACGGACTACCGCAAAAAACTGGCCTGGGATGCCAATGCTGGCGTGCGGTGGTATGCTCAGGACGACCGGTTTCCGCGGCCCCGTCGCATGGGCTACGGCCTGGGCCTCTCACCCCGCTACCGCGTGAGCAACCAGCTCAACTTCCGCTACAGCTTTGATTGGAACCTGCGCCAGAACCAGGTGGGCTACGTGAACGGCGGCCTGGATGGCAGCCTGCCCGACGACGCCCGCTTCCGCGACGACCACCCCGGCGACGTGCTGCTGGGCGTGCGCCGCGTGCTCACGGTGACCAACACACTGTCGGGGGGCTACACGTTTAACAACCGCATGTCCTTGACGGTGCGGGCGCGCCACTACACCAGCACCGTGAACTACAGCGAGTTTGCGCGCCTGGGCAAAAACGGCCAGGAGCAGCCCGTAGCCTACCGCCGCAACCGCGACAATACCTTCAACGCCTTCAACGTGGATGCGGTATACGCCTGGTGGTTTGCGCCCGGCTCCCAGGTGAGCATCGTCTGGAAAAACGCCAGCTCCTCCTTCCTGGAAGCCAACGAAGCCACCCCGCTCTACTTCGACAACCTGAGCAACACCATCAACACGCCCCACAACAACAACCTGAGCATCAAAATCCTGTACTACCTGGATTACCTGATGCTGAAGCGCCGGGCCAAGGCGTAACCAAACTTAACCGGCACTGGCTTGAGCCGGCTGCCCTCAGCCGACAAGTAAGCCCCCGGCCGTAGCGCCGGGGGCTTACTTGTCTGTAGAGCTAGCAGTGGCAGGCAGGGCCGCAGAACTTGGGCCGCCGTTACAGTCCAGCTATTTCGCCTAGCCATCGGTAATTACGGCGTATCTGTCGATTAGAATTGGCAGCGGGGAAGTTGAGCGGCAAATTCAGCTAGGAATTCAGCCAATCATTTAACCCGTACTGCCTTATGGAACGCAAGAACTTTTTGAAGAGCCTGTTTGTGGGCGCTGTTTCGGCCCCGGCGGTGCTGGCGGCCTGCAGCAAAGCCGACTCGGATGCCGCCGCGCCCAGCACCGGTGGTACCACCTCGGGCGGGGGCTCCTCATCGGGGAGTTGCGCCGTAGCTCCCACCGAAACCGAAGGGCCTTTCCCCACCAAAGTGCCCTCGTCGTACGTGCGCTCCGACATTACGGACGGCCGCGCGGGCTACGCCCTGACGGCCACCATCACTATTACCAACAGCAACAACAGCTGCGCCGCCCTGGCTGGGGCCTTAGTGGACATCTGGCACTGCGACGCCGAGGGCAACTATTCCGAGTACGGCGGTACGGGTATGCAGAGCACCAACTACCAGGCCGTGCACTTCCTGCGGGGCCGCCAAACCACCGATGCCAGCGGGCAGGTAAAGTTTACTTCCATTTTTCCCGGCTGGTACTCGGGCCGCGCCACCCACATTCACGTGCACGTATATTCAGCCACCGGCACCTCGCTCAAAGTCACCCAAATTGCCTTTCCCGAGGGTATGGGCACAGCTGTTGCGGCCGTAAACGGGTACAAGAAAGGGTTGAGCGGCTATACCAGCAATGCCCAGGACAACGTGTTCAGCGACGGGGTAACCCAGGAGTTGGCCACCGTAACGGGTAGCACGTCGGCGGGCTTCCAGCTGAATATTATGTTTGCGGTGCCGGCTTAAGCGCCTGCGCAAGTGCCCTATATACACAGAAACCGCGCGGGGGTGAGCAGCTTCGGCGCGGTTTTCTTATTGCCTCGAAATCCTGAGTATGGCTGAGCGTATTATCACCCTGTGCTACCGCAAAATTATAGATACCACCTCCCAACGCCCCTGGGACAAGCTGGTGTTTGAGGATACCTATGCCGAGCTTCGTCTGCAGGCCCAGGTGTACAACCCCCAGGGTCGCTACCGCACTTACGCCGAGCTGCTGCACCACGCGCCGGGAGCCAGCCAGCTGCCGTTTCTGGTAAGTGCCGTGGCCCGGGGCTACCTGCCCCAGCTGGGCGGGCTGATACCCGACGTGGTAAATAACCTGGGCCGCCATTTCCTGGGGTTTAGCCGGTTTCAGTTTGAAATTATCAACTCCGACTTTCAGGATAAAAGCCGCCATCAGGTAGCCATCAACTTCTTTTCCGACCCACTCACCTGGCACGACACCATCAACAGCCTGCTGCTGGTATCGGAGGCGGCGGCCCTACCCGAAAATGGGGAGCTGCTGACGCACCTGGTGGCGCTGCAGCCTTACCTAAGCGTATATTCCATCCAAACGGCCCTTGCCTCATGAGTCAACTCTCGCCCGGCCGCATCTTCCTGGCCGACCAGCACGGGACGCTGGCTACTCCGCAGTCGAGCCGAACCAGCGTGTTTTCCTTTGGCCCCTACCAGGATGCGCAGCGCCAGCCCCTTGGGCGGCTGCTGGCCTGCAATGAGGAAACCCTGCACGGCGGCCAGCACCTGACGCTGCCCGCCGCCCAGGCGGCCTATTGCGTGGTGCTGCCCTTAACCGGCGAGGTCAACTGCGCGGCTGATGGCAAACCAGCGCTGGTGCAGGTGGAGCAGGTGTGGGTAGCCACCCTGCCGGAGGGGGAGGTGCTGAGGTTGCGCAACCCCTACGCGGCGGAGGCAGTGCGCTTTCTGCACCTGTGGGTAGCCGCTGAGCCCCTGGCACAGCCAACGCCGGCCACCATCAGCAGCTACACCTTTGCTCAACTGGAAAATGGACTGGCCGAACTCCTTCGCCCGGCCGGCCCCTGGCCATTCGGCCTGAGTCTGGGCCGGTTTGTGGGCCGGCAAGAAGAGGTATACCGCTCCGGCAGTGAGCAGGCTCTGTTTTTTGCCTACGTGCTGGCCGGTGCTTTTGAGGTGGAAGGCCGGCTGCTGCACGCCCAAGATGGGCTGGCGCTGTGGCAAGTAAGGGAAGCCGAGCTGGAAGCCCTGAGCAACAACGCGCTGGTGCTAATACTAGAAGTTCCGCAGTAGCACTAGGCCGTTGCCTGGTTTGGCATTGAAAGGTTGCGGATAGCTTACCCCGCTGAAACCAGACGCAACACCACGGCTTCGCACTACAACCCCAACAGCTCCTCTGCCGCCCCGAAGGCCGATTTGCTACCGCCCATTACCTGTCGGCGCAGCTCCGGGAGGTGGGCGGCTACCTCGGGGCGGGCGTAAAAGCGGGTTTCCAAGGTTTCCCGAATGGTTTCGTGGAGCCAGTGCAGGTTTTGCTCCTGGCGGCGCTGCTGGAAGTAGCCGTTGCCGTGGGCGTGCTGCACGTACTGCTCCACTACCTGCCACACCTCGGGCACGCCCGCCCCCGTGAGGGCCGAGGAGGTGGTAACCACCGGGCTCCACTGGGAGGCCGCCAGCGGGAATAGGTGCAAAGCGTTCTGGTACTCGGCCCGGGCCCGGCGGGCGGCCTGCTCGTTGCCGCCGTCAGCCTTGGTGATGGTCACGGCGTCGGCCATTTCCATAATGCCCTTCTTGATGCCCTGCAGCTCGTCGCCGGCCCCGGCCAGCATCAGCAGCAGGAAGAAATCCACCATGCCATGCACGGCGGTTTCGCTCTGGCCCACGCCCACGGTTTCCACAAAAATCACGTCGTGGCCGGCCGCCTCGCACAAGGCCAGTGCCTCGCGGGTGCTGCGCGTAACGCCCCCCAGGCTGCGCCCGGCCGGGCTGGGCCGGATGAAGGCCTGCGGATGCGCGGCTAGCTCGTTCATGCGGGTTTTGTCGCCGAGGATGCTGCCCCCGCTGCGCTGGCTGCTGGGGTCCACGGCCAGTACCGCCAGGCGCTTGCCCTGCTCGCGCACCAAGTGCAGCCCCAGGGCCTCAATAAACGTGCTTTTGCCCACGCCCGGCACGCCCGTAATACCCACCCGCACTGAGCGGCCGGTGTGCGGCAGTACGGCATCGAGCACTTGCCGGGCCAACTCCTGGTCGGAGGGCAGGGTGCTTTCGACCAGCGTAATGGCGCGGCTGAGCATGACGCGGCTGCCGGCCAGCACGCCGTCACTATATTCAGCAGGGGAAAAGCGTTTGGGCACGAAGCGTTGATAAATGAGGGGCCAGCCCGTAGCTTGCACCGGACACCGGGAAATGGGTATTTTCAGCAGCCGGTAGCCACCAGACTGCCACTTACCGCCGCAAGCTACACCTTACGCTACTTCTTGCCATGATGATTTCCCGATTTGTGGCCGCACTGGCGGCTGGGGTGCTGGGCGCCGCCGCCCCCGCGCTGGCTCAGAATGAGCTTAGCAACTTTACCGCCACCGGCCGGGGCGGCGTGGCCACCACCTTTGCCTCCGACTACCAAGCCATTGGCATCAACCCCGCCAACCTGGGCCGGGTGGGCGGGGCCACGGTGGCGTTTACCATTGGGGAGGTGGGGGCCGGAGCCGCGTCCCAGTCGCTCACGCGCCAGCAGCTGCGCCGCTTTATCACCAACCCCAACGAGCAGCTCACGGCCGCCGAAAAGCAGACGCTGGCCACGGCCTTCAACTCCGATAATGCCCTCAACTTCAATGCCGATGCGACCACCCTAGCGCTGGCCGTGCAGCTGCCCGTAATTGGGGGCGTGGCCATCAGCAACCGGGTGCGCACGGCCGGGCACGTGGGGCTCAATAAAAACGCGGCGGATATCCTATTTCTGGGCCGGGATGCCCCTATTTACACCACCACTGCCGCTGGCAATGTGCCTTTGGTAACGGAAGCGTTGGCCGGCACCGAAATGCAGTTTTCGGTGCTGAATGAGTTCAACCTGGCCTGGGGCACGCGCCTGCTCGATTTGCCGCTGTTTCAGCTGTCGGCGGGGGCGGGGTACCGCTACGTGCAGGGCGTGGGTATTGTGGATGTGCGCGTGCAGCCCGGCAATTTGCAGGCCTACACCTCCATGTCGCCGGTATTTGATATCGACTACGGTACCGTGGCCAGCAACCCCAGCTTCAACCTGCGCACTGGCAACGGGCTGAGCCCCGTGGGCAAGGGCCACGGCTTTGATGTGGGCGTGGCCGCCGAGGTGGGCAAGGCGTTGCGGCTGGGCCTGGCCGTTACCGATATCGGCCACATGACCTGGAACGGCAACCTGCTCACGGCCAACGACCAGAAACTGAAGCGGCTTAAATCCAATGGGGTGGAGAGCTACAACTTCGTTAAGGAAGCCGCCGAAATCTTTGCCTCCGGCTCCGATAGTCTGTTTCAGTACCAGCCCAGCCAGGACCGCCGCGCCGACTTGCCCACCAAGCTGCGGGCCGGGGCCGGGGTACGCCTCAGTGAGTATTTCGAGGTGGGCCTGGATGTAACCATGCCCCTGAATCAGGTGGCTGGCAACTTGCCCTCCACCTTTGTGGGCGCCGGCATCGACTACAAACCGGCCAAATGGCTGCGCCTGAGCAGCGGCCTGACGGGCGGGGCCGGCTACGGCTTCAGCGTGCCGCTGGGCGTTACGCTCGTCACCAGCTTCTACGAGGCCGGCCTCAGCACCCGCGACGTGGCCGGCCTGCTCACCTCCGAAAACCCCTACCTATCAGTGGCTGGCGGTTTTCTGCGGTTTAAGCTGGGCGGCAAGTCGCAGTAGATGTAGTGGTGAAGTGGTGAGCTGTCATTGCAAGTCGGGGGCCAAGCAGCCCTTCCTTGCCGCAGTGTGCAACGCCGACCTATGAAAAAGCCCCTGACGCCAGCACGGACGTCAGGGGCTTTTGGTTTCTTCTCGGGCTTGGTACAGCGGTAACCTGTCACAACTTCACCATTTCACAACTTTATCTATTTCCCCGGCTCGGTGATGAAGATGGGCAGGCCCAGCTTGCTGCGGCGGCCCCCAAGTTTCAGGCCGTCATCCACGTACTTAGCGGCCTCGGAGTTGGGGTTCTGGATGATGCCCAGAAACTGGTTGTCCTCGCGGGCCACGTAGATGTTACCGTCGGGGGCGCGCTGCAAAGAGCCTACTTTGCGGTTCGAGGATTTACCGATGACGGTGGCCTTGCCGGTCTTCAAATCGAACTGGTATACCTGGGCCTGGCCGCCGCCTTCCCCGTTACTGGAGCCGTAGAGCTTGGAGCCGTCGGGGGAAAACTCCACGCCGTAGGCTTCGGGGTAGGGGGCAAAGGCTTTCACGTTCTTCACCAGGCCAGTGGTGCGGTCGAAATCAAACACCTCGTACTTGTTGGCCTCCCGCCACAGAGCCACGGCCAGCTTGCGGCCATCGGGCGAGAATTTCATGGCCCCGATGGCGTTGCGGCCGGGGCCGGCGTGCATGCTGCCCACGTTGCTCATAATGGGCTTGCTCTGCACCCCGTCGGCCGTTACCAGGAAGCTCACGAAGGCGTTGGAATTCCAGCGGTGCGCCACAATCCAGACGTCGCGGCCGTTCTGGTGGCGCACGGCGGCCAGCTTTTCGGCCACGGGCGAAATGAGCAGGGCGTTCAGGCGGGGCACGTCGCCGAGGCCATTTTCCCGGGTCATATCCACCACGGAGTAGCGCAGGCCGTTGGGGCCACCCTGGGCGCCCACGGTAAATACATAAAACACGTTGCCACTGCCGGGGTCGGGCACAATGAGGGCACTCTGGGTGCTGGAGTTGGAACCCATCAGCTTGCGGCCGTTGGGCATTACCTGGTGCTGACGGTTGAACACAAACTCGCCATTGGTGTAGAACAGCAGCTGGCCCTGCTGATTGGTGGCCACGGCCGAACCCTCGTAAGTGGTCATTTTGCTGGTGAGCAGGGGAGTAGGTGCACCTCCGCCCTCGGGAAATTGCAGGCCGGCCTGCTGTCCAAACAGCCAAATGGATTGCTCCCGCTGGGCCAGGGCGGCCCCCGGCAGCAGCAGGGCCAGTAATAGCGGCAAAAAGGAAAGTCGTTTCATATCAGGTCAGATGATTCGGTGCCAGTCAGGATGCAATTTCGTGCCAGATTTTTGGAAGAAGGCAAGAAGATTGATTGCCGGCCTGCTGCCCGTTAGAGCTTCTATATTTCCCACTCCCCGGCCAGCAGGCGCGGAATGAGCGGGCGAATAATGTTGTAGCTGGCTCCCCAGAGCGGGTGCCCGCCCGCCAGCCGGTAGAACGGGATGCGGCGCGGGCCCGGCCAGCCGGGCAGCTCCCAGATTTCCTCGGTGTGGTTAGTAGCATCGGCCAGAAAACGGAGCGGAATTTCCAGCACTTCATCTACCTCGCTGGTTTGCCACTGCCACGCCGCCGGCCGCCGGATGCGGCCCAGAAACGGGCTGATGCGGAAGCCGGTAAGCACCGGCACGGTGGGCAGGGCCGCCAGAATGGCAACGTTGGTGGGCGGCAGATACACTTCCTCAAACGCTTCCCGCAGGGCGGTAGCCCGTAAATCGGCGTCTTGGGGTTCGGGCTTGCCCCCCGGAAATGCCAACTGGCCGCCGTGCACCCCGAAGGCCGCCCGGCGTACCATCACCACCTGCAGCTCACCGGCCTCGTCGCGGAAAACAGGTACAAGAACGGCGGAGTCACGGAGGGTTTTGGGAAACAGGAAATCAGGCATAACGCAACAGCGCCGACGCGGGCTATTCCGCGTCGGCGCTGGCAAGTTACGGCTTCGGCCGACTCGGGGTTGAGCCGGCAGCTGCCGCCCGTTTTAGTACAGGTAGCTTAGGGCGGTCCGGTCGTTGGCATTGAAGGGGCGGCTCTGGCCCGAGCCAATGCAGGCCAGCATCCAGGAGCTGGGGTCGGCGCTGGAGGGTGTGCCCGGAATCAGAACGGCGCCCACTGTGCTGGCACCTTCATTGGCCGTTGAGCCCCCGCAGCTGTAACTCCGGTCCATGTAGTCGGTGTGGCGGAAGCCAATGCAGTGGCCAATCTCGTGGGCCAGAATGGTAGCCAAGTAGGCAGTAACCGGGGTGTTGCCAATGGCCCGCGAATTCACTTTCACCTCGTTGAACGGTGCCCCCGCGCTGGTAGGGAAGCCCGCCGAAGCCAGGTAGCTGCCGTTGCCCCGCACAATGCTAATGGCCGCCCCCGATGATACGCGCTGGAAAGTGAGCTGCAGGCCCTGGGCATTATAGCGGGCAATGGCCTCATCGAGGCCGGCTACGTAAGCAGCGGGTAGCTGGCTGGAAATACTGATGGTAACCACCCGAGGCAGGCCGGTAACCAAGTTGGTAGTGCGGTACTGCTCATCCTGGCCCACGCGCAGCAGCTGCACCGGGTTGTGGGTACTCAAATCAGCCGGCGACAGGGCAATATCTCCCTCCACAATGTAGCTGCCGTCCTCGTCGCGCGAAACATTGGCAGTACTAAAGCCTAACTGCCGGATTTGCGTCAGCGCCTCAGCGCTAATGTCCTCCTGTTTGTTCACTACGGCTTCTTTTTCGGAGCAGCCACTCAGTACAGGCAACGCTGCAATGCCTGTCATCAGTAGAAATGAGGTGAGCTTCATAGGTATGTGGTTGTGGTGAATGGATGCTGATAATGTAGGTATATAAATGAATACTAGCGTTATAGTAGGTTGATTTTAATGCTGCGGCTGAGTGCCACTGCCCCACTAGTTGGCGCAAGCGTAGCTGCCAGCGGCTGTAATAGCTACCGTGGGCAACTCGTGGGTGCGCTCGAAAAACTGGTAGCCAGGAGCCAGCTGCTGCCAAAATGCAAGGTGGGGGCTAGCCATACGCCGGGCCAGGTTCTCGTCCGTTAGCTCAAAGGGGAAGATGTGCACCGGTATACTTGCCTGCCCGGCGCTGCGTGCCTCCACCGCCAGCACGTACAGCTCCCGGATGCCCTCGTCGGTGATGGGCAGGCAGCCAATGGTTTCGTCGGAGCCGTGGATGAAAATATCGTTGCCGGGGTCAAGGGTACCGGCGCGCACCTGGTCGGCGACGTTGGGGTAGTCGAGGCCCAGCGAGAGGTAGTACTTGCTGTCGGGGTTAAAGCGGTTGATGGTGTAAAATCCCTCCGGAATCTGCCCGTCGCCGGCCTGGCGCTTGGGCCCCAGCGTGCCGGAGGTGCCGGCCAGCCGGAACGTGCGCAGCAGCACAAACTGCCCCTGGCCTTGGTTGCGCCCCCATACCTCCACTCGCCGGCCCACTTTAAACGCCCGCAGAAACAGCTCCAGTCGCTCGGGCACTAAGCCGTTGCGGCGCAGCTGCGCCCGCGCCGCGCCATGGTAGGCCGCGTAGGCTACCCGCACCTTAGGAAACAGCAGTTGGTTAGCCCGGAAGGCCAGATTGGGCTCGGGCGCGCGCACTGAGGAGCGCGCGGCGGCCGCTACCAGCAGCACAGCGGCCGTTAGCAATAGAAAACGCATACAAGGGAGAGAAAAGCAGCTACCTAATCGCCAGAGTAAGGTAAACGGGCCGGCCAAGCGGTTTCGTATAGAGCAGGTACTATATTCGGCAAAGGCCGTATCGGGCGGCGCGGTTTTGCGTAGGCAGGCTATGGCTCCCACTCCCGCATCCCTTTCCGGTACTTACCAGCCCGATGTATTGGGGGCGGGCTTCGAACAGCTCATCCTGCCCCAGCCCGCCGACTACGAAGGGCCCGTGCGGGCCGTGCTGATCCGGTGCCAGTCCGGCCAGGAGAGGCCCTCCATCGGCCAGGCGGTGCTGTACGTGCATGGTTTCAACGACTATTTCTTCCAGCGGGAGCTGGCCCTGGAGTGCACGGCCCACGGCTACGGCTTCTACGCCCTCGATTTGCGCAAATACGGCCGGGCCCTGCTGCCGCACCAGCAGCCTAACACGGTGCGCCACCTCAGCGAGTATTACCCCGACCTGGATGACGCCCTGGCCCAGCTGCGCCAGGAAGGCTTTGCGGAAGTAGTGCTGATGGGCCACTCCACGGGCGGGCTAATTACGGCCCTGTATGCCGCCCACCGCCAGCCGGCCCAGGTGCGGGCGGTGGTGCTGAACAGCCCATTTCTGGAGCTACACCAGTCGTGGCTGCGGCGGCACGTGACCGTGCCGGCGGCGGTGGCCGTGGGAGCGGTATGGCCTACGCTACCGTTGCCCGCCGGCCTCCCCGATACCTACGGCCAGAGCCTGCACCGCGCCTACCGGGGCCACTGGGACTACAACCTGGCCTGGAAACCCAACCACGTGTTTGCGGTGAATGCGGGCTGGCTGCGGGCCATCCGGCGGGGCCAGGCCCAGGTAAAGCGCGGCCTGCGCCTGCCACTGCCGGTTCTGGTGCTGCACTCCGACCGCACGGCCACCGGGCGGCACTGGCAGGCGGATTTTCAGCGCGCCGATATTGTACTTGATGTGGAGCACATCCGGCGGCTGGCGCCCCGCCTGGGTTCCCAGGTAACCAACCTGCCCCTGCCCGGAGCCGTGCACGACGTATTTTTGTCCGGTCCGGAAGTGCGGGCCACGGCCTACCAGCAGCTGTTTGCCTGGCTGGATGCGGTACCAGCCTTGGCTACACACTCCTTATAACCTGGCTATGCTACTCCGAATAAGCGTGGTACTGGGCTGCCTGGGGCTACTGGCCACAACCTGCCCGGCCCAGACTTCCCTGGCAGCCCTGCTCAAAGCCAGCAAGTGGCAGAAGCGCGTATTGTTGCTTTGTGCCCCCACCGCCGATGATGCCAATTTGCGCCGCCAGCAGCAACTGCTCGGGCCCGTTGTGGACGATATGAATGCCCGCGACCTGCTGGTGCGGGAAGTGCTGTTCGACCACCTCACCGACCCCGACCGGCGCTACCTGCGTGAGCAATTGGGCGTGAAAACTACCAGCTTCACGGTGCTGCTGATTGGCAAAGACGGGGGCGTGAAGCAACGCGCTGGCACGCCCCTGCCACCCGCCCGGCTTTTTACCACCATTGATGCCATGCCCATGCGCCGCCAGGAAATGCGCCGTCCTTGATGTGCAGCAAAGGCCGCTCCCTGCGTACTTTCGGCCATGAGCTTGCCCGAGTATGATGTGCTGATTATTGGAGCCGGCCCGGCTGGCACGGCCTGCGCCCTGGCGCTCGGAGGAAGTGGCCTGCGGGTGGGGCTGCTGGACAAAGCGCAATTCCCGCGCGACAAGGTGTGCGGCGACGCCATTCCGGGCCCTACGCTCAAGGCCCTGGCCCACCTCAACCCCCAGTACGCCCAGGAGCTGCGCGCCCTCACGGCCCCGCACCGCACCGATGTGGCGTGCAGCCGCCTGGTGTCGTCGGCGGGGCAGGAGGTGAGCGTAGCTTGGCAGGCTCCGGCTTTCAATAGCCCCCGGTTGCAGTTTGATGCGGCGCTGCTCACCCTGGTGCGCCGCCACACCGCCACCGAGGTACTGGAAGGCAGCACCGTAAAAACGGTAGCGGCCACCGCCAGCGGCGCCACTGTTACGCTCCATAACGGCACTCAGCTTACTGCCCACCTGTTAATCGGCTGCGACGGGGCCAACTCCGTAGTGGCGCGCCAGCTGGCCCCACACCCCCTCAACCGGCAGCGGCACTGCGCCGCCGTGCGGGCCTACTACCAGGACGTAACCGACACGCCGGATACTACCAGTGACTTCCTGTTTTTGCGGCGCTACCGGGCGGGCTACTGTTGGGTATTTCCGGTGGGCAACGGCACCTACAATGTAGGTTTTGGTATGCTGTCCTCGGATATAGCCCGCCATAAAGTAGACTTGAAGCGGGTGCTGGCCGAGTTACTGGTTACCCATCCGCACCTAGCGGCCCGCTTTCAGAACGCCCGCCAGCTAGGACTGGTGCAGGGGTTTGGGTTGCCGCTGGGGGGCTCCCGGCGGCCCCTTACTGGCCCCCGCGCCCTGCTCTGCGGAGATGCCGCCGCCCTCATCGACCCCATGCAGGGCCACGGAATTGACAAAGCCGTCATCAGCGGGTTGCTGGCCGCCGAGCACGCCCGCCGCTGCTGCGCCACTCAGGATTTCACGGCGGCGGCGCTGTTCCCGTACGAGGTGGCCGTGCAGCGGCGGCTAGGCCGGGAGCTAAGGCAGCGCTACCGCCTCATGCAGCTGCTGGCCCGGCTGCCTTGGCTGACAGAAGCGGCCTTTTGGGCAGGCCGCTGGCCCTGGCTACGGCGGCGGCTGGTGCAGGCGCTGGGGTAGGAGGAAGCAGGGAGGCTGGCGGCGGCGCGGTGGGGTAGCCACCGGGAAATACCCCTGGTGCTAAGCTTTGCTAAGCTCCGCGCTGCTGCTTGGCCTCCGCAACAAATAAGTACTTACTTTTGCGAGCCTCAGCGACTCTCCCGCCCTTATGCATCCAGATTCTACCCGCATCCGTCTTCAACCCGCCAACACGCAGCGCATCCCGTTCTGGGGCCAGCTTTTCCTGGGCCTGCTCTGGATAGCCTACACCGTGTCTCTGATTGTGACGGGCGAAGGCGCCAGCGACATGCACTTTCTGCACTATGTATTTCTGGTGTTCAGCTTAATTTACCTGGGCTACGTGCTGGTGCACAATGCACCAGTGTTCGGTACCCAGAGTTACCTGGAGTTCACGCCCGCCTACATTGTACACAAAGACGGCCTGTTCCGGCCCAAGCAGGCATTCCCCGCCGAAAATATTGCGGGTCTGGAGCTGGCACCCCAGCAGCTGCGCGTGCAGCTCAAAGAAGGTGGCAACTACTCCCTGAGCCTGCGCCAGGTAAAAGGCACCAAGCGCAAGCGCATGCTGCGTGAGCAGGTGCGCAGCTTCGCCGCCAAGCATAACTTACCCCTGCGCGACGCTCAGTAAGTATCAACCTCCTCTCCAAAAAGGCCACGGGCCGCAACTACCACAGTTGCGGCCCGTGGCCTTTTCATGTAAAGCGCAGCGTGTTTACTTGCCCGCAAACTTCTTGCGCAGCTCCACAATCGTGCTGCGGAACGACTTGTCGGAGTCAATCAGGTCGGAAACGGTTTGCACCGAGTGAATTACCGTGCTATGGTCGCGGCCCCCGAAATGGTGGCCGATGCTTTTAAGCGAGTGAGTAGTGTGCTCCTTGGCGAAATACATGGCCACCTGCCGGGCCGTTACCACTTCCTTCTTGCGCGTTTTGGCCTTGAGCAAATCCAGAGACACGCCAAAGTACTCGGCGCAGGTTTTCTGAATGAAGTCGAGGTTAACCTCAGCCTCCACCTCCTCAATAATGTGCCGCAACGCCTGCTTGGCCATTTCCAGGTCAATTTCGCGGCGGTTGAGGCTACTTTGGGCTACCAGGGAAATCAGCACCCCTTCCAGCTCGCGCACGTTGGTATTCACCGAGTGGGCCAGGTACTCCACCACCTGCGGCGGAATATCAATGCCATCCTGCTGCATCTTGTTCTGGATGATGGCCATGCGCGTCTCGAAGTCGGGGCTCTGCAAGTCGGCCGTGAGGCCCCACTTAAAGCGCGAGAGTAGCCGGTCTTCCAGCCCCACCAAATCACGCGGGGGGCGGTCCGAAGTCATCACAATCTGCTTGCCCGCCTGGTGCAGGTGGTTGAAGATGTGGAAGAACATTTCCTGGGTCTTGTCCTTGCCCGAGAGGAACTGCACGTCGTCCAGAATCAGGATATCCACCAGCAGGTAGAAGTTGGCAAAGTCCTGTACCTGGTTGGAGCGCAGGCTTTCGATGAACTGGTTGGTGAACTTCTCGGCCGACACGTAGAGCACGAACTTCTCGGTGTTGGTGGCCTTGATGTGGTTGCCGATGGCCTGCACCAGGTGGGTCTTGCCCAGGCCCACACCCCCGTAAATCATGAGCGGATTGAAGCTGGTGGTACCGGGCTTGTTGGCCACGGCCAACCCCGCCGAGCGGGAAAGGCGGTTGCAGTCACCCTCGATGTAATTTTCGAAGGTATACGTGGTATTCAACTGCGACTTCAGGTAGTCGCGCTCAATGGTTTTGCTGGCCTCGAAGGGGTTACGCAGGGTGGGGGGGGCCGGAGCGGGCGCCACCGAGGCCGCCGCCACGTTGCGGGCCGACGCCGTCATGGCGCTGCTGGCCATGGCCGTGGCCGCCGGCGTAGCAGAAGCCGCCGGCCCCGCCGATTTGCGGGCCGTGGGCAGGTTGAGCGTCCGGGGTTTCTGCTGAGCGTTGCCCTGATCTACCACAATGCTGTACTCCAGGCGGCCATCGGGGCCCAGCTCCTGGTGAATAGCGCGCTTCAATTCTTCTACGTAGTGCTCCTCCAGAAACTCGTAGAAATAGGTGCTCGGCACCTGAATCAGCAGAATGTTATTATGGAGCTGCACCGGCACAATGGGTTGAAACCACGTCCGGAAACTCTGCTCACCAATCGTTGCCTTGATGACACGCAGACAGTTGGCCCATACGGTACGACAATCCTTGAGCATCAATGAGATAGGGCAGGAGCAACGGGTGTGCAGGTGAGAAAAATAACGGGCCAGCCAAGGGCCCCGAGGGGGCTATTTTTTCTAGGGGGAGACAAAAATGTGGAAAACTCCTCAGACAAAAAAAACTTCTAAGCCTTGGATTTTTCGCGCTTTTACCACTTGCCTCATTCCCTAACAGACGGGTTAGCCTAACGCAGGCCACCCCCCGGCGGTATACGGAACGCCCGAAAAAAGACGACCTCTATCCGCGCAAAACCGCGCCGGTTCGGCAGGTTTCCCGGCCAAACCAGCGCGGTTTTACCGCCCGGTAGCTGCGCCTTACGCCTGCCGGATGGGTACCACGGCCGACGCGGCCACCGTGGGCCGGCGGGTGCCGTGCTCAAACGAATAGTCGAGGCGGCCGAGGTTGATGCCCGACCAGCCCACCTGGTTTACCAGCGTAGCCTGGCCGTTGGGGCTGGCAATGGGCTCGGGCTGCTCCAGGAAGGTGTGGGTGTGCCCACCCAAAATCAGGTCGATGCCGCTGACCTGCGCCGCCAGCTTCCGGTCGTCAAGTTTGCTGCTCTCGTACTTGTAGCCCAGGTGGGACAGGCAGATAACCAGGTCGCACCGCTCAGCTCCGCGCAGCTTGGTAACCATGTCCTTGGCTACGGCCACGGGGTCGAGGTACTTGGTGGCGCCAAAGTTTTTATCGGCTACCAGCCCGGCCATTTCAATGCCCAGCCCAAACACGCCAATGCGCACGCCCTGCTTCTCAAACACCTTATACGGCTGAAACTTGCCGGCCAGAATGGTACCCGTGAAGTCGTAGTTGGCAATCAGGAAGGGAAAAGTGGCGTGGGGCAGTTGCTTCTGCAGGCCTTCCAGGCCGTTATCGAAGTCGTGGTTGCCGAGGGTGCTGGCGTCGTAGGCCATCTGGCTCATGAGCTTGTACTCCAACTCGCCCTGGAAGAAGTTAAAGTAGGGCGTGCCCTGCCAGATGTCGCCGGAATCCAGCAGCAACACATTGGGCTCCTGCTTCCGAATCTGCTCAATAAGCGTAGCGCGTCGGGCCATACCACCCATGCCGGCCCACTGGGCGGCATTATCGGGGAAGGGCTCGATGCGGGAGTGCATGTCGTTGGTGTGCAGAATGGTCAAGCGCACGGCCTTTTTGTCGGCGGCAGCGGCCGGCAGCGCGGCGGCGCCTAGCAGGCCCAGGGAAGCGGCCCCCAGGCCGGAGTATTTCAGAAATTCGCGACGGTCCACGTTGGTAATGTGCTGAATGTGGTGGAATGAGAGAAATGTGGGAAATAGGATGGGGGACTAAGCGACGACGTGACAGCGAAATTTCATTCTGCACATTCTGCCTCATTCCCCGCACATTTCTCACATTAAAACTTCACCCGGCCTTCTACTTTGGCCTCAATGGGTTTGCCCTGCTTGGTTTGCTCCTGGATATATTCGGCAATGGCGGAGCGCAGCAGCACGCCGGTACCCCGGGGCTTGATGGGCTTGAAAAACACCATATTGTCGCCGCCGCCGGCCAGATAGTCGGATATGGCCACGGTGTAGGTACGGCTGGCATCAAACGGCTGCCCGTTGATGAGGATGTCTTGGGGCTTGCCATCGGCGGCCACGGTGTAAGTAGCGCCCGAAACGGCCATTTTGATGCGGGCCGCGTAGGTAAACAGCTGCTGCACCACGGCCCCGGAGGCATCCAGCACCACCAGCTCGTTCTCGAAGGGCATTAGCTCAAACACCGAGCCCATGGTCACGGCTCCGGCCGGAATAGGGGCCCGCAGTCCGCCGTTCGACATCACGCCCAACTCCACGGGCTTACCCAGCTCCCGGCTGGCGCGCACCCGTTGGATGTCGGCCACAAAATTGGACAGCGGCGACTCCCCGCTGTTTTTGGTGAGGGCCACCGGAGCCTGGCCGATGACGGCCGTCATTTGGTCGGTTACACGTTGGCGGTAGGGGGCAATGGTAGCGGCGGCCTGAGCATTTTCGGGCAGGGCTTTGCCAACGGGCTGGGCCGTAACGGGGGCCAGCTGCGTCTTGGGCAGGTAAGCACCACGCTGACAGGCGGGAGCCAGGGCTACCGTGGCCAGCAGGCCCAACGCCGCTACCCGGGAACGAATAAACTGCATGAGTTCAGGAAAAGAAGGAAGGCAAAGCGCAAAGATACAGCCGCCCGCCGGGAGTTGGCATACAGGGCATCCCTACCCCGCAGGCCCAACAGAAAGCCGGCCGCTCTACTCCCTCAGAGTACAGCGGCCGGCTTAGCAAAGGATGCAGGCGAAGTTCTGACTTAACGGCCGAAGGTGAAGGCAGTCAGGACGCTCCACTTGGTATGCCCGCCCAGGATGTTGTTTTCCTGCGACAGTTTGCCCAGCCACGTCAGCCGGCCTTCCAGTTGCACCCGGCCCAGCGAGCCTGCCGGTATCGATACGCCGCCGGCACCTACTCCGCCTAAGGAGAAGGTTTGCAGGCTGAACTCATTCCGGTTAGCCACCGAACTATTGGGCAGATAATAGTTGCGGTACGATTCCCGCCCAAAGTTGAGAGCTGCTACCGGGCCGGCCTGCAAGTACGGCCGAATGGTGCCCCGGGAGAGGTCGGCGCGGAGCAGGAAAGGTATCTGCACCGTCTGAAACCGGGCATATACATCCTCGCGCGAAGTCTGGCCCTGAAAAATGCCGCCGGATTCTACCACTATCTGCTGGCTGAGCAGAGTACGCGCATAGAGGGCCTGCAGGTGGAAGGACAAGCGAGGGTTGAAAAACTCCGGATTGAATTGCAGGCCCGCTCCCACCTCTACATGTGCATCGGAAGAAAAAGCCGGGTTGCCAGCGTACGTAATGCGGGCAATGCTGCCTCCCACCAGAATTTCTGGGCGCACTCGCTTGTAGCTGTCCTCGGTGACGGCGACGCGCACGGGCTGCTGGTCGCAGGTGTTATACACGGTAAAGAGCTTGACCAGGGAAACCCGGTTGAGCGCCGTTTTGGAAATCAGGGACTGTGCCGGGTAGCAGCCATCCATCAGGTTCACAAGGATGGGCTGAAACAGCGGAAACCGTTTTTTAACCCGTACCTCCCGCTGCTGCCGGTTATCATACTCCACTTCCACCGTATCCCGCTGGGTAAGCAGAATGAGGGTCGCATCGGCTGGTTTGGTGGTGTAGTACTGCATATCCTGCTCGGGCAAGGATAATGAGTACAGGCTCAGGCGGCCGGGATATAACAATTGGGCAAACACGGGCTTGCCCGTGCTCAACTGCCGGCTCACATATTGCCGCCGGGGCGAGGACACACCGTAGCCTTTCAATTGATCGGGGGTGTACTCAGTAGGAGCCGTGCTGGCTGCCGGCCGGAACCGGCACATTAGGCTGTTTTGAACTTCGCCGCGCACATCCACCTCGCCCCGTAGCGTATCGCTGGCCGTGGTAACCACGTAACCCGGAGTAAAGCCGCTTTGCGCCTGGGCCGCCGTTACCAATCCGGCGGTTATCAAGGAAAGAAGTATTCGTTTGAGCATACTAATAAGGTAAAAAAGCCAGCTACTTACTTGAAGCTGGTCAGCAAAGCTAGGGCTGCTTCCGTAATAAACAGTGCCAATCCGGTATCTTTAGCCCGCCCCGCCGGGGCTTGTTCCACCCATCCCACCCGCTGCCGTATGGCCGATTTGCCGCGCCCCGCACCCGTTTCGTTTTCTGAGTTTGACGCCGTGTCCACCGCCCAGTGGCAGGAGCGCATTACCCGCGACCTGAAGGGCAAAGACCCCGCTACCTTGGTTTGGGCCACGCCGGATGGTTTTCCGGTGCAGCCGTTTTACCACCAGGAGGCCCTGGCTGCGCTGGGGGGCGCCCCGCTTCCCCAGGCCCTGTCCGCTGGCCGCTGGCGCAACGTGCCTACTTACTCGGTGGCTACTCTGGAGCGGGGGCATAACGCCATAGAGCGGGCCGCCGAAGCGCTGAAACGGGGGGCTGACGGCGCGCATTTCGTGCTGGGGCTGGCTGAGGGCTTCGACACGGAACACCTGCAGCAGCGCCTGCCCCTGGCCGATATCTACGTGGGCTATACCGTGCGCAACGGCGCGGCCGGCTTGGTGCAGCGCCTGGCCGCCGCGGGTAGCGCCCCGCGCGGCTTTTTGGTGTCTGACCCTATTACCCGCCATGCTGCCAACATGGCGGCGCAGCTGGAAGAGCTACGTACTGCGGTGCAAACGGCCCGCAGCTGGCCCGAGTTTAGGGCGCTGGGGCTGGATGTGGCCTACTACGGTAACCGGGGCGCTACTGCCACCCAGCAAATTGCCTTTGCCCTGAGCACGGCCGCCGCCTACCTGAGCGAACTGCCCACCGCCGACCTGCCGGTAGCCGCCGTGGCCGCGGCCCTGCACCTGCACGTGGCGGTGGGGCCCAACTACTTTTTCGAAATGGCCAAGCTGCGGGCCCTGCGCCGGTTGTGGGCCACGCTGCTGCACGCCTACGGGCTGCCGGCCGAAGCTGCCCAGCAGCTCACCATTTTCGCCAGTACTGCCACTTGGAGCCAGACCACCCTCGATCCGCACACCAACCTGCTGCGCACCACTACCGAGGCCATGAGTGCTGTAATGGGCGGCGCCGATGCCGTAAGCGTAGGCACCTTCGATAGCCTGTTTCACGCCCCCAATGAGTTTGCCGAGCGCCTGGCCCGCAACCTGCCGGTGCTGCTGCGTGAAGAAGCCTACCTCGACCGGGTGCAGGACCCCGCCGCCGGTTCTTACTACGTGGAAACCCTCACCGACCAGCTGGCCCAGGAGGCTTGGGCGCTGTTCCAGAAAATTCAGAACCAGGGTGGACTACCCGCCGCCACGGGGTTTGTACTCCAGGAGATGCACGCTTCGGCCCAGGCCCAGTTCCGGCGCATTGCCACCGGCGAGCAGGTAGTGGTGGGCACCAACAAATTTCAGAACCCGCAGGAAACCTTCGACTACAACCCCAAACGCCTGCTGCGCAGCCGGGACTTCGACAGCACCCGCGCTACTTACCCCGCCGAGGTACTGCGGCTGGCTACCGCCCTGCACTTTGAGCGCCGGGAGAAAAAGAAAAAACGGGCGGCATTGGTACTGCTGGGTGCCCACACCAACCAGACCATTCTGGAATCGTTTCTGCTGACCTTGCCGGAGGCCGACCGGGGTGAGCTGCACAAATCCCGCCCCGAGGGTACGCTGTCGGTGCTATTTTCTTCCCCGGAGGAAGCTACGCTGATGTACGCCACCCCCGAGCAATTCGGGCGCCTGGCCCGGGCCATTAGCCACGTGCCCATCGACGAGCCCAACTTCATCCCACCCGCTCTGCTCACTGCTGATCTGGCCACCATGCAGGAAGCCACCCAACTTTTCGGCCTCAAGGAGTTCAGCGTGCACGGCTATTCTACTGAGGACGTGCTGGCCCGTCTGCAGGGAAAAAAGTAACAGGGTGACAGGTAACAGGTGAAAAGTAACACATCATGGCAACTGAGCGGCGTAGTAAGCCACATTATAAGCTGGAATGCTGGCGGTTGGCTTTCGAATTTGTTCCTTTTGCTTACGATCTGGCACGTCATTTTCCGGCAGAAGAGCGCTACGAACTGGCTTCTCAATTGCGCCGGGCAGCCACTTCCGTTACGCTGAATATTGCCGAAGGAGCTGGCCGAAATTCTGCGGCTGAGTTCACACGCTTTTTGTTCATTGCTCGCGGCTCCGTTACTGAAATCGATACAATTATGCTTCTTGCTGAACGCCTGGGCTATATTTCATCCACCCAAGCTGACCAGGCAATAGCCACCCTGGACCGTATTGCAGGCTTACTTACGGGCTTGATAAGAAGTATACAGCCTAAACTCTAATCTGCTATCCACATCTATCACCTGTTACTTCTCACCTGTAACCTGTCACCCCACCACCCATGAAGCCCGACTTCTCTACTATAGCTTACGACGCGGCCCAACTGCCCGCGCCAACCACCGAGCCCACCGAAACCAGTACGCCCGAGGGCATTGCCCTGAAGCAGTTCTACACGGCCCAGGATGTGCAGCACCTCACGCACCTGGGCTTTGGGGCCGGGCAGGCTCCGTATCTGCGCGGGCCTTATGCTACCATGTACGTGCAGAACCCCTGGACCATTCGGCAGTACGCGGGTTTCAGCACGGCCGAGGAAAGCAACGCCTTTTACCGCCGCAACCTGGCGGGCGGGCAGAAGGGTCTTTCGGTAGCATTTGACCTGGCTACGCACCGGGGCTACGACTCCGACCACCCCCGCGTGGTGGGCGACGTGGGCAAGGCCGGCGTGGCCATCGACTCGGTGGAGGACATGAAAGTGCTCTTCGACCAGATTCCTCTGGATCAGATGTCGGTGTCGATGACCATGAACGGGGCGGTGCTGCCGATTCTGGCCTTCTACATTGTGGCGGCCGAGGAGCAGGGCGTGAGCCCCGATAAGCTGGCGGGCACCATTCAGAACGACATTCTGAAGGAGTTCATGGTGCGTAACACCTACATCTACCCGCCCCAGCCGAGTATGCGCATCATTGCGGATATCTTCAGCTTCACGGCGCAGAAGATGCCCAAGTTTAACAGCATCAGCATCTCGGGCTACCACATGCAGGAGGCCGGGGCCACCGCCGACCTGGAGCTGGCCTACACCCTGGCCGACGGGCTGGAATACGTGCGGGCGGGCCTGGCCGCGGGCATGAAGATTGACGATTTCGCGCCCCGCCTGTCGTTTTTCTGGGCCATTGGCATGAACCACTTCATGGAAATTGCCAAAATGCGGGCCGGCCGTTTGCTCTGGGCCAAGCTCATCCAGCAGTTCAACCCCCAGAACCCCAAAAGCCTGGCCCTGCGCACGCACTGCCAGACTTCGGGCTACTCACTCACCGAGCAGGACCCCTTCAACAACGTGGCCCGCACGGCCATTGAGGCCATGGCGGCGGCCCTGGGCGGCACCCAAAGCCTGCACACCAACGCCCTCGACGAGGCCATTGCCCTGCCCACCGACTTCTCGGCCCGCATTGCCCGCAACACCCAGCTCTACATCCAGCACGAGACGGACATTACCCGCGTGGTAGACCCCTGGGGCGGCTCCTACTACGTGGAAACCCTCACCCACGAGCTGGCCGACAAAGCCTGGGCCCTGATTCAGGAAGTGGAAGAGCTGGGCGGCATGGCTAAGGCCATTGAAACCGGCCTGCCCAAAATGCGCATCGAGGAAGCCGCGGCCCGCAAGCAGGCCCGCATCGACTCGGGCAAGGAAACGGTGGTGGGCGTGAACAAGTACCGCGTAAACGAGGCCACCGATATTGAGGTGCTCGACATCGACAACGCCGCCGTGCGCGAGTCGCAAATCACCCGCCTGAACACCATTAAAGCATCCCGCGACACGGCCGCCGTGCAGCAGGCCCTGGATGCCCTCACGGAAGCCGCCCGCACCGGCAACGAGAACCTGCTGGCCCTGGCCGTAGATGCGGCCCGCCTGCGCGCTACGCTGGGCGAAATTTCGGATGCGCTGGAGAAAGTGTACGGCCGCCACCAGGCCACCATTCGGGCTATTTCGGGCGTGTATTCCCAGGAAATGAACTACGACGAGGCGTTTGCCAAGGCCCGCCAGCTGGCCGATGAGTTTGCCCAGCGCGAAGGCCGCCGCCCCCGCATGATGGTAGCCAAAATGGGCCAGGACGGCCACGACCGGGGCTCCAAGGTAATTGCCACCAGCTTCGCCGACGTGGGCTTCGATGTGGACATTGCGCCCCTGTTCCAGACGCCCGCCGAAGTAGCCCGCCAGGCCGCCGAGAACGACGTGCACGTGGTGGGCGTGAGCAGCCTCGCCGCCGGCCACAAAACCCTGATTCCGCAGCTACTCCAGGAGCTGCAGCAGCTCGGCCGCGAGGATATCCTCGTCATTGCCGGTGGCGTCATCCCCGCCCAGGACTACCAGTTCCTCTACGATGCCGGCGTGGCCGGCGTGTACGGCCCCGGGACAGTCATTGCCATAGCCGCCCAGGAGATTTTGGGGAAGTTGGGCGAGTAGATAGATAATATTTGATCTTAAGAATACTGTAGATTCTGATATACTAATGGAAACATTTCTAATAATCATCAATATTATATTACTGTCAATCACTCTATTTTTGATAACCAATTGGATAGGTGCGCACTCACTCTCTTATGGATATATAAGCATGACTTTGTTTGTACAGCGAGATAACTCTCCTGCTTACAATATAATATTTCGCATATTAAGTCCAGTAATATTTATTATCATAGTATCAAGCATATACTATTTTGCAGGAATGGACGAAATAGTAAAAAATATATGGTTTATTACTCCTGTTTATCTATTAATAAGATTTATGGTTAATATTTTTTTAAACAAATGGCTTCTCTTAGATAAAAAAAGGGAGGTTATTATATCTATAATATCAATAGGTATAAGCTACATAGTATATAAAAAGTTTATAATTCTAAAAAATAACTTGTTGCCTGATCCTGCTAATTTGACTGGTGAGTTATGGATAATCATTATTCTGTATCTCTACAGTACTTTTAATAACATTGATGTAGGAACGTCCGGATCAGAAAAAAGAAGAGATATTTATTATTCTAAATATTATAACATGTTTAAAGAACAGTACCATGATATAATTTCGTCATCTAATCCATCACCAATACTAGAGTCTCTTATATATTCAGTACTGATGTATGAAAATTTTAATCGTCCACCTTTAATAAGATTTTTTGAAAGGAAAGTATTTCCTCGATACAGCAAAACCCTTGGTATAATGCAGGTTAAAACCAAAAAAAATATAAATGATAGGGAAAGTGTAGTATTAGGATCAAATAAGATTATAAGGTCATATAATAAACAGTTGCCAATATCTATAGAAAAAGAAAAAGAATCAATTGAAAATCCTGAAAATCATAAGTCATTGATAGGTATTAACCTGCGGGCTTCTTATGGCGTAATAATAGAAGCACTAAAAGACTACAACAAAGACGATAACTATATCCAGGGAGTAATGGAGCTACAAGAAATATTAGTGAAAAAGTTTTATCCAAATGTTGACATTATTTGGTGATATAACGCTGATTGTCAAATATTAGAATCATATGCGCATTCACGACATCGACCAGGAAGACGCCGACATTGATTACTTCGCCACCGATGCGGCCGGGCACATTGTGCACGTTGCGTCCGGGGGTGGGGTGCTGCCGGAATCGGTGGCGGCGGGTGAGGTGGCGCTGCTGGAGCTGCACCAGTATTTCCTGACGCGGCCGGAAACCGATTCGGCGGTGGCGGCCGCGCCGGCTTTGGCCCAGGACGGGGCCTACCCGGGAGCCGCCCGCTACGCCCGGCGCGGGCTGTTCTCCTTCGCCAAAACCCGCCTGCATGAGCGCGCCGATACCCGCTACTACGCGGTGGCCCGCCCCCTGCAGCCCCTCACCCTGGCCGAGCTACCGCCGCCGCTGGCGGAGCTGCTGCGCCGCACCCAGCTGCCCGGCTCCGCGGCCGAGCTGGAAACGCTGGACATAGCCGGTATTGCCTGAAACAGAAACCGGCCCGCTGCTGCAGCGAGCCGATTTTGTGTTCAGGCAATAATAAAACGGTCATGCTGAGCGAAGTCGAAGCATCTCTACCGCTTCGCCCACACGTTAGGAGTTAGCCAGAGGTAGAGATGCTTCGACTTCGCTCAGCATGACCGTTTTATTATTGCCTCACGTTCCGTTCTTATTCCCACCACCGCAGCTGCGGCAGGGGCTGGCCTAACGTAACGGGCTGGCCCAACTCGGGGGTGGTGATGGGCAGCTGGTGCAGGGCCGCGGCGGCCGTGGCGCGGCGCACGGGCTCGTTCCAGGCGTGGTGGGCTTCGGTGAAAGCGCCCCAGTGCACCGGCTGCAGGGCGCGGGCCCGCACATCCAGCGCGGCCTGCACGCTTTGCTCGGGCAGCATATGAATTTGGGCCCAGCTGGCGTCGTACTGCCCGCACTCCATCAGGGCCAAATCAAAGGGGCCGTGCTGGCGGCCGATTTGCTGGAAATGCTGGCCGTAGCCTCCGTCGCCGCTGTAGAACACGCGGTGAGTGGGCGTTTTCAGCACCCAGGAACTCCAAGAGGTGGAGTTACGGTTGGTAAGGCCCCGGCCCGAGAAGTGTCGGGCTGGCGTGCTGATGATGGTGAGGCCCGGCAGCTGCACCGAGTCCTGCCAGTCTAGCTCCTGTATTTTTTCGGGGGCCACGCCCCAGGCTAGCAGGTGCGCCCCCACGCCCAGCGGCACCAAGAAGCGGGCCGCTTTGTCCTTGAGCTTCCGGATGGTCTGGTAGTCGAGGTGGTCGTAGTGGTCGTGGGAGATGAGCACGGCATCAATGGCCGGGACCTGCTCGGCGGTAATGGCCAAGCTGGGGTTGTAGCGCTTGGGCGTTACGAGGGGCAGCGGCCCCATCTTCACGCTCAGCATGGGGTCGAGGAGGACGTTTTTGCCCCCGATTTCCACCAAGCTGGCCGAGTGTCCAAACCACGTGACGCGCACCAACTCGGGCGTTTTGCGGATGATGCTACTGGAATCGAGCGGTTGGGTAGGCAGCGGTGCCGCCGGCGCGGCGTTGGGCACTTTGGTAAACAGGAAGCGCCAGAGCACCGAAAACGTGCTGCCGCCAGTCATGACTTCCGTGGGCTCTAGGTTTTGAAACTCCCCATCCATGTAGCGGCCGGTGCGGGCGTAGGCGGCTTTTTGGGCCTTAGTGGGTTTGCCGCCCAGCTCGGGGCTGAGGTTGGCGAAGGCCACGCCGGCTACTACTAATACGGCCAGCAGCACCAGGGCCAGACGGCCGGTTATTTTCAGAAATCTGCGCATCAATTCGAGCTATAATCACCAGCCTGCGAGGCGGGTGTACAAGTAGTCGGATTGATACGGGAAATATTGCACCGGCGCCGCCTGCGCCAACAGGCCGGCCCGGTCCGGCGGCTGCAAGCCGTCGGGCCGGTCGTCGTCCGATTCAGCCGCATGACATTACCACAACGTCAGCTCACGACAACCGGCCCGACGGCTTGCAGCCGCCGAACCGGGCCGCAACATACCTGCCCTGCCCGGTTTCCCAGGCAGGGCAGTTGCATTTGGTAGCCAGCAAGCTACTTCTTAGCCCCGGCCGTTGAAGTCGCGGCGCTCGGAACCTCCGCGGCGCTGGTCGCCCTGGCGGCTTTGCATCTGGCGCATCCGCTCCTGGCGCTTGGCTTCAAACTGGGCGTACTGCTTCTTGGACAGCACATCTTTCAGCTTTTTGTCGGTGCTCTCGTGGATGCGCTTGAACTCGTCGCGCTGCTGGCTACGGTCCTGGCCCGACTGGCCGCGCAGGGCCATTTGCTGCTGTTGCTCCCGGAAGATTTTCTCTACTTTGGATTTCTGCTTGCTGCTCAGGTCCAGCTCCTTGGCCATAGCATCAAGGCGCTGCTGGCGGCGCTGGCCGTCTTGGCGCGGACCTTTGCGGCCCTGACGGCCGTCTTTATGGTGGCGGTCATCCTGGCGCTGCTCCTGGCCAAACGAGGCGGAAGCGGCCAGGGAAGGCTCGGCAGCGGAGGCAATCAGACCGAGAAGCAGGGCGAGGCTCAACAATTGCTTTTTCATGGGTGCTTGAAATGAAGGTGAAAGTCGAAGGGAAGTGAGTATCAGAACTGTGCGTTCTTGTCTGCCTGTATTCAAACCCAGTGCCGACCTGCCCGCCAAAAAACCAATACTTCAGCAAGCCCGCAGAAAAACCGACCAACCGCCCTTTTCCTTCGCCCACGCCCATCAGCTCTGTGTTGCTAGGTTGGAGCAATAGCTGGGACGGGGGCAGAAACGGAAAGGCCGCTACCTTTCCCACCTCAAATGCACCTGTTCATTGCCTACTGTATGCCTGCTACCACCCGTATTCAGCTGTTGGGCCACGCCAGCTTCCGCATCACCACACCCGAGAGCCGCATTATTCTGCTGGACCCCTGGCTGAGCAACAACCCCTTCGTACCGGAACAATTGCGCCAGCCCGAGCGCGCCGACCTCATCCTGCTCACCCACGGCCACGACGACCATATGGACGCCGAGCTACCGGCTTTGTTGGTCCAAACTGGAGCAAAGGTTGCGGCGCCCGCGCCCGTGCGCTTCTACCTGCAGGAGCAAGGGGTACCAGCCGCCCAGTGCGAAGCCATGAACGTGGGCGGGAGCATTGACGTGCTGGACGTGCGCCTAACCATGACGGTAGCCCACCACGCCGCCCACGTCGACCGCCCCGACGGTACCACCAGCCATCAGCACGAGGGCGTCGGCTTTATCCTACGCTTCTCGGATGGCACGGTGCTGTACGCCGCCGGCGACACGGCCTTGTTCGGGGATATGCGCCTGCTGGCTGAACTGCACCAGCCCACCCTAGCCCTGCTGCCCATCGGCGACCGGTACACGATGGGGCCGCTGGAGGCCGCCCACGCCGTGCGGCTGCTGGGAGTGCGCCACGTGGTGCCGTTTCATTACGGCACGTTCCCCTCATTGGTGGGCACGCCCGAGCAGCTGCGGCAGCACCTGGGCCCAGATCAAGCGGTGACGATACACGCCCTGCAGCCCGGCGAAACGCTAACTCTAAGTGAGCTAGCGTAAAAGGCTATCGAAACTTATGAACGGCGTAGAGACGCATGCTTGCCTCTCATCCTCCGGACCGTACGCCGACTGTTCAACGACGAGACGGAAGTATGCGTCTCTACACCGTTTAGGAATCCGCTATCAGGGCTCGGCGGCGAGCGGGCGACTTGCGTATAGCGAAGCCACACCCACTTGATTTCAACTATGACTGCCGATACTTTCTCCACCGGCCCGGCCGGCGTGTACGCCCACATTGAGCACCAAGGCCAGCGGGTTACCGTTGTGAAGCTGCAGGAGGCCTTCCTCACCGAGGCCAGTACGTTAGAATCCCAACTCCGCTCCGCGCTCGGGCTTGCGGCTCACGAGCTACTGCTGGTGCTGCCCACGGAAGGCGCACCGTTACTCGGCCAGGGCCCAGCCGAGCAAATCTACAATGACTTCCTATCCACGAATACTGCCGCCGTGGTGGAACAACGCTGGCTACCCCTGGAAAAGCGGTAACCAGAGCGGATACAGAAACACGTCATTCCGGGCGAAGCCGAGGAGCCTCGCGTGCCAACGTCAGGGGTAATGTCCCAACATCAGTACGCGAGATTCCTCGGCTTCGCTCGGAATGACGGTCTGCATTCAGTAGAGCCAGTTACTCCTGCGGCAATATTTCTAAAGCAGTTTCATTGCCTTGCTGAATGGCCAGGTCGCGGGCGGAGAGGCCGCGCACGTCGCGCAGGGAAGTATCGGCGCCGGCGTTCAGCAACAGGGGCACAATGTTGTGGCGGCCGAACAGGGTGGCAAACATGAGAGCCGTACCGTCGTTGCCGTTGCGGGCGTTCAAGTCGGCACCGTTGTCGATGAGGAGCTGGGCAATTTCGGGGTAGCCCTTGAAGGCCACGCCCATCAGGGCGGTGTTGCCGCTGGCGTCGTGCACGTCGGGGTTGGCGCCGGCTTCCAGCAGCAGGCGGGTGGCGTCGAGGTGGTTGTCGTAGGCGGCCAGAATGAGGGCCGTGAAGCCGCGTCCGTCCTGGGCGTTTACGTCCACGCCCTCCTGGAGCAGGCGTTGCAGGGTGGCCACGTCGCCCTGGCGGGCTGCGTTAAAAAAAAGGTCTTCGGGGCGGGAAGAGGTAAAATCCATGAGCAGATTGGTTGGAGAAAACGGGGTAGCCGCTATGCGTAGCCAGCCTGGGCAGTACGCAGCCGGCCCGAAATGGATAGCCTGGCAGACAAAATAGCGGCCGTGAGGTTATACAACTTCATTCCTTCCATTCAGGTTATTTTTCCATGGATTTACAGCTCACCAATAAAACCGCCCTGGTTACGGGCTCCACGGCTGGAATCGGCCTGGCCATTGCCCGCCGCCTGGCTGCCGAAGGTGCCGAGGTTATCCTGACCGGCCGCACCGAAGTGCGCATCAACGAAGCCCGAACGGCTATTCTGCAGGAAACCCCCAATGCCAAGCTGCGCGGCGTGCCCGTCGATTTTGGCCGGGCCGAGCAGGTGCAGTATCTGCTGAATGAAGTGCCCACGGTGGATATTCTGGTGAACAACGTGGGCATCTTCGAGCCCAAACCCTTCGCCGACATTACGGACGAGGACTGGCTGCACTTCTTTGAAGTGAACGTGCTGAGCGGGGTGCGCCTCTCGCGCCAGTATTTCCCGCAGATGCTGGAAAAGAAATGGGGCCGCATCCTGTTCATCTCCAGCGAATCGGGCCTGCAGATTCCGCAGGAAATGATTCACTATGGCACCACCAAAACGGCCCAGCTGGCCGTGGCCCGCGGCCTGGCCGAACTCACGGCCGGCACTGAGGTAACCGTCAACTCGGTGCTGCCCGGCCCCACGGCCTCCGAAGGCGTGGAGGAGTTTCTGCAGAAGCTGGCCGGCGACGGCAAAACCCGGGAGGAGGCCGAGCACGAGTTCTTCCGCGACGCCCGGCCCTCGTCCTTGCTCAAGCGCTTCATCACCCCCGAAGAAATTGCCAACATGGTAGCCTACCTCGCCAGCCCGCTGGCCGTGGCTACCAACGGAGCTTCTGTACGGGTAGATGGAGGCGTAATCCGCAGCATCGGTTAATCAACGCACCACATAGCTACAGAAACAGCCCCTGGAGCAACGACTGAGTCGTTGCTCCAGGGGCTGTTTCTGTAGCTATGTGGCTGGTTACTTCAGCTTGGCCGAAGCCAGCTCCATCTCCGGCACGGCCTTCAGCAGCACCGAAATAGGGCAGTTTTCCTTGGCTTTCTCGGCGTACTGCTGGAATTCTTCCTGCGAAATGCCCTCTACTTCGCCTTCGGTAGTAAGGCTGATTTTGACCACTTTCGGCACGTCGCCGGAGGTATCCAATGTTACTTTTGATTCGGTGTGAAGCTGCTTTACCTGCTTGCCGTCTTTGCTCAGGATGCTGTTCAGGAACATGGTGTAGCAGCCGGCGTGGGCGGCCCCAATCAGCTCCTCGGGGTTTGTGCCTTTCTGGCCCTCAAACCGCGCCCCTACCGAGTAGGGGGCTTTTACGGTGCCGCTCTGGGTGGAAATTTCGCCGCTGCCTTTAATGTCGCCGTTCCAAACGGCCGTGCCACGTTGGTTGATCATGGGAGATGGTGAAGTTGTGAAGGGTGAAGTTGTGAAGGCAATACGCAAGACGGGCGGTAAAAGATGAGCTTGACCGGCTGGCAAAAAATGGCCGGAAGTGTACCTTTGAATGGTGCCTGATGAGAAGATGCTGTTATTCTTTTCACAATTTCACCTTTCACAACTTCGCCATCCATGGGCCTGAAATCAACCCTCAGCCGACCTTTGGCCGCCTACATTGCCCGGCAGTACGCCCACTGGCAGCACGACCCTATTGGCACCCAGCAACGGGTGCTGCGCGAGTTGCTAGAGAAGGGAGCCAGCACGGCTTTCGGGCAGGCCCACCACTTGGGCAGCGTGCGTACAGCCCAGGATTTTGCCTGGCAAATTCCCGTGCGCGACTATGAGGCGCTGAAGCCCTGGTTTGAGCGGGTGAAGCAGGGAGAAACCAACGTGCTCTGGCCCGGCAAGCCTTTGTACCTGGCCAAAACCTCCGGCACTACCAGCGGGGCCAAGTACATCCCGCTAACCAAGGACAGTATTCCCAACCACATCAATGGGGCCCGGGACGCCCTGCTCCACTATGTGCACCGCACCGGCAATAGTCGGTTTCTGGATGGCAAGCTGATGTTTCTGTCGGGTAGCCCGGAGCTGGAAACGGTGGGCGGCATCCATACCGGCCGGCTCTCGGGCATCGTGAACCACCACGTACCGGCCTACCTGCGCCGCAACCAACTGCCCAGCTACGCCACCAACATCATCGACGACTGGGAAACTAAGCTTGACCGGATTGTGGACGAAACCCTGAACCAGCCCATGACGCTGATTTCGGGGATTCCGCCCTGGGTGCAGATGTACTTCGACCGGATTGTGGAGCGTACCGGGCGGCCGGTGGGGGAGGTGTTCCCGGGGTTCGACCTGTTTGTGTACGGGGGCGTCAACTTTGAGCCCTACCGCAAAAAACTGCTGGAAACCATCGGCCGGCCCGTGGACAGCGTGGAGCTGTTTCCGGCCTCCGAGGGATTCTTGGCTTTCCAGGATGAGCCCGGCAACCCCGGCCTGCTGCTGCTCCTGGACGCGGGTATCTACTACGAATTTGTGCCGGCCGAACGGTTCTTCGAGAAGAACCCGCCCCGCTGTACCCTGGCCGAAGTGGAGCTGGACCGCCAATACGCGGTGGTGCTCAGCAGCAACGCCGGCCTCTGGGGCTACTCTCTCGGCGATACGGTGCGCTTCGTGAGTAAATATCCGTTCCGGGTAGTGGTTACGGGCCGCATCAAGCACTTCCTCTCCGCTTTCGGGGAGCATGTAATCGGGGAAGAAGTGGAGCAAACCCTGCGCGAAGCCATGCGCCAGCACCCCGAGGCGGAAGTAGTGGAATTCACCGTGGCTCCTCAGGTTAGCGACGACCCCGCCGTGCCCTCCCGCCACCAGTGGTTAGTGGAATTCGCCCGCCCGCCCCATAATACCGCTGCCTTTGCCGCCGCCCTGGACGCGGGCCTGCGCCAACGCAATGTGTACTACGACGACCTGCTGCGCGGCCACATTCTGGCCCCGTTGCAGCTTACTGCGCTACCACCCGGAGCATTCCAACGCTACATGAAAAGCCAGGGCAAGCTTGGTGGCCAGAACAAAGTGCCCCGCCTCAGCAACGACCGGACGCTGGCCGAGGGATTGTTAGGTAGTTGATTCATGAATCAGATAAATAGTGTCATATCAGTGGGAGTGAGTGTATTGCTTAGCTTACTGGGGGCATTTGGGGGCGCAGTTTTTTCCGCTTGCACTAGGCAGGGTGGACAGTAGACTTAGAGCCCGTTATGCAGAGCCGGAGGCGAAGCATCTCGCATGCTGATGTCTGAATAGCTTGGTATACGTCAGCACGCAAGATGCTTCGCCTCCAGCTCTGCATGACAACTTGTATAACAACAAAAATCCTTCATATCCACATGCCCAAGAATGCGCATCGCCTTCGACCTCGACAATACGCTTATCCGCAATAACCACCTGTTTCCACTTGAACAGCCTCGTTGGCCGTGGGTAGCGCGTTTGCTAGATCAAGAAGGGCTACGTCAGGGAATAGTGCAGGCTGTGAACTTTTGCCGAGCGCAGAAGTGGGAGGTATGGGTATATACCACATCATACCGAAGTGCGTGGTACATCCGGCAACTATTCTGGCTCCACGGTATTCAGCTAGATGGGGTGGTAAACCAGCAACGGCACGACAGGGCGGTGCAAACTCGATGCACGAAGCATCCACCTACCTTCGATATTGACCTGCTCGTGGATGACTCCGATGGTGTGCGGCTGGAAGGCGAACGGCACGGCTTTCGGGTACTGGTGGTGCAGCCAGAGGATGAAAAGTGGGTAGCAGCCGTGCAGGCGGCTATGGTGCTTGGCTTGGCAAACGGCTCGTAGGAAAGCCAGAACCCGTAATTTGTCCCGCCTTCTACCTACTACTTCCTCCATGCGCCTGCTTGTTCTCGCTCTGCTGAGTTTCCTGCTCGGGAGTCAGCCCACCGCTGCTCAAAAACAAGGTCAGCCCCTACGGGTAGCCACTTATAATCTGCGCCTCAATGTGGCCAGTGATGGAGTAAATGCCTGGCCCAACCGCAAGGAGATGGTGAAAAACCTGGTGCGCTACCACAATTTTGATGTGTTTGGCACCCAGGAGGGCTTCCGTGGTCAGCTCAACGATATTGCTGAACTGCCCGAGTATAGCTTCGTAGGTCACGGCCGCGACGATGGCAAGGAAGCTGGGGAGCACTCGGCCATCGTGTACAAAAAAAGCCGCTTGCAGCTGCTGCAATCCGGCGACTTCTGGCTGAGCCAGACACCCAACCAGCCCTCCAAAGGCTGGGACGCCACCTGCTGCAACCGCATCTGCAGCTGGGCGAAGTTCCGGGACCTTGCCACCAAACAGGAGTTGTTCTTCTTCAGTGTCCACTTCGACCACGAGGGCGTGGAAGCCCGCCGCCAGTCGGGCCGGCTGATGGTGCAGAAAATTAAGGAAATTGCCAAAACCGCCCCGGTTATCTGCGTCGGCGACTTCAACTCCACCCCCGATACCGAGCAAGTTCACACGATGCAGACGCTGCTTGGTGACGCCTTCCGCGCCACCAAGCAGCCGCCCTACGGCCCCGTAGGCACCTTCACCGGCTTTAAGTTCGATGCCCCACTGACCGACCGTATCGACTACATCTTCGTGAGCCAGCAGTTTATCGTGCTGGACTACGCCGTCCTCACCGATTCCATGCGCGGCCTCTATCCGTCCGACCACTTTCCGGTGGTGGTGAATGTGGTGCAGCGGTAGGTAAATGAATTTATAGAAAGTAATCCCTACATTTTCTGGTTGATGTTTACATTCCTGCTGAGCCTATTACTATCGACGGTGGCTGTTGCGTCTGCACCACCGTTTTCGGATGTGCCTGTTATTACCAGTGTTTCGGTAGACAGGGCGCGAATAGGCATGCTAACAGATGAGTTGCGCAAACTATACAAGGGCTGCACTTTTACCAAAGTGCACATGGCGCGTTACGGCTTGTATGGAGATGGTGATAAGCCCCGCGGTGTGCTGGTTAGCCAAGACAAAATCCCTCTTTTCGTGTATTTTGAAAATTGGGCGATACCAGGCCGAGTCTACGGAATAGTGGCGTTGCACCCGTCTTATCGAACCCGGAAAAACATTGGCGTAGGTAGTACCTCGGGAGCATTGCGAACCGCTTTTCCAGCCATTACCGTTGGGCAGGATCCAATGGATGACTACAACCAAAACATCCAAAACGCTTCTTTGGAGGGAAGCCCAATAACCTACACGTTTGCCAAACAGAAAAATGTTGGTAAATACACGCATGAAGTGTTTGATTCTCGTATTGTAAATACAACGGCGGTTATTTTCTGGATTACGGTTTTGCCCGAATGACAAATACTACAACGGAAGTCACTTCCCAGATAAAACCCCAACTCCACGCCTTCTGCCTGGCCTACGTGCAGGAGCGCATCGATGCCTGCCAGGCTGCCATCCGGGCCGCGCAGGAATCGGCCAACTCCGAAACCAAGAGCAGCGCCGGCGACAAATACGAAACCGGCCGCGCCATGGCCCAGAACGAGCGGGACCGGAACGCTATTCAGCTCCAGCAGGCCCAGCAACTCCAGGGCGAGCTGCAGCGCATCAACCCCGAGCTACCCTGCGACACGGTGCGGCCTGGGGCGTTGGTGCACACCAGTATGGGCACGTTCTACTTCGGCATCAGCGCGGGCAAGCTCACCGTGGACGGTCAGGATTACTTCGCCGTATCGGCCGCCGCGCCCGTGGCGGCAGCTTTAGCCGGTAAACGAGCTGGTGAGTCAGCCGTGTTCAACGGCAAGCAGGTGCAGATTACAGCCATTGAATAGCTATCCTGCCCGATTGTAGAGACGCGACATTTCGCGTTTCTCCGTTGAACGGCCGCAATAAGATTGTAAGCCCGTCATTCCGAGCCTGCCGAGGAATCTCGCGTACTGATGTTGCAATACCATCCAGACGTCAGCACGCGAGATTCCTCGACTTCGCTCGAAATGACGTCCTTCTAAGTCACCAGCTACACCCGCGGCAGCAGCCCCGAAATGCCTCGGATATTGAGGCGCACGAAGTTGCGCACCCGTTCGAAGCGGGCGGTGGCTTCGTCCAACTCCTCGTCGGGCTCTTGCTTGGTGGGGCGGCGGATGTCGAGTAGGGAAAACACCGTTTCGGCCATATCCATGTAGCCTAGTATCATCAGGAACAGCAACTTCTTGTCGTCTTCTTGGTAGCTTTTCTGGCGCACAGCCTTGGCGAGGCTGTCGAGCTGGGTGGTTTCGTCCACGTACAGGTCGCGCAGTACGGCCCGCTGGTGCTGGTAGTCGAGTAGTTGCTGGGGCTCCAGGCTAGCGGCCGAAAACGGGAAGGTATCGGTGAAGCGGGTAGCGGCCCGGAAGTCTTTCTCGGCGGCGTACACCGTGCTCAGGTGCTTTTGCAGGCTGGCCCAGAGGCCGGTACGGGCTTTATCGAAGGCGGAAGGAGCGGCGGGTTCGGTCACGGTGGAGCAGGAAAGAAGCGGAAAGCCCAAAAGTACGCTGATTCGCGCGCGGCCGCTATAAAAAGCTGTAACGGTTTGCTGAACGGTCCAGCAGGTGGTCCGGTCCGGCGGGCGCAGCCCGTCGGGCCGGTTGAAGTAAGCTACCACCCGAACGATGACGCAACAACGACGCAACATCAGCTTGCTTCAACCGGCCCGACGGGCTACGCCCGCCGGACCGGACCAGTCGCCCCGGCCGGTAGCCGAACTTCCACGTACTTTTGCTCAGCTTCCGCCGTTTCTCTTGCTCCGCTAGTTATAGTTCATGTCCAGTACCCCCAAACGCGTCAGCCTGTTGGGCTCCACCGGCTCCATTGGCACCCAGGCCCTCGATGTAGTGCGCGCCCAGCCCGGCCGGTTTCAGGTTACGGCCCTTTCGGCCCAGTCGAATGCCGAGCTGCTCATTGCCCAGGCCCGGGAGTTCCGGCCCGCCGCCGTGGTAATCGGTGATGAAGCCAAGTACCCGCAGGTGCGCGAGGCCCTGGCTAACCAGCCCGAAACCGAAGTGCTGGCCGGTGCCAATGCCCTCACCGAAGTAGCCGCCCGCCCCGATGCCGATGTGGTGCTAACAGCTATGGTAGGCTACGCCGGGCTCCTGCCCACGGTGGCCGCCATTCGGGCCGGGAAGGATATTGCCCTGGCCAACAAGGAAACCCTGGTGGTGGCCGGCCAGCTCATCACGAAGCTGGTACAGGAGCACGGCGTGCAGCTACTGCCCGTGGATTCGGAGCACTCGGCTATTTTTCAGTGCCTAGTAGGGGAGGAGCAGAATCCCATTGAGAAAATCATCCTCACGGCCTCGGGCGGGCCGTTTCGGGGCCGTACCCGGGAGCAACTGGCCCAGGTTACCAAGGCCCAGGCCCTCAAGCACCCCAACTGGGACATGGGTGCCAAAATCACCATCGACTCGGCCTCGCTCATGAACAAGGGGCTGGAGGTAATTGAGGCCAAGTGGCTGTTCAACCTCCGCGACGAGCAGATTGACGTGGTGGTGCACCCGCAAAGCATCATCCACTCCCTGGTGCAGTTCGAAGATGGTTCTTTAAAAGCCCAGCTGGGCCTGCCCGATATGAAGCTGCCCATCCAGTACGCCCTAGGTTACCCGCAACGCCTGCCCAACCAGTTCCCCCGCTTCAGCTTCCTTGATTACCCCCAGCTTACCTTCGAGCAGCCCGATACTACTGCTTTCCGTAACCTGGCGCTGGCGTTTGAGGCCCTGAAACGGGGCGGCAACGCGGCCTGCATCCTCAATGCCGCCAACGAAATTGCCGTGGCCGCTTTCCTGCGCGACGAAATCGGGTTTCTGGAAATGTCGGACGTGGTGGAGTCCAGCCTCGCCCGGGTTTCGTACCTTGCTACGCCCTCGCTCGACGACTACGTGCTGACCGACCAGGAAACCCGCCGCGTGGCCCGGGAGCTTTGCGCTGCCCGCGTCTGACACCTTGGCGGAACCGGGCGGCAACTCTACGCTTCGGTGCGTTGTTTGTTGCGGTGGGCATTAGTACCCTTCATCACCTCATTACCTACTTCCCTTGACAGGACTTATCATGGCCGGGCAGATGCTGCTGGGCCTTTCCATACTAGTTGGCTTGCACGAGTTTGGCCACTTTGCCGCCGCCAAATACTTCAAAATTCGGGTCGATAAGTTTTACATCTTCTTCGATTTCCTGTTTCCGCTGCCTGGGGTGATGAACTTCGCCCTGTTCAAAAAGAAAATCGGGGAGACGGAGTACGGCCTGGGCTGGTTCCCATTGGGCGGCTACGTGGCCATTCACGGCATGATCGACGAAACCCAGGATGCCGAAACCCTGGCCGCTGAGCCCCAGCCCAACGAGTTCCGCTCCAAGCCGGCCTGGCAGCGTTTGATTGTGATGCTGGGCGGCATCATCATGAACGTCATCACCGGCATCGTCATCTTCTCGCTGATAACCTTCAAGTACGGCGAAAGCTACCTGCCGGCTTCGGAGGCCCGTTTCGGAATTGTGCCCAATGAGCTGGGCAAGCAAATCGGCTTCCGCGAGGGGGATAAGATTGTGAAAATCAACGGCAATCCGTTCGAGGATTTCAGTGAGGTATACAGCCCCGAGGTAATTCTGGGCAACAACGCTTACTACACCGTGGACCGCAACGGGGAGTTGCGCGACATCAACGTGCCCAACAACTTCATGGACCGCCTGGCCGATGAAGGGGAGCAGCGTTTCGTGCAGCCCCTCGACCCCTTCGTGGTGGATGAGGTAACGCCCAGCAGCCCCGCCGACCGCGCCGGCCTGCAGCCCCTCGACCAGATACTGACCGTGGCGGGCAAAACCACCCAGTTCTTCCCCCAACTGCAACAGGCCCTCAAGGACAACGCCGGCAAAACGGTGCCCGTGCAGGTAAAGCGCGCCGGCCAGCCCGTGACGCTGAAAGTTGCCGTGGATGACGACGGTAAAATCGGGTTCCGGCCCAAGTCCCTGCTCAACGTCAAGACCCGCCAATACGGCTTGGTGGAGGCCATACCCGTAGGTACCAAAACGGCTTTCGGTGTCATTACTACCCAGGTAAAGGCGTTTGCCAAGATTTTCCGGGGCGAGGCCTCCTTCCGCAAATCCATTGGTGGCCCCATCGAAATTGCCCAGCAGTACGGTGGCAAATGGGACTGGTACCGGTTCTGGACCCTCACGGGTATGCTCTCCATGGTGCTGGCCTTCATGAACCTGCTGCCCATTCCGGCCTTGGATGGCGGCCACGTTATCTTTCTGCTCTACGAAATGATTGCCGGCCGCAAGCCCTCCGATAAATTCATGGAAAACGCGCAGAAAGTGGGCATGATGCTGATTCTGGCCCTGATGGCCTTCGTGCTCATCATCAACCCAATTCTGAAGAAGCTGGCGTTATAAGGTCCCGTAAAACCGCATCGAAAGCCGTGCTGCCCGTGAAAGGTGGCACGGCTTTTATGTAAAACGGGTTTTGCTGATAGCACGGGCCTCTTGCCCGCACCTTCCTCCTAAATTTAGTAGTCTGTACGCCATGAAATTCCTTCGCTTTCTGCTGCCGCTGGTGGTGTTGCTGACTGTTAGCGTGGCCGCTTGGGCCCACGCCTATCACGCCAGCATCTTGGAGTTGCGCTTCAACCCGGAGAAGCAGCGGCTGGAAATGGCCCTCAAAATCTTCACTGATGATTTGGAACAGGAGTTATCCGCCGGTAAGCCCCGTCCCGTGCGCACCGACCAGCTCACGCGGGCCCAGCTGAATCCGCTGCTGGCCGATTTGCTGCGCCGCTCGGTGCAATTCAGCACCCGCCCCAATGAGGCTGCGTTGCCTCTCACGCTGGTAGGTTTGCAGAAGGAAAAAGACGCGTACTGGCTCTACTTCACCGCCCCGCTGTCGGCTAAGGCTACCGGCATTACCCTGCGCCACCAACTCTTGCTGGCCACCTTTCCCGACCAGATGAACATCGTTAACCTGGAAGCCAAGGGCCAGAAGCAAAGCCTGCTCTTCCGCGACGGGGAGACGCAGCAGCAGTTGAAGTGGTAGAGCGGTAGCTGCTGGGAAAGCCGCCACATTGTAGCGACGTGACACTTCGCATTTGCTGGTAACGCAAAAACCGAACGATGCCCTTCAACGGCATGATGGGAGCTACTTAGTCACTATATGCAAAAGCCCCTGTCGCCAACACGGCCGACAGGGGCTTTTTAGGTTATATAGCCGGGAAAAGGGGGGCGGTTCTTTGGCCTCGCAGTAACAAGCTATGCTACCAATCCAATTTCCCATCCTTATCACCGGCAGCGGGCTTGGGTGCAGGCTTGTCAGGCTGAACAGGGTCGGCTTTAAACTCGGTGTCCTTGTCACCGTCGGGGCGGATGAGGCGGAACTCTACGCGGCGGTTGGTTTTGGCGTCCTCCTCGGTCACCTCATCCTTGAGCGGGCGGGAGGAGCCGTAGCCGAAACTATCGATGCGGTTGGCCGTGAGCTTGCCCTTCTGCTCAATGTAGCGCCTAATGGACTGGGCCCGCTCCTGGGACAGCCGCTCATTGAAGTCCGGGTCGCCTTTGCCGTCGGTGTGGCCCGTGATGCTAAGCCGGAACGTGGGGTGGTCCACCATGAATACGGCAATGCGGTCCAGAACCGGGTGCATACTGGCTCGGATGTGCGACTTATCCTGGTCGAACTCGATATTCTTAAAAATCAGCGGAAGCTTGTAGTCGATGGAATTGGTCATGAGCTTCATCACCGTGTCGCCTTCCAGGGCAAACTTCTTCTCCACACTGAAGAAATCCGGGCTCTGAATCAGCATTACGTAGTGCGAGCCTTCAATCAAATCAAAGTCGAATGACCCATCATCCCGCAGGTATTTGCTGGCTACTTCAATGCCATTGTCGGTATCAATGATGCTCACAATGCCGTTAAGCGGCTTTTGGCTCACCGAGTCAATGAGGGAGCCCTCTACGTGGGTGGTAGCCAGCGGCTGGGCCTCCATGGGCAAGGGGAAGGAGTAGAGGTCCAGGTTTTTCATGTCCTGGGCCTCAGAGCGCGCATAGTACAGGCTCTTGGAGTCGGAGTCGATGGTGAAGTAGTACTCCGAGCCCTTGCCATTCACCAAGGGCCCAATGTTGATGGGCTCCTGCCAGCGGCCCCGCACCCGGTAGGTTTTATAAATATCAAAGTCGCCGAAATTGAGCAGCTGCCCGCGGGAACTGAAATACAGCACGTGGTAGAGCGGGTGGTAAAAAGGGCTCACCTCACTCTCGCGGGTGTTTACCACCGGGCCCATATTCTGCGCTTTGCTCCACTGCCCGTTCTTCTGCTTTACTGTGTACCAGATATCCGACAACCCGAAGCCGCCCAGGCGGTCAGAAGCAAAATACAGCGTATCCTCGCCCGGCGACAGAGTAGGCTGCGAATCCCAGGCGGTGGAGTTAACGTTGGCCCCCAGGCTTTTAGGCATCGACCATTTGCCGTCCTTGAGCGTAGCCGTATACAGGTCGCAGTTGCCGTGGCAGGTAGGACACTCGCAGCGGGCAAAGTACAGGGTGGTGCCATCCTTGCTGATGCAGGCCGAACCCTCGTTGTAGGAGGAGTTGATAGGCTTGGGCAGGGGCTCAGCGGGTGCCCACACGCCGTTTTCGCGGCGGGCCGTGTACAAATCCTCGTCAATGACGCTGTGCAGGCCGCGCATTTTGCGCTTAGAGGAGAATATCAGCAGGTCGGCGTCGGCGCTGAGGGTAGGGCCGTAGTCCTCACGCTGGGAGTTGATGGCCTCGCCCATAGTGGTGTACACGCCCTTGGGCGGCCGGAAGGTGGCGATGTTCTTCCGGTACTCCACAATATCGTAGTACGTTTTCAGGGGTACGTACAGCTCCGTTTCCTTTTGCTCCAGGGAGTCATAGTAGCGCTGCACTTTGGTGAGCGACTGGCGGCGGTGCTTGAGGGCGAGGCGGTAGTAGGCTTTGGCGCGGTCCTCATTGCCGGCTTTATCCCAGAGCTGGCCCAGGTGCCAGAGCAACACGTTGTCCTTATAGAAGTTTTCGATGCCGAACTGGCCCACGTAGGCTTCCAGCAGGTTGCGGGCGGCCGTCCAGTTTTTGCGCTTCTCGGCTCGCTGAATTTCGCGCATGGCCTTCTTATCCTGGAAGTAGGCGAGGCGGTTGATATTCGGAAACTCCGGGGTGGCATCGGTACGGGCCCGGGCCTGCCGGATTACCTTGGCCGTAAGCTTACGTTGCGCGTTGGGAACTCCTGATTTCTGTTGAGCGGATAGGGTAGTGGGCAGGCCCAGTGCAAGAAGCACCGCGCATAAGGTGAGCAAACGGGCAAAGAAACGCATAGCAGCAATAAGGCACGAAAGCGGTGGGAACCGGCAAGCATCAAAAATAGGAAATTTTAGGTATGAGCCTATAGGCTGAGCAGCATAAGGGTGGGAGAGTATAAGGGTTGGATAAGGAATATTACGGACGTCCTCCATCTGTAATCCGCCCGTCTGCTTACCTTCACCGGCTTACTCATGCTCTGCCGATGTGGCCGCCTCCGTTGGTGGCACGGCGCTTGCCGAATCCCTATCTTCAATACCTACGTTAGCCTCCCGGGTTAAATTACAAGCCGTTTGCCTGTCATTGTGGCATCTGTCTTCCGTCTTGCCCGTCTTTCATTCCATGAGCCGTAATACCCCGCCCTCTTCTCCTTTCTCTTCCTTACTAATGGCTGAAGACCCCGCCGAAATGGTGTCCATTGTGGCCGCCGACCCCGACCAGCCGCTGGGGGCCGATGAGTCGCCGGAGGTGTTGCCGTTGCTGCCGGTACGCAATACTGTGTTATTCCCAGGGGTGGTGTTGCCCGTAACTGTCACGCGCAAAAAGAGCATTCGATTGGTGCGCAAGGCGTACCGGGGCAACAAAATTGTGGGGGTAGTGGCTCAGAAGAACGGTCAGAGCGACGACCCGGAACTGCAGGATCTGTATCCGGTGGGCACCATGGCCAAAATCCTGAAGCTGCTGGTGCTGCCCGACGGTAATACCACCATTATCATTCAGGGCCAGTCCCGCTTCCGCATCGAGGAAGCCGTGCAAACTACGCCTTACCTCACAGCCCGCGTGAGCTACATTCCGGAGGTATTCCCAGCCAAAAGCTCCAAGGAAGTGAAAGCACTGGTGTCGTCGCTGAAGGAAGCGGCGGCCCGCATGCTCAAGCTCAACCCCGAAATTCCGCAGGAAGCCCAGGTGGCCCTGGATAATATTGAGTCGCCTTCCTTCCTCACGCACTTCCTGTCTTCCAACATCAACGTGGAGGTGAGCATGAAACAGCAGCTGCTGGAAACGGCCGACGGCGTGGAGCGCGGCACCCGCCTGCTGGAGCTGATGATGAAGGAGATTCAGCTGCTGGAAATCAAACGCGAAATCCAGACCAAAGTGCACACCGATATCGACCAGCAGCAGCGCGACTATTTCCTGCGCCAGCAGATTAAAGTGTTGCAGGATGAGCTGGGTTTCGACGGTCCGGACCAGGAAGTGGAAAAGCTGCGTCAACGCGCCAAGGGCAAGAAGTGGCCCGAGTCCGTAGCCAAGCACTTTGCCAAAGAGCTGGATAAACTCACCCGCATCAACCCCCAGGCCGCCGAGTACCCGGTGAGCCTGAACTACGTGGAGTTCCTGCTGGACTTGCCCTGGGGCGAGTATACCAAGGATAACTTCAACCTGAAGCGCACCCAGAAAATCCTTGACCAGGACCACTACGGCATGGAAAAGGTGAAGGAGCGTATTATCGAGTACCTGGCCGTGCTCAAGCTCAAAAACGACCTGAAAGCGCCTATTTTATGCCTGTACGGGCCTCCCGGCGTGGGCAAAACCAGCCTGGGCCGCTCTATTGCCAAAAGTCTGGGCCGCCAGTACGTGCGCATGAGCCTGGGTGGGGTGCGCGACGAAGCAGAAATTCGGGGGCACCGCAAAACTTACGTGGGTGCCATGCCCGGCCGTATTATCTCGCAAATCAAGAAAGCCGGCGCCTCCAACCCGGTGATTGTGCTGGATGAAATCGACAAGCTGGCCTCCGACTTCCGTGGCGACCCATCGTCGGCGCTGCTGGAAGTGCTGGACCCCGAGCAAAACAGCACCTTCACCGACAACTTCCTGGAGGTGGAATATGACCTTTCGCGGGTGCTGTTCATTGCCACGGCTAACTCCCTGGAAACGATTCAGCCCGCTTTGCGCGACCGGATGGAAATCATCGACCTGACCGGCTACACCCTGGAAGAGAAAACCCAGATTGCCAAAAAGCACCTCTGGCCCAAGCTCCTGCACGAGCACGGCCTCACACTCAAAGATGCCGGCATCACCAACGGGGCTTTGCAGCGCGTGATTGATGATTACACCCGCGAATCGGGAGTGCGCAGCCTGGAGCGGAAGCTGGGCGCGGTGGTGCGCAACATTGCCAAAAGCAAGGCCATGAAGGAGCCTCACCCCGCCACCCTGGAGCCCAAAGACGTCCGCCGCATCCTCGGGGCGGCCATCTTCGACCGGGACCAGTACCAGGACAACGAAACGGCCGGCGTGGTAACGGGACTTGCCTGGACCTCCGTGGGTGGTGATATTCTGTTCATTGAAAGCCTGCTCAGCCGGGGCCGGGGCAAGCTCACCCTTTCGGGCCAGCTTGGTGATGTTATGAAGGAATCGGCCGTAACGGCCCTGAGCTACCTGCGCAGCCGGGCCGAGGAACTGGACATCGACTACCGCCTCTTCGACCAGTACGACCTGCACATTCACTTCCCCGAAGGCGCTGTGCCCAAGGATGGCCCTTCGGCTGGTATTGCCATCTTCACCAGCATTGCCTCGGTATTCACCCAGCGCAAAATCCGCAGTCATCTGGCCATGACCGGCGAAATCACCCTGCGCGGCAAGGTGTTGCCGGTGGGCGGCATCAAGGAGAAGATCCTGGCCGCTAAGCGGGCTGGTGTGCGCGACATCATCCTCTGCCCGAAAAACAAAAAGGACATCGACGAAATTTCGGCCGAATACCTCAAGGACCTCACCATTCACTACGCCGACCGGGTAGACGATGTACTACGGGTGGCGCTACTGGAGGAGAAGGTAGCCCACCCCATTAAGCTAGTAGTGCGCGACGAAGCGCCGCTGCCCGCCGGGCCTAGTGTAGAGGTTAGCTGAAAACGCGGATTGTGCGGATTACTCAGATTTCGCTGATTCTGGATATAATTTTCAGCCGTGGGCTCGTTCACTAAATTCAGTGGCCCCGACTAGGGCTGGCTAACTGGTCAAGGGTAGAGGGGTAAGTACATTGCTTGCAACCTTGGCGTATCCAAAATCTGTGAAATCTGAGTAATCCGCACAATCCGCGTTTATCTTCGTTGCTGATGATGCTACCCCTACGCCGCGCCGTTCTTCTTGCTGTTTCCTCGTTGGCTATGCTGGCGGCTGCCCCGGCGGCTCAGGCCCAGATTGGTGGTCAGCAGGCTATGTCGTTTCTCAACCTGCCTACCAGCGCCAAAATGGCTGGTTTGGGCGGCGTGAACGTTTCGGCCCGCGACGCGGATGGCACTATGCTGTATGGCAACCCCGCCCTGCTGAACGAGGAAATGGATGGCCGTCTGGCCTTGGGCTACGTCGATTACCTGGCCGACATCAAGCAAAGCACGGCCGCTTACGTGTTCAACACGCAGAAGGCGGGTCGCTTTGGCGTGGGGCTCACCTACCTCAATTACGGTGACAACAAACAGTACGATGCCGCTGGTAATTATTTGGGAGAATTTTCGGTGAATGAGTACGCCCTGAGTATTGCCGACTCCTATACCACCGGCGCCTTTACGCTCGGCGGCACCCTGAAGCTGGCGGGCTCGGGCATTGCCGGTAACCATTCCTACGCGGCCTTAGCTGATGTGGGGGGACTATTTAAGCACCCCGAGCAGGATTTTACGGTGGGCTTAGTGGTGCGCAATGCGGGCATTCAGCTTAAGCCCTACGACGGGGCCGACCGGGAGCCTATGCCGCTGGATGTACAGCTGGGTACTTCCTTCAAGCCCGAGCACCTACCATTCCGTTTTTCTTTCACGGCCCATCATCTGCAGCAGTTGGATATCGTCTACCTCGACCCCAACCAGCGCGGGCAGCTGGATGAAAATGGCGAGGAAATCAAGCCCAAGAAAACGCTCGGTGACAAAATTGCCCGTCATTTTGTGGTAGGGGGGGAGTTGCTGTTGAGCAAGAACCTGAACGTGCGGGTAGGCTACAATCACCTGCAGCGCCGGGAATTACGCCTGGAAAATACGGCGGGTGGTGCAGGTTTTTCCTTCGGTGTGATGCTGCGTATCAGTCAGTTTCAGCTGGATTATACGCACGCGGGCTACCATGCTTCGGGGGGAGCTAACTACTTCACCATTGCCCGCAACCTCGATTCCCTATTTAAAAAGCAGCCGCAGTAGCGCTTGCCCGCCCGAAATGGCGCTAAACCTTTCGTTAACCGCTACGGTACTATCTGTTCGTCATGCCGACTAGGTGGCTTACCTGATTTTTTCTATGCTTGACTCCGCTGAGTTCCTGACCCCGGCCCAGATTGTGGCTGAACTTGATAAGTACATCATCGGCCAACATGACGCCAAGCGCCACGTGGCTATTGCCCTGCGCAACCGTTGGCGCCGCCTGCATGCTTCCCAGGAAATGCAGCCCGAAATCGTGCCCAACAACATCCTCATGATTGGCTCCACGGGCGTGGGCAAGACTGAAATTGCTCGCCGTCTGGCCAGCATTGCCGGGGCTCCATTCACCAAAGTGGAGGCTTCCAAATTCACCGAAGTGGGCTACGTGGGCCGCGACGTGGAGAGTATGGTGCGCGACCTGGTGGAGCAGTCGGTAAATATGGTGAAGCAGCGCCGCAAGGAGGAGGTAAAAGTGCAGGCTGCGCAGGTAGTGGAGGATATCATTCTGGACATTCTGATTCCGCCCGTAACGGCTGGCCCCGCGGCGGCCCCCAAGCCTACGGTAGGCTTCCCCCTGCCCGCCGCCGGTGATGCCGCGCCCGATTCTGACCAGGAGCTCAACGAGCGGACCCGGGAGCGTTTTCGGGAGAAGATTCGGAATGGGGAGTTGGATGAGCGCAAAATCGATATTCGGGTGCAGCAGAACAGCGGCCCCGGTATTGGGGTGGTAGGTGGCCCTGGCGGCATCGATGAGGCCAGCATGGCCGGCATTCAGGACATGCTGGGTTCTATGCTGCCCAAGAAAACCCGCAAGCGCAAGGTAACTGTGGCCGAAGCCCGCAAGATTCTCCTGGATGAGGAAGCCGCTAAACTCATCGATATGGATGAGGTGAAGGACGAAGCTATCCGCCAGGCCGAAAACGCCGGTATCATCTTCATCGACGAAATTGACAAGGTAGCCAGCCGGAGCGGGAAGGGTGGGGGCGGCCCCGACGTAAGCCGGGAAGGCGTGCAGCGCGACTTGCTGCCCATTGTGGAGGGCTCTGCTGTGAGCACCAAGTACGGCGTTATCCACACCGACCACATCCTGTTTATTGCCGCCGGGGCTTTCCACGTGGCCAAGCCCTCCGATTTGATTCCGGAGTTGCAGGGCCGCTTCCCCATTCGAGTAGAGTTGCAGAGCCTCAGTAAGCACGACTTCTACCGCATTTTAAAGGACCCCAAAAACGCCCTTACCAAGCAATACGAAGCCTTATTACAGGCTGAAAACGTGAAGCTTTCTTTCGATGATAATGCTTTGGAGCGTCTGGCTGAAATTGCGTTTGAGGTCAACAGTGAGGTAGAGAATATCGGAGCCCGTCGTCTGCATACCGTCATGAGCCGTCTGCTTAATGATATTCTCTTTGATGTACCCGACGTTATTGGGGCCAATGCACACATCGTCATCACCCGGGAACTAGTGGAAGAGCGCCTCCACGACATGGTGCGCAACCGCGACCTAAGTCAGTATATCCTATAGCGCATTGCCAGCGCACTGCGCCAGGAAGCAGATTACCGGTAAAAGAGGCAGTAATACTGCCTCTTTTTTTGTTTTACCGTATGGCTGAATACCCCTTTCCTACTCACCATACTATGCATTACTACATCATCACCGGAGCCAGCCGTGGGCTGGGCAAGGCCCTTGCCGAAACGCTGCTGCAACAGCCGGACACGTTTGTGCTAGGCGTATCCCGCCACACTACCATTGAGCATCCCCGCTACCAGCATCAACCCCTCGATTTGTCTGATATGCTGGCCGTGCAGAACAACCTGCATAAGGTATTTCCCCCATTTCCTGAAGCTAGCAGCCTCACCCTTATCAATAACGCAGGCGTGTTAGGTGAAATAGGCTATATGGGAGAACAGCCGAACGAGCACTTCGAATTTGTGTTCGACGTGAACCTAATAGCGCCGGCCATGCTCATGAACACTTTCCTGCGCACGTATTCCGGCATATCAGCATCCCGTACCGTTCTCAACATCAGCAGCGGAGCCGCCCAACGGCCCGTAGATGGCTGGGCGGCCTACTCAGCCTCCAAAGCTGCCCTCGATGCCCTTTCCCGTACAGTCCAGAAAGAGCAGGATATCCGCGGTACCGGTGTCCGCATCCGTAGCCTCTCGCCCGGTGTGCTCGACACGGCTATGCAGGAGCACATCCGCTCAGCTGAAACGCAACACTTTAGTGAGACAGATAAATTTATCGAATTGCACGAAGGTGGCCATCTAGTGAAGCCAGCTGAAGCTGCGTCCAGAATACTAGCGTGGCTGCAGAGTGATAAAATGACGCCAGAAGTGGTAATTCGAATTGATAGTATATAAGCCGCTTAATAAAAAAAGTCCTGGTGATTAACCAGGACTTTTTTTGTCAGATCCTTAATAGCTGGGGTTTTGCACCAGGTTAGGATTCAAACGAATCTGCTGATCAGGAATGGGGAAAATAACCCGCGGATCGTTGTATTTAATTGCTGTAGCAATTGTGCTATGCGGCGGAATATCACGCTTGTAGCGGAGCAGATCGTACAACCGATGGCCTTCGAAAGCCAGTTCCAAGCGCCGCTCTTCCAGAATGGCGTCAATCAGGGCTGCCTTGGTGAGGAACGACGTTGCTGGATAAGCAGTAGTAGAACGGCTACGTACTTGGTTCAGCAGCGTAATTGACTCCGTATTTACTCCGTTTAATTGTGCCAAAGCTTCTGCGCGGTTCAGCAGCACTTCGGGATAACGCACAATCGGAACATAGTTATCTACAAGGTTGAACTTGGCCGTGAATCGGTTGGTTCCTCTGGAATCAATCAGTTGCGTACGGCGCAAGTCAGTTGTCGACAACGAAGTCAGGTTGAAGTAAGGCGTGATGGTGATATCCGCTCTCCGATCTGGGCCATAGTGCTGGCCAATAGCATTGTTGGTATTGGGGTTGTCAGCGGGGTTATGAGCCACTGAAAAGATAGACTCCTTGGTATTGTAAGTACGGAATGGAGTCAATGGGCTGGCATTTAGCGTATAGCCGCCAGTTGTAATAACTTGGCCAGCCAAGTCGGCAGCTTTGGTGTAGTCAGCCTTATACAGGTACACGCGTGACAACAAGGCCTGGGCAGCTCCCTTCGTGATTCGGATGTTGGAGTTAGCACCAGCGTAGGTAGCCGGTAACACGGGAATGGATTCCAACAAGTCCTTTTCTATCTGGTCGTACACCTCTTTCACGGTTGCCCGCGCCTGACGCAATGCCGGATCAAACGCTTCTGCTGCCGACTTAGGAGCGGTCAGTTGCAGAACGACACCAGGGTGCGAGGCATCAGCGGTGAAACCGTAAGGCTGAGCAAACAGATTGACTAAGTGGAACATAGCCAAGGCGCGTATGCTCTTGGCCTCAGCCGTATACTGTGCTTCCAACGCAGCCGAGGATTTACCGGAGTTGGCTGCCAGGTTTTGGATGAAGGAATTGGCTGTAAAGATGGTCCGGTAACCTCCAGCCCATGAGCTAGCGGCAAACCCATCAGTAGAAAGCATCTGGTAGCGACCTACGTTACCAAAATAAGTTGGTACGTCGGTGTCGCCACTCCGGATATCGGAATAAATCAGCGCGCGGCCACCCAGGAATTCAGCGTTTTGTAAACCGTCGTATACCCCAATCAGCGACTTTTCAATGCGAGTAGCGTCAGCAAATGTTTCGTCGATGGTAAAAGCAGTTGGTGGCTCCTGGTCCAGAATATCACACGCAGGAAGGGTGCCAATTAGAGTTGCGGAAAGGAGAGCTTTCCACAATATCTGAGAATGGTATTTCATGAAAGCGGAAATTAGAGGCTGATGTTGAGGCCAAGGGTGTAGCTACGAGGCTGAGGTACTGACCGGTTATCAACCCCGAAAGCAATGTTACTGTTGTTGCGGTTAGAGTTTACCTCTGGGTCAATGCCTTTGTAGTTCGTAATAACAAAGGCGTTTTGTACCTGACCGTAAACACGCAGGTTGTTCAGGCCGAAGCGCTCATACAAACCTTTCGGCAAGTTGTAGCCCAGGTTGATCTGACGAAGACGGAGGAAGTCACCGTTCTCCAGCCAGCGAGTGGAGGCTTGGTTAGGCAAGTTGTCGGCGAGATAGAGTCGCGGTACATCCGTTTCCTGACCAGGAGTAGTCCAACGCTCTTTGATTTCCTCTATGTTATTGTTATAGAGGTTGGTCATCAACTGAGCGCGGGAGGAATTGTAGATTTTATTACCACCGCTGAACTGTAAGAATACACCCAACTCGATGCCTTTGAAGCTGAAGGTGTTGTCAAAGCCCCCGTAGTAAGTCGGGTAACCTCCAGCCTTGGTGTATACTGCGTCAGCCTGCGTAATGGGAGTAGTCAAGTCGCCCGATGTATTACGGTAAGCGCCCACAACCGGGTCATACTGCTTAACCTCGCCCGATGCCGTTAAAAACTGAGCATTACCATTGGCGGGGTTTACACCGGCCCAGCGTACGAGTTTGTATACACCCAACGACCGGCCAATGCTAGCCACCTGCACGCCGCCTGGCAAATCAGCCGGATCATTCAGACCAGTAACACGGTTTTTAATAACTGTTCCGTTGATAGATGAAACCCAGCGGAACCCACTTTCAGTTTCAATATTCGTCGTAGAAAGTGATGCTTCTACCCCACGGTTGTACATAGAACCCACGTTCCGGAAGATGGAGCCTCCAGGAACCCCGAATTGGGTAGGAATGGGAGCAGCAAGCAGCAAACCGCTGATGTTGGTATTGAAGAAGTCGAATACCAGGTTGACGCGGTTCTGCAGAAAGCCAACATCAAGGCCGACGTCCAGTTTGCGGGACGTTTCCCACTTAATCTCGTTGTTACCAATTTGCGAAATACCAAAGCCGTTCAGCTCTGTATATTGAGCACCCCCTGCCAAGTTCCGCGAAGCGTAGGAACCAATACCGTTCGAGTTACCTACTAGGCCGTAGCTACCACGCAGCTTCAGGTTAGAAACAAAATCATAGTTCTGCATGAAGGCTTCCTCCGAAATCCGCCAGCCAGCGGAAACAGCAGGGAATACGCCCCGCCGGTTCTCAGCACCGAAGCGCGAGTCTTCGTCAGCTCGCAGGGCAAACTGTACGTAGTATTTGTTGGCGTAATCGTAAGATGCAAGGCCGAAAACGGAGCGGAAAGCATTGCCGAAAGCAGTACCACCAGCGAAAGGTGTACCGGAAAACAACCCGTCCAGAATGGTGTTGAATTTAGGATCGGCCAAGCCTGGCGCGCCAGTATATACCTGCTTCTCCTGCGTTTCTTGGTATTCTAAACCAGCGGTAGCCGTTACGGTGTGTTTTTCAGCAAATGTTTTATTGTAGTTGGCATAGTTCTGCCAGTTCCACTGAGTCCGGTCCAACCTGTTGTTTTGAACCAGACCACCATAGGAGCGACCCAAGCCTGAGAGACGGGCGTCGCTGTACTGGTCCTCGAAGTTGTCGAGGTAATCAACCCCGTATTTGCTTGTAATCCGGAGACCCTGGATTGGCTGAATTTCTACGTACCCGTTGGAGAGCAGGCGGCGCGACGTGTTGGCGTTCCGGTTCAGCTCCAGTACAGCAAGGGGGTGGCTTACGTTGTTGGCAATAAAAGCAGCAGTGGTGGTATTGTTGCCACTACCCAGGTTACCCGCTGCATTGAGGTAATACTGCCCATCCGTACCGTACACCGGCACGTTAGGCGCCGCATTGAAGCCAGAAACGGTTGCCCCGGCCAAATAGCCGTCCGTTAGTACCCCGTTATTCTGCGACTGAGCGTAATTGGCGCTTACACCTGCTTTCAGCCATTTCTTAGGGGTAATATCCAAGTTCAGGCGGACCGAACCACGACGCAGTCTGTTGGTATTGATGATACCATTCTGGTCGGAATAATCGCCCGAGCCATAGTAGCTAGCTTTATCATTGCCACCTGACAAAGCTACCTGATAGTTCTGCGAGAAGCCCGTGCGGAATACCTGTTTCAACCAATCAGTGCGGTCAGCCTGACCGTCCCCGTTCAGGTCAATGTCGCGGGCAATAACTGAATTAGCAGTTCCCGCTCCGTAGCGGTTGAATGCCTTTTCATTCTGGATAGCGTTGAAGTCGTCCCCATTCAGCAGTTTGGGAAGGCGCACTGGTTCATTCCAGCCAACGTAGGAGTTAAGGGAGATGTTGTTTTTGCCCGCCTTACCACGCTTCGTTGTAATGATAATTACTCCGTTAGCGGCTCGTGAACCGTAGATAGCAGAAGCGGAAGCGTCTTTCAAAACGTCTACCGATTCAATATCGTTTGGGTTAATGTCAGCTAATGGGTTGTATCGAGTACCGTTGCCGCCATTGAATACGTTGGCATTTTCCCGAGTGCTCACTGGCACCCCGTCCACCACGTACAGAGGCTGCGAACTGCCGCTGATAGAGTTAGCACCCCTGATGCGTACGGCCACCCCATCACCTAGTGTACCGCCCGTGCTGGTCACCTGCACCCCAGCGGCCCGACCAGTCAGAGCTTGGTCTAAGCTGGAGACTGGCTGATTAAGGAATTTATCGGCCTTGATAGTAGCAACCGAGCCCGTAATATCCTTTACGTCCTGCGAACCACCGTAGCCAGTTACTACGACCTCACTCAACGTCTTGGTATCAGCAGCTATACCAATGTTAAAAGACGTCTCATTACCTAGCTGAACTTCCTGCGTAATGAAGCCAACCGAAGAAACGGTGAGCGTTGTGGCTCCAGCCGGAACATTCAGGGTGAAAGAGCCGTCGGAATTAGTAGAAACGCCGGTAGTAGTACCTTTTACAAGAACCGTCACGCCCGGAAGACCTTCTCCGGTTGCGCGGTCCGTAATGCGACCAGAAACAGCTCGTGTCTGGGCCATTACCTGAGTCATAGCAGCCACCAATAGTGGGGCTGTTAGCAGTAGGTGTTTTTTCATGAAGCAGAGAATTGAAAAGAAGCGCGCTTTATCCAGTTTATATCTGAATGAATCCTAAAAATACAGCCCAAAAATTGAAAACAAGACAAGTAGGCTTGAAAAAAATATAAATCAGGTTTAATAGCTAGTATTAGTGGGTGAATGTGCTGTTTGTCACGACTAACAAAAGTTAGTTATCTTATATGAAATGCCTTTACTGGTAAGCATATAGGCTATTTAGTTCATTTGCTCATCACCTGGCTTATATTCCAGGAAGAGCATGATTAGATTCAGCATCTCGCTCCTAGATTCCATCAGGTCCTGAGATATGATCATCTGGGGGGGGGTGAATGGATTGTTGGGATTCTGGGAGGTGTTGTCATATGTGCCGCGTATGTGGATAGTAGAGCCTTTCGGAATATGCAGTAGGTTCTTGAACTTATAAGACTCCTGCCAGCGAAAATCCCACTCAGGTATTTTGACCATTGGTAGCGTCTGATTATCGGGGGTAGTAGCCCAAGCTTCGAACTTTTTGCCCAATAGGTGCATGTGGGGCCACACATACAGTACAGAGAGGTCAAGAGACGTAACCATATCCACCCGAAAGGTCTTAACGCTATCTGCCGGGATAATGAGGGGCGGCTCAATCTCACCAATACCTCCTGAACCTATACTAGTTGCTTGTATCACCCGAGTGATGGGGGTGGAGGAGAAATAGATATTTAGCTTGGAAAGGTCCTGAGCGGGTACACCGGAAGGACCATAATGCATGGTTAACAAGATTACTCCCCGTGTTGGCATGGTGAAACCCATGCCTGCAGGAAAGCTTTGCGGGCTAGCCCCAGGAATCCAGCCACCGTAGTAGACTACATCCTGCATGAAGGGCTGAAATTCCCCCAGATTCGTTTGAAACTGATCCGATAAAGCTACCTCGCTGCCCCGATAAATGTCTACCTCTTTGCCAACTGCCTGAACTGCAAAATTAGCATGATGTACTAGCTTACGGTTGCCCGGAATAAACTCGAGTGCCCTAACTGCTTTACCTTGAGGCAGCTCAAAGGGGATCTTAAAAATTACGAATGTCTCGTTTCCATCACCCTTAATCTCCAAGGCCTGCTTCGGCTGCAATACCATGTCAGGCTTGTTCGGTAAATCAGTTGCTGCCTGTACCGGTGCGACACTGGAAGCCCCACTACCTTGCGGGCCACCTTTCTCAACCCAACGGCTGATTAGTTGAATCTCAGAATCTGTAAGGCGCCGTTCGTTAGCAAAAGCGACGTAGTGCGGATCGGCCTTCCACGGAGGCATGTAGCGGTTTTTCGTCACGGCCTGAATAGTTTTACGATGACGAAACACCTCTTCATAGGAGGTTAAAGAAAATGGCCCGGCCCCCCCAGGCTTATGACACGAAATACAATTTCGGCTAACGATAGGGGCAATATCTTGAGCGTAGGTAACTGCCCGGTTTTGTGCCCAAACAGGTTTACATACAAGCAAAGAAACCAAACACGAGACAAGAGTGAAGATCCTGGATGAAATTAAAGGACGCACGATAGGTTGCCGAGAAGTAGTGTGAAAGGAGAATTCCTGTTCTGAACAATATGCAAGCTACAAGACTTGAAAACAGTATTTAGTTCATCCATAAAAAAAGGCTCTCACATAGCGTGAGAGCCTTTTTTTATGGATAAACTACCTGTTCTAGAATTTATCCCACCACAGCTTCGTGGTCAGAAGGTCGGCACCCTGACGGGCAACAGCAGCTGAGTAGCTAGCTTGGTTGATCGACTGCTCCTGAGTAGGATAAATGAAGCGTACGGGAATTTTACCAGCGGCAGCAGTTACCGGACGACGGGCTACAGTCAAGGTAGGAGCATCAAGACGACGCCATTCCGACCATGCTTCCAAACCTTGGCCAAACAGAGCAATCCATTTCTGGTTACCAATGCTGGTTTTGTAAGAAGCAGGGTTGTACGCTACATCAGCCTGAGCCAAATACGTAGTAATGGCTGCGCCGTCGGTAATACCATGCTGATTCATGGAAGCCGTAATAGCTGCGTTATACTCGGTAGCGGCTACGCCCGTGATAAACTTACGCTCAATGGCTTCTGCTTTGAAAAACAGCACCTCCGCGTACGTCATCAGCACAGCGGGTGAGGTTTCACGACGGAAAGCAATACCAGGTAGTGACGTTTTCTCGAGACCTAATGCAGTAGCATCAGCCGCCAATAAACCATTAGGCACACCCTTGTAGTCGCCCCCAGCAACGGGACGGTCGGCATATACGGCCAAGCGGGGGTCATTAACAGCTTTGAGACGCGTTACAAGCGTTTCGCTTACCCGATGGTCATCACGCGTTTTATACGTTTCGTATACGGGGTTGTCGTTCGGGAACGTGGCGTCCAAGAACACCAACCGAGCATTGTCGTTGTTAGAGCGGAATACGTTGTCAGCACCCAGGATTTCAGCAACTACAGCGCGTGCAGTAGCCGGGTCAGCATCAGCAATCCGCATAGCCAAACGCAGACGCAGCGAGTTGGCGAAGCGGCGCCATTTCTCAGTGTCGCCGTTGTACAGGATGTCGCCTTGAATGCTGCCCTGCTTGCTGGCCAGTAGATCAGAAGCTGTTTTAAGGTCGGCTAACAGCCCCTTATACACGTCCTGCTGCGAATCGTAGGCTGGTGAAACGAACTTGTCAGCTTGCAGTGCCTGCGAGTACGGAATGTCACCAAACATATCCGTCAGCAGCGAAAACTGCCAAGAGCGCATTACGAGCCCAACACCCTGGTAAGAAGCATTGTTGGCAGCCTTACCCTGATTGATGACCACGTTGGCATCCTGCAGCCCACCAGCGTAAAAACCATCCCACAGTGCCTGAATAGCCGCTGGGCGGAAAGAGTAACGGTCTTCGTTGGTATACTGAATTTTAGCCCAGTGCTGCACAATCAGCAGACCACCATCCATGTTCGCCGCTACGTCCCAAGAACGAGTGACGTTGGAACGGATAATTTGCGTGAGCAGCAAGTTAGGCTGCGCAACCTCCGAGTTATTGGGGTTGGTGTTGATTTTGTCGAAGTCACTTTCGCAAGCACCCAGAGACAGGGCTAGCGGAAATAACAGAGCTAGTTTTTTGTATGAAGATTTCATGAGCAGTAAAGCTGTTTCTTAATGGCACCGCTGCGAAAACAGCGGTGCCTAATAAAAGAGTTCAGTGATTTACAGAGTCAGGTTTATATTAAAACCGTAGCTCCGAGTCGAGGGAATCTGACCGAACTCCAAGCCCTGAACATCACCGCTGTTGAAGGAAGTTTCGGGGTCGATGTTGGGAGCTTTCGACGAAATCAGCCACAGGTTACGACCAACGAAGGAAACCCCAATGGTTTTGAAAGGCGTTTTACCGATAATGCCTTTGGGCAACTGATAACCCAGTTTCACTTCGCGCAGCTTCACAAAAGAAGCATCGTATACACTTGGCTCGTGCAGAGCGTTAACGTACGTTTCTTTGTAATACGTCTCGGCATCGGCCGCAACAGTGTTGGGGCTGTAGCTACCGTCAGCGTTCTGTACTACACCTTTGCCAACTACACCGCCTTCGCGGCCGGCCAGTGAGTTTTTCAGTACCCCGGCGTAGTTACCCCAGGTGTTGGTTACTGAGTATACCTCGCCGCCCTGACGAGTATCCAGCAGGAAGCTGAAGTTCACGCCTTTGAAGGAGAATTCGTTGTTCAGACCACCAAACCAATCAGGGGTGTAATTACCAAGTACTCGGCGGGTTGGGTCAACAACTGGAAGACCATCTGCTGAGTAGATAACTTCTCCTTTGTAAGGGCCGTCTGGTACGCGCAGGTAGCCGTTGCCAAACAGGGCACCATATGGCTCCCCTACGCGGGCTTCCACGTTTAGGCTCCAAGTACCACCCAATACCAAGTTGTTGATACCGGGCAGCAGGCTTTCTACGCGGTTGCGGTTAGCAGCAGCATTGGCCGTCAGCGTCCACTGGAAAGCACTTTCGGGCTTCAAGGGCGAGATGGTCAGGATACCTTCCAAACCTTTGTTGGAGATTTCACCGGCGTTTACCAGCGTAGTGGTGTAACCCGTAGCAGCCGTTACCGGTAAGTTGATAATCTGGTCAACCGTGTTGTTTTTATACGCGGTCAGTTCCAGGCCCAAGCGGTTCTGGAAGAAGCGAACTTCGGCACCAACTTCGGTAGAACGGCTACGCTGAGGCTTCAGGTTGGGGTTCAGACGGGCGTTAGAGGTCGTAACCGTTGGCTGGGAGCCGAATGGCAGGCCACCGCTGAGATACACGTCATTCAGACGGTAAGGATCAGTATCGGAGCCTACTTCAGCATAACCACCGCGCAGCTTGGCAAACGACAGGAAAGAATCTTCCAGTTTGAAGGCTTCCGTCAGCACCAAGCTAGCGTCAACCGAAGGATAGAAGTAAGAGTTGTCGCTATTCGGCAGCGTAGAAGACCAGTCGTTACGGGCTGTACCACCCACGAACAGGAAGTCTTTGTAGCCAAACTTAACGGAAGAGTACAAGCTGTTTACCCGACGACGATAGTTACGGCTGTTTGCGGTAAGCGGCGTTGAGAAGTTGTCAAGCGTGTACAAGCCAGGAATTGCCAAGTTACTGACGGCAGTTGCGCCAGTTTCTGAGCGGGCATCCCGACGGTTGGCACCAACCAAGAAGTCCAGCGTTACGTCCTCCGTGAGGTTACGGGTAACGGTAGCCAGGAATTCCGTGTTACGCTCCAAGGCGTAGATTCTCTCCTCGGTGTAATCATCTACGATGGACTGCTCAATATCATCTTGGGCAATCCGGCGAGTATGGAATTCGTTATAGAAGTCGTTAGTGGTACGGCCCGTCAGCGTCAGCCAAGAAGTAGGCGAGTAGCTCAACGTGATGTTACCGATTACACGGTCACGACGGTCATCGTTGAGGTTTTCGTAGAGCGTAAAGTAGGGGTTATTGTGGTAGTTGTAGTTCCAGTTATACTTCTGGCCACCACGATTGTAGTCCTTTAGCTCGGCAATGTTTACCTGACGGCCGAACCATACGAACTGCTGCATCACGTTCTGAGCATTATAGCCCAGCTGTGGACGACGGCCCCGGTTTTGCACGTAGTTCACGTTCGTGCTGAATTTCAACTTGTCCGTGAGGTCAGCGCCACCATTCAGGTTTACCGTGTTACGACGGATGAAGGTATTCGGGAGAATACCATTCTGAGTGAGGTTGGTATAAGAAAGACGAACCCCAGCCTTCTCGTTGCCACCCGAAAGGGCGATGTTGTTGGTGAACGTGCGGCCGGTTTCAAAGAAATTACGGACGTTATCAGGATGAGCTACCCAAGGAGTAGCCTGACGCACACCGTTTTCTACGGGCGAGTTGAATTGAGGAATCAGGCGGCCATCCAAACGGGGGCCCCAGCTTTCATCTACCCCGTCGTTAACTCCACCTCCACGACCATTAACAAAAGAGAATTCGCCTCCGTTGCCTTGGCCATATTCGTTTTGGTAGTCGGGCAGCTTCAGTACACTTTCGAAAGATGTAGTACTGTTTACAGCAATACCCAGACCACGGGATTTACGGCCCGATTTGGTTGTAATAACTACTACACCGTTTGCGCCACGCGAACCGTACAGAGCAGCGGCGTTTGCACCCTTAAGTACCGAGATGCTCTCGATATCGTCGGGGTTAATATCAGAAGCGGCGTTACCGTAGTCAACGCCACCGTTCGGGCCGCTGTTGGCATACGAGGAGTTGTCGATGGGCTGGCCATCAACTACGAACAGGGGCTGGTTGTTACCGATAGTTTTGGCACCCCGGATTACGATACGCGACGAGCTACCAACGGCACCCTGGCTATTCGAAATCTGAACACCGGCGAGCTTGCCTTGCAGCGAGTTCACCACGTTGGATTCGCGGGCCTGCGTCAAAGCCGCGCCCTGCACGTCCTGTACGGAGTAGCCCAGCGTCTTTTTCTCCTGCTCACGGCCCAGAGCCGTTACCACTACTTCACCAAGAACTTTGGTATCAGCAGCCAAACCTACCGAAATATTAGTTTCGGTTCCGATAGCACGCTCTACTGTTACAAAACCTACCGAGCTGAAGACCAGGGTAGAAGCAGTAGTGGGGGCGCTAATGGTGAACGAACCGTCGCTGTTGGTAGAGGCACCAATGGTAGTGCCTTTCACCAGCACGGTAACGCCCGGCAGACCTTGGCCATTACCACGGTCAGTGACCCGGCCGGAAATCTCGCGGTTTTGAGCGGCCACCTGCTGCAACAGGATAGGCGAGATCAAAACCGCACTAAATAGTGCTTTACGCATAATAAAGTGAGTGTGAAATGTGAGAAAGGTGAGTGATGATGAATGGATGGAACGCTTCCCAACTTCTAAAAAAAGCCAGCAGCAGCATGGCAAGCAAATCTCAGCGCGAAATGTTATATTTATTCACGCAATAATCATGTGGTGCCGACTCCTGTTAGCAATAATAGAACAATTTGCCCTGATAATTACCAACCTATTGAATAACCCTATCCACTAGGTGGCTAATTCACAATGCTGTAGCACAGCACTTAGAATGTTGCAATGCGGGTGCAGTACCTGCGCATAAGAAATATATATTTTATTATATATAATAGATGATTATGAAAAACATAATATATTGGGTATATTTTTGATAAAAATCCTGTTCACAATAAATTTTAGTGCCATTCCCTTCATTTTTCTTAACACTCACTCACATGCAGAAAACATTACTTTCTGCGTTTCTGGCCTCACCCATTCTGTTGCAGCAGGTGGCCGCCCAGAACCGCGAAATCTCTGGCCGAGTCACAGATGCAGCCAGTGGTCAGGGGCTGCCGGGCGTTACCGTACTCGTTAAGGGTACTACCGTTGGGGCCTCTACTAACAGTGACGGCTCGTTTACTCTTAGTGCGCCTACTACTGCCTCCACCCTGGTCTTTAGCTCGGTAGGCTTTGTAACAGTGGAGCGTGCCATTGGTACCAGTTCCACATTTGCGGTAGCACTATCGGCCGACTCACGCGCACTGGATGAGGTGGTAGTAACCGGGTTGGCCACCTCTGTTAAGCGGTCCAACCTAGCCAATGCTATTACCACCATATCGGCAAAGGAACTGACGGGCAGCACGCGGCCCGTTACGGTTGATGCAGCACTGAGTGGGAAAGTGGTTGGGGCCAATATTGCCCAAACAAGCGGTGCGCCGGGAGGGGGCTTATCAGTGCAGTTACGGGGTATCTCTACCATTAACGGCAGCTCCCAGCCACTCTATATTATTGATGGGGTATATGCCGTTAATGCCGAAGTCGGCAACGGGGCCGGGGCTGCTGCTTTCAGCGGGGCCGCCGCCGGAACAGGACGTACTAGCCAAGACAATGGCATAAACCGTCTTTCCGACCTCAACCCCAATGACATTGAGAGTATTGAGATTCTCAAAGGACCAAGCGCGGCGGCCATTTATGGTACGCGAGCTAACGCTGGGGTTGTAATCATTAAAACAAAACGAGGAGCCGCCGGAAAAACGCGTATCAGTTTCAACCAGGACTTAGGGTATGCCGAGGCATGGCGCCTGCTGGGGAAAGAAGACTGGACGGACAGCAAAATAGATACCTATTATGCGTATCCTAATAATGCTACGCCAGCCCAGATAGCGGGCGTGAATGCTACTCGCGCAAGTGAAAAAGCAAAGCTGGCTGTAGCACAAGCTTCGGGTAGCATCCACGATTACGAGAAGGAAATTTATGGGAACACCGCTTTCCTGCGTAATACTGGGCTGAGCATTTCGGGTGGTAATGAGCGGACAAAGTTTTTTGTGTCGGGCTCTACCGCAAACGAAGAAGGTATTGTGAAGCGGACGGGCTTTGAACGCCACTCTATTCGGGCCAATGTGGACCACAAGATTGGCGAGCGGGTTGATTTGGGTGTAAGCGCCAACTACATCAACTCGATGAACCGTCGGGGATTCACTGGGAATGATAACCGGGGAATAGCGCTGGGCTACACATTGGCCTATATTCCTAGCTACGCTCAGCTCAACAAGAACGAGTTAGGACAATTCCCCGATTCGGAATACACGGGCGATAATCCGCTGGCCGTGGTAGAGCGAGCCATTAATGAGGAAACAACGAACCGGTATGTACAAACAGCTAGCTTAACGGTACGGCTGATTGATAAAGAGTCGTCGTCGTTGCGTTTTGCGGCCCAGGGTGGGGTCGATTTTTCCAGCAGCAATGCCCTGTTAGCGTTGCCCTCCGACATGCAGTCACAGCGCAGCTTGGCCTTGCCGGGGGCGGCCCGGGTGGCCAAAAACCAATTCTTCAACTCCAATCTGCAGGGTTTCCTGATTTATGACTGGAAACTGGGGGATGCCGTTAGCCTTACTTCACAGGCAGGTACCGTACGCCTGTCGCAGAAACAGAACCTGACGTATAACCAGGGGCAAAACCTATCACCCGGCCCGCCCTATACACCTAACCGGGGCACCGTAACAACGCAGGAAACTACCATTACTGAAGAGGCTGATTTGGGCTTCGTAGCTCAGCAGGAAGTCAACTTCCGGGACCAGATTATTGCGACGGCCGGGGTTCGGTTTGATAAATCGAACCGGAATGGCGACCCTGAAAAATACTATGCCTTCCCCAAGGCGTCCTTGGCCGTTAACATTGCCAAGTTCGGATTCTGGTCGTTTGATGCGGTGAACTTAGTGAAGCTGCGCGCTGCTTATGGCGAAACTGGCGGCCCGGCTTTCTTCGGTGGTTTATACTCTCCGTTGGTAGCCACTTCTACCGGGGGGCGGCCCGGCCTGCTGACGTCTACACTGCTCGGAAATCCTGACATCAAGCCGGAAACTGCCTCTGAGCTGGAGTTAGGAATTGACCTGGGCTTTCTGGAAAACCGCATTGGGCTGGAGGCCTCGGTGTATAATAAAAAGGTGTTTGACCTGATCAATACCTACGCCTTGGCACCTGCTACAGGTCTAACGTCTATTCGGGCGTACAATGTGGGTGATTTGCGCAACCGAGGGCTGGAACTGGCACTGAACATAAATCCGGTGCGCAGTAATTTTATCAACTGGAATTCGACCACGCAGTTTTGGCTGAACCGCTCCGAGGTAACCAAGCTCTACACTGATCCGCTGGTAGTGCCTCCGTTCAACACTGGTTCTGGTTTCGGTGCCACATTCGGGCGGAACGTGTTTGTGGTGGGCGAATCGCCTTCACGCTGGTACGGTACCCCCGCCGACCCCAATAGCCCGAATTTCAGTGGACTGACGCGCTACGAGGATGCTCAGCCTACTTTCCAGATGTCCTTCCTGAACTCGCTGACCATAGCGCGAAGCTTTGATGTGTCGTTTCTACTGCACTGGAAGAAAGACGGCTACAACAGCAACCTAAGCCGCTTACTGAAAGATGAGGGAGGTACAACCGAGGACTGGAGCACGCCTAGTCCGGAGTCGGGGGTGCCCAACGGCCTGTACCGCCAAGGCCTGACGGCCCGGGAGTTTATTCAGAACTCAGGGTATGTGCGCCTGCGGGAAGCATCCATTTACTACTCACTACCGGCCCGCCTGCGCACCAGCTTATTCAAGGAGTATGTGCAAAATATTCGGATTGGAGTTTCAGGGAACAATTTGATTACCTGGACTGATTACGTGGGCTACGACCCGGAAGTATCCAACTTTGGCTCAACGGCTAATTTTGCTCAGGTAGACGTGGCTAGCTACCCAAGCACCAGACGGATTTTCTTCCACGTCAATATTGACTTCTAGCCTTGAATTCCTATCCACATCAGCAGTTCACTCTCATGCAATATTTTCGTCAGAAGTTAGTAGCCGCCACCGTAGTGTTGGGGTTACTAGGCACTACCTCCTGCGGTTTCTTTGATGTAGAAGCCGTAGAGGACCCCAATAACCCCAGCCTTGGCTCCGTGCTGAGCAACGCCAGCAAAGCGCAGCTCGATGCCCTGGCTGTTGGCGTTGAAGCCTCTTTACGCAACGTACACAATGGCAATGCTCCGTATAACTGGTTGGCGGGTACGCTGGGGCGGGAAGTAACTATCCTGGCCTCTACAGAATCTCGCTGGTACGGGGAGTTGCAAGGCACCCGCACTACCCTGGATGATGCTGCTTACTACAATGGCTATTACACCCCCCTGGCCCAAACGCGCCGCGCCGCGCAGGTGTACCGGGAGTCGGCCAATAACAGCCAAGCCGTTACAGCGGAGCAACGGCAAGGTATTGCGGGCTTCACGCATACCTACGAGGCCTTGTCCAAGCTGCTGTTGCTAAACCTGCAAGGTGCCAATGGCATTCGCATTGATGTGGATGACCCGCTGAAACCTGGCAAATTTGTTACACCGGCCGAGGCATTAACCAACATTCGGCAACTGCTGGACCAAGGGGCCAGTGAGTTGGATCAGGCCGGCAGTAGCTTTGGCTTTTCATTGTCCTCTGGCTACACGGGCTTCAACACCCCAGCTACGTTCAAGCAATTCAATCGGGCCTTAGCGGCGCGGGTGGCCTTGTACCAGAGCGATTATACGGGAGCACTTGCCGCGCTTGGATCCTCATTTATTAGCGCCACCGGAGATTTGAAGCTTGGGCCCAAAATCACCTTCAATCCAGCCATTGCCGGAGATGCCGGCAACACGTATTTCCAAGTTTCTAACAACACGGGGGCCAACGTTATTGGTGTGCCGGATAACTTTGTAACAGAGGCGGAAACCGGGGATGCGCGCCTAAGCAAGGTGGCGCTACGCACGGCGCCGCGGGTAACCGGTGGTATTTCTCTGGCTTACGAATCCCGTTTATTCCCCACCAATACAACTTCGCTCGACATCATCCGCAATGAGGAGTTGATCTTGATTTCGGCCGAAGCCAAGGCGAATAGCGGCAATCTGGCCGGGGCTCTAACTGATGTTAATATCATTCGCACCCGGGCAGGTAATCTAGCTGCTCTGCCGGCAGGCTCTTTCACCTCCCTGCCCAGAGCCATGGACGAAATTATCAAGCAGCGCCGGTATTCGCTGTTCTTTGAAGGCCAGTATTTCGTTGATCTGCGTCGTACAAACCGTTTGAAGCCAGTGGTAACGGTAGATCCAGCCTCTACGCCCATCCAGACGCTGGCATTCAGCTCTAGCCCGTACAACCTCATTGCCAATATGCCTAAGCCAGCTGCCGAAAAGGCCTGGGACGCCACCAACCCATAAGCTAAAAGCACTGTGAGATAAAAAGGCCCCGAACAATTGTTCGGGGCCTTTTTCGTTGGGAAAATGAAGTGCTAGTTCTGCATCAGATACCCTTTGATATACTCCTCCAGGTCGCCATCTAACACGTTCTGCACGTCGGTGCGCTCAATGCCGGTGCGTAGGTCCTTGACGAGCTTGTACGGGTGCAGCACGTAATTGCGAATTTGGGAGCCGAAGTCGATGCGCTTTTTGCCGGCTTCCACCACGGCGCGGGCTTCGTTGCGCTTGTCCAGCTCTAGCTGATAGAGGCGGGATTTGAGCATACGCAGAGCGTGTTCCTTGTTCATAAGCTGGCTTCGCTCAATCTGGCACTCGATAACGATGCCGGAGGGAGCGTGCTTAAGCCGAACGGCCGTTTCTACCTTGTTCACGTTCTGGCCGCCGGCCCCACCGGCTCGGTAAGTGTCCCAGGTTATGTCGCCGGGGTTGATCTGAATGTCGATGGTGTCATCAACAACCGGATAGGCGAATACGGAGGCAAAAGAGGTATGCCGCCGGCCACTACTATCGAAGGGCGACATGCGTACCAGGCGGTGCACCCCAATTTCGCTTTTCAGGTAGCCATACGCGAATGGGCCATCAATTTCCAGGGAGGCCGATTTGATACCAGCGCCCTCACCGGGCTGATAGCTGACCTGCCGGACCGTGAAACCTTGCTTCTCGCCCCACATGATGTACATGCGCATGAGCATTTCGGCCCAATCCTGGCTTTCGGTACCACCGGCGCCGGGGTTGAAATCCAGGATGGCGGAGAGCTGGTCTTCCTCATCGGAAAGCATACGCTTAAACTCCAGGCGCTCCACTGCCTGCTCGGCGGCAGCAAATTCGCGCTGCATTTCCTCCTCGGAAACGTCGCCTTCCCGGTAGAAGTCAAACAGTACTTCTACGTCGCCGAGGAGCTTTTCCACGGCTTCATAGTCGTCCGTCCAGACTTTTACGGCTTTGATTTCGCGCATAACGGCCTCCGCTTTTTTGGAGTCGTCCCAGAAACCAGGGGTAGTGGTTTGCTGCTCGGTAGCTAGTACCTGGGCTTTGCGGGCATCGTAGTCAAAGATACCTCCTCAGGGCCTCAGCGCGGCCCTTCAACTCCTTCACCTGATCTTGGGTCATGGAAAAAAATGCGTGAGTGAAATAAAAAACACCTGGGGCTAAAAGCCCAAGGTGGACGAAAGGTCGGAAGAAATCAGCCGACCCCGTAAAAGCACTTGCGGAGTACCTCCATTGGAAGCACTCCGCAAGCGTAAGAATATACGAGTAGGCCGGCTATACGCGCACCATCCAGCCGTGCGTATCCGTGGCCTCGCCGCTTCGGATGGCTGCCAGCGCATCAGAAACACGCTTAGAAAAGGCATCGGCTGGAGCCACGGGCAGTTCAAAATCCTGGCCCTGGTAGCCGATAACGGCAATGGGGGCAATGGTAGCGGCCGTACCAACTCCAAAGGCCTCCTGCAGCGTACCGCTAGCGTGAGCATTCAGAATTTCCAGAGCCGATACTTTCCGTTCCTCCACCGGCATGCCCCAGTCGCGGGCCAGTTGCAATACGCTGCGGCGAGTGATACCATCCAGGATGGAAGTGCTGAGAGCGGGCGTTACCAGACGACCGTCGATGACGAACATGGCATTCATGGTACCGGATTCCTCCACGTACTTGTGTTCAGAGGCATCCGTCCAGATGAGTTGGTTGTAGCCTTCCTGCTGGGCCAGTTTGGTGGGGTACATGGCCGCGCCGTAGTTACCGGCGTTTTTGGCAAAGCCCGCGCCACCTTCGGCTGAGCGCACATACTTCTCCTCGAAGCGCACCCGCAACGGCTTGTTGTAGTACAGCCCAACGGGGCAGGTAATGATCATGAAGCGGTAAGCGTCCGAGGGGCGCACGCCCAACATGCCATCGGTGGCAAACATGAAGGGGCGAATGTACAGGGCGCTACCAGTAAAGTTGGGTACCCACTCAGCGTCTAGCTGAATAAGCTGGCGCAGGCCCTGCATAAAGATTTCCTCGGGCACCGCCGGCATGCACATCCGCTCGGCAGAAGCATTGAGGCGGTGCAGGTTATCGAGGGGGCGGAAGATAAAGATGTCGTTTTCCGTGTTCTTGTACGCCTTCATTCCCTCAAAAATGGCTTGACCATAGTGCAGGGCCGAGTTAGCGGGGCTCACCAGCATGTCGCCGTACGGGACAATCTGGGGTTCCTGCCACTCCCCGTCCTGGTAGTCAACTACCAGCATGTGGTCAGCGAAGGTTTTGCCGAATTCGAGGTGGTCGAAGTCCACCTCAGATAGGCGGGATGTGGCCGTGCGCTTGGTAGAAATGGTCAAGGCGTCAATCATAAGGAGTGGGGGTGGGATAATGAGGTGGAAGCACTTTACCCAACTGCCGACTACAACCAAAGTAGCGGAGGGTAAAGTGCCGGAACGGGTGGGGGAGGTAGTAGGAGAACGGGTAAGTAAAGGTGCAGAATTTCTTCCGAACACTTGTTAGTTTGGGATGGTGCCCGCGCTCAGAGGCGCGGTTCCCACTTCACTTCTTCCGCCTGCAGCTCATGAGCCATCTGGCGGCTAAGCACGAACAGAAAATCGGAGAGGCGGTTGAGATACATGACCACTAACTCGGCCACAAACTCATCCTGCTGCAAGTGAATAACCAGCCGCTCGGCTCGGCGGCACACACAACGGGCCACGTGCGCAAAGGAAACGGACTGATGCCCGCCGGGCAGAACAAATACCCGCAATTCCGGCAGGCCATCATTCATGCGGTCCATTTCTTGCTCCAGCAGGGCTACGTCTTCGGCGTGCAAATCCGGAATCTTCATCTTCGACTTCTCGGGGTCGGAAGCCAGGGAAGCGCCAATGGTGAACAGCCGGTCTTGAACTTCCTTGAGCAATGGCCGGCGGCCGGCATTTACATCCTGGTCGCGCACGAGGCCGAGGTAGGAGTTCAGCTCATCAACGGTGCCGTAGCACTCAATACGCAGGCTGGATTTAGGTACGCGCGTGCCACCAATAAGGGAAGTCAGGCCCTTGTCGCCGGTTTTAGTATAGATTTTCAAGCGAACAGAAGAAACGGTGGTTGGAAAGCTATACTACCCGCAACGGACTGAAATGTTAGCAGCCAGCGGCCATCTACTGGCTAGTTAATTGATGAATAGCCAAGTCGTGGTTAATCACATCAGTTTCCACCAGACCGTCGCGCAGGCGCACAATGCGGTGGGCATGGCGGGCAATATCCTCCTCGTGGGTTACCATGATGATGGTGTTGCCCCGCACGTACAGCGCCTCAAACAATTCCATAATCTCGTGGCTGGTGCGAGTATCAAGGGCACCGGTGGGTTCGTCGGCCAGGATGATGCTGGGGCTGTTTACCAGGGCGCGGGCAATGGCTACGCGCTGGCGCTGCCCACCCGAAAGCTCGTTGGGACGGTGCAGGGCTCGCTCAGCCAGGCCCACGTTACGGAGCGCCTCGCGGGCCATTTCCTGCCGCTCGCTCTTGCCATAACCAGCGTAAATCAGCGGCAAGGCCACATTGTCGAGGGCCGTGGCGCGGGGCAGTAGGTTGAAAGACTGGAATACGAAGCCGATTTCCTTATTGCGCACATCCGCCAGCTGGTTATCCGTCATGTTGCTGACGTTCTTACCGTTCAGAATGTACTCGCCGCCCGAGGGAGTATCCAGGCAGCCCACTATGTTCATGAGGGTAGATTTGCCGGAGCCCGAGGGGCCCATGAAGGCCACGTACTCGCCGCGCTGGATGGTAATGGATACCGACTGAAGCGCATGAATTTCCTCGGTCCCCATCCGGTAGACCTTGGAAATATCAGTGGTTTGGATAACGGGAGGCAGCATATCCGAGAGGGGCTGGGGTTAGTTCCAGGGAGCAGCGGTAGTGGCCCGAGCGGCCCGCCGCGTCTCATACTCTGTACGAAAGGTAGCGTAATCTGCGGGGGAAAGCAATGTGCCTAACCGGTAGAGCGGCGACTGTGCATATTCAGTGAGGCCAACCGGAATAGAGGCCAAGATGTAGGCCTTCAGCAGCGGGATAGAGGCGGGGTTGTATTCGATGCCGCGCAGCAGGGTGTTGTAGGCCAGGTTATAGTCGCGTTGGCGCGTGTAAAAATCTGCCGCCGCCACCAGGCCATTCTCCACAAAGGGGGCCTGCTGCGTCAGCTGGGCGTATAGCTCGGTTGCTTTCTGGGGCTGTTTGTTGGCATCGGCTAGGGCGGCCCGGAAGTATAGCTGTTGGAATTGGTCGAAGCCTTCAAAACGACCCTGCTGCACCAACTGCTGCAAAGCTGGCCATTGCTGAGTACGCACATATACTTCCCCCCAGATAACGTTCCAAGGGGATGCCCCGGCCGCCCGCACCGGTGGAGCCACTTGCTGCAAGGTTTGCTGCACGGCGGCCGTCTGGCCTTGCTGCAAGGCACGAGGCAACTGCGCAAGCGAGGCAGTGGTACGCAGGGCTGGGGTTGTAATGGTAGCGGCGGATGGTAGGAGGTCAGTGGCGGGCAGCTCGTCGCCGCGCACGGCCAAGAACTGCGTGCGCAGAGAATCCGAAACCTGGGCAAAGCGGCCCCGGAAATCAGGCTCCAGAATTGCCAACAGCCGTTGCGCCACCAAACCAGCCGCCGGGTCAGCGTTGAGGGGGATACGGCGGGCTATCTGGCGGGCTGAATCGGGCTGCCCGGTGAGGGCGAGGGCGTAGGCAGTGGGTAAGGCAGCAGTAGGAGCACCGTTTTCGCGGGCTTCCTGCAAGCGGCTGGCCGCCGGAGCGGGAAGGCCCTGTTGCAGTAGCCAAAGCCCTTGTAACTGCTGGTAGTAGGCTGCACCCGCGCCGGAGCCAATGGCCAAAGGTGCTAGGGTGCCTTGCGCCGCTACCAGCTGGCCGCCGTACTGCTGGGTTATCGCCTTAAGAAACACAAGCTGGTCGTGGTATCCCTCATTAGCCGGGTGAGCCAGCAGCGCGGGCAGCAGGGGTAACAACGTGGTATCACGCTGCAAAGCGCGGCCCAGCGCCTCATGGTACAGCCGGGCAAAGCCGGCCGGCGTGAGTGTGCTATCGGGGTAAGCCGGGGTGGTTGCGGAGGAGGCTCGCTCATTGGCCAACCTGGCCAGCAGAAGCCGGTTGCTCTGGAGGGCATCGTCGGGGCTGGTGGTGCTTGCCTGCGCTAATTCCTGGGCTTGGGGCCACTGCTGCTGCCGAATGAAGTAGGCTAGTTTATTCGCCTGTAACACAGTATTGCCGGAGGATGCGGCCTCGGCACGAGCCTGATAAAACTCGACGGAATCGGTGAGGGTGGAGCGGGAGTACAGTTGAGCCAGGTCGCCATTGAGGGCCGCGCTATTAGGGCTGGCTTTCAGTGCTTCCCGCAGTACCGCCAGCCGGTCGAAGAAGTCGGTGGGCTCGTTGTAGAGGGCCGCCAAGCGCAAGGAAATCTTCTCGGAAGGGCGCCGCGCCAGCGCCCGCCGCAGAATGTTGATTTCGTTCTGACGCTGGAGCCGGAACCGGTACAAGGCGGCCCGGCCTAGGCTGGCCTTGTGGTTGTGTCGGTCCAGCGCGTCGCTCTCGGCATAGTACCGCTCGGCCAGCAACGCCTGCGCCATATCGTCGGGGGCGTACTCGCTTTCCAGACGGGCCAAGTCGCCGAGGTTGTTAAAGGAAGCAGCTTGTACCTGGTCGAGCAGGAAGAAGCTGCTGCGTTGGGCTACCACCAGCAAAGCGGAAAGCCCCAAGATGTACATGGCGTAGAACGGAAACCGGCGCGGCTCAAACACTACCCGGTACACCGGCAGCTTCTGCCGAAGCAAAGGCGCAAAATTCAGCAGTACGTACAGCAAAAATGCTGCGCCCACACACAGAAACGCCAGCACCGTAAAGTCGCGGCCGGCTTGCAGCATGGGGTCGTTGGCCGTGGCCAGGGCGTAACCGAGTACGGCGGCGGCCAGTAGCACCAGCACGCCGTACAGAATCATAACAGTTTCGGGATACGGCACCCATTCCTGGTAGGTAGCTGCTCGCCGCCGCAAGCCAAGACCCCCAACCACTATGGCCGGAATCAGCAGCACATACGGGTCGAGATGCAGGCCGGGCAGAAGCACCACCTCGCTCTGATTGAGGTAATACAGCAGGAGCATCCCCAGGTACAGAGTGCTAACCAGCAGAAACGGCCACAGCCCGTAGCGGCCCGCCGGGGTATCAGCCTGGGTATTCAGCCACAGCAGGCCATGCACATTCTCAAACGCCACCCACAGTACCAACAAGGCAAACGCTACGGCTCCACTGGCAGTAAAAAATGCGCCCAGGTGCAGGGCAGTTACCTCCGGTGCCCCGCTACTACGCAGGAATAATACGGCCCCCAACCCGCCTACCAGCAGCGCGAAAACGCCGAGGCGGGGCAGTAGCGGCACATGGGGCCGGAAAGCGTGGAAGTAATAGGCCGGGCCACCCAGCAGCGCTAGGGCTAGCAGCAGAAAGTATTGCTTCTGCACATCAAATACTCCCAGCAGGTCGGCGTTCAGCGACATCAGCAGGAAAATGACCAGGGCCATACCCGCCACAAAAACCAGCCGGGTGGCGCTGCTGATGGCGGCCAGAAAATACACTAAAGCCACACCCACCAGCAGCATCAGCGCCAAGGCAGCATTGGGCTGCAGGAAGGGGCCGGCCACATCGAACGTTTGGGTTACGAGGTAGCCGTTGGCCTGCACCGGCAGTTTTTCCAGACCGACGGCCACGGTAGACACCATTACGGGAACCGGCGTAAGCTGGACAACGGGCCGCAGGGGCAGAACTACATCATCGGCGGTGGCGTACTGCCAGCCAATTAGGGCTACTGACAGCGTAACGCACAGCGCCAGGAACACCAAAGGGCCTCGCCACCAAGCGGAGCGGGCCGAAGCTGCGGGAAGGAAAGGAACCGACACCAGGGACTATTCCAGCACTTTGGGTACGCGGAAATAATCGGAATCCTTGCGCGGGGCGTTGCTAAGACCCGCCTGGTGGCTCACCGTATTCCGGGATTCATCGGGGCGCAGCACGTTGATTTCCTGCGACAGATGTACCAGGGGCTCTACGTCGTCGGTATTAAGCTGGCGCAGCTGGTCTACCCAATCCAGGATTTTGTTTAGGTCGCCGAGCATTTGCTGCTCCTTGGTTTCGTCAAATTCGAGGCGGGCCAGATGGGCCAGGCCCCGCAGGGTGTTCAGGTCGGTGCTCACGGTAGTATGAAAAGCTGAAGGTCAAAAATACGCAAACGACGGCGGCCTAAGCCGAAGTATGTTGGCGGGTAGTCGGCGGGGCCGAGGCGGGTTTGCGCCACGTGCTGGCTTCCGGAATGCCGCCCGCTTGAGGGCGCAGCGCACTGGCAATAACGGAAAAAGCCTGCTGTTTCAATTTAGGCGCATCTTCGGCAGTGAGCCCCACTGTCGGAATGGGTTCATGCAGGATGATGGCCAGCGGGGAGTAGCGCACCCGCAGACCCTCAACGTCGGGCATGAAGCGGTGGTTCAGGGGCATGGTAACCGGCACGATAGGTACGCCCGCCGCAATAGCCAGCTGGAAGGCTCCTTCCTTGAACTCATCCAGTTGCTGACCAGGGTGCTGACCAATACGGCCCTCCGGAAAAATGACTACTGAGCGGCCGGCTTCCAGCGTGCGGCGGGCCTGCACCATGGCCCGGCCCCGACTCACGGCACTGCTGCGGTCAACGGTGATGTACACGCTGCCGAAGATGGGCCCCCATAGCGGTACTTTTGCCAGGGAGCTTTTGCCCATGATGTTCAGCCAGCCCGGAATAGAGCGAAACAGCAGCGGAATATCAATGTAGGAGCTGTGGTTGGCCACGTATACGCAGGGCTGACCCGGTGGCAACGGCTGCTTCCGAATGGTTTCGACGGGCACGCCCCACATCAGAATAAACAGACGGGCCCACTGCCGGTTAAGGGCGTGCAGGTAGCGGTGGTGCTGGGGCCGGCGGCTCAGATACCATTGCAGAGGATACGTCAGCACGAAAGGCAGCACAAACCAGAAAGTGGCCCAGGTAGTGTATAGCCGATGACCGATATAGCGAAGCAAACGCAGCATACGCACAAATTTAGCGTGGAAAATGTGCGGAATATGAAGGACCGGGGAAACGAGGTTGCTGGGCAAGTCTCACCCTGCGCTCTGGGAAGAAGGCAGCAATCTGCTTGGCACGCCTAGCGCCGGCATCGGCTGATCCTGCACAGTCCCTCTTCTTCACGCAGCTCAGATGCCCAGCACGCGGGCCGCCTTGAGCAGACCCGCTATACTGATGGCGTCCGTAATACGGCCGTTCATTACCAGTTCCACCGCTTCCCGCAGAGGCAGCTTCCACAGGCGCAGGTCCTCGGTTTCCTCGGGTTCCACCTCGCCCTGCTCCAGCTCCTGGGCCAGAAAAACAAACCCTTCTTCATCGGTTACCGAGTTGGAGGTGTGCAGGCGCATCAGGTTGGTCCAGCGGCGGGCCAGCAGGCCGGTTTCCTCCTTCAGCTCCCGTTGCGCCGAGAGTAGCACATCCAGTTCAATTGGGCCGCCGCCCATCGGAATTTCCCAGCTGTATTCGCTCAGGGTGTAGCGGTACTGGCCTACCAGCCAGGTATTGCCCTGCTCATCCACCGGAATAATACCTAAGGCTTTGTTCTTCATGGATACCACCCCGTAAATGCCGGGGTTGCCGGCCGGATTGGTAATCTGGTCTTCCCGCACCTGTATCCAAGGGTTCTGGTACTTGATTTCGGTGCCGTGCACTTGCCAGGGGTTGTGGCTTTCGTCGATTTCCGGGGCAGCAAATTCGCTCATGGGAGGCAGCAGGTTGATGAAAGGCTGGGGCAAAGGTAACCTACAATCCGAGCTTCACAGTGCTACCCGCTACCCTCGCCGGGCAGATGCAAGCATTGGCCGGCCGTCCGTAGCCGTTGGTCAAATAAAGCCCCAGCCGCCTGCGCATACCTCTACCTTTGACTTACTAATTATTCAGCGCAGGTCGAGTTTATGGAAAGGAAGGCTCTTCCCGCGTAGTATTGGCTTCGGCGAAAGGAGTAGGGTGGATGAATGAAATTTTGCCGACCAATGCGAAGGAAAAGGCCGCTACCACGGGTAGCGGTTTTTTTATTGCCCTTCGGGTAGCCGTGGGCGGTACAGCCGGGAGCGGCAACAAAATCCTGTAGCTGCCGAGGTAAACCCTGGGCAAAACGGGTGCGTACCAAGCCAAGGTAGCCGTTCACTTTCCGGCTGCTGCCTTGCTCTATATGGCCAATCAAGCTAAAAACCAGAACTCGCAACCCCAACCCGGCGACCCGCTGTTCAACCTGAAGCACGCCGAGGCCGAAGCTGCCCTGGAGCAGAATACCGGCGGCCTGGGCCCCACCACCAACGAGTATATTACCACCGACGAGGATAGCGCCCTGGATGAGGGCCCGCGCGACAAGCAAGGCTTCCGTCGGGGTGAGTCAACTCCCGATGCCGGCTCAACGGCTGGCAGCCATTAATCTGCCAGTTACGCGTACATAGGAGCTTTCTGCTCCACCTTTTTACCCAGAAAAAGCCTCTGCGGGCGCCTCGGCCACCGCAGAGGCTTTTTTATGGCCTGTCTTCTGCCAGGCTGTGTGGATAGTGGTGCAGAAAGCACGTTATGCAGAGTATGTGGCGCCTTGAGCCAGTGACGAAACTCTCGCGTACTGCTGTCTGGAGTATCCTTGCAACGTCAACACGCGAGATGCTTCGCCTCCGGCTCTGCAGGACGTTCTAGGCACGACAGTTTATCAACTCTCCACACGCTCTAGAAAACCGGGCCGTACTTTTGTGGCTATGTTAATAGCATCTCATACCGGTCAGCCCTTGGAGGCAGGCCTTGATGAAGCCGGACGGGGCTGCTTGGCCGGGCCGGTTTACGCCGCCGCCGTTATCCTGCCCCCCGATTTTACGCCCCAGTTTCTAAATGATTCCAAGCAGCTGACGGCCAAGCGGCGGGAGGCAGTGCGCACCGAAATCTGCCGGGAGGCGGTAGCTTGGGCAGTAGCCGAGGCTTCGCCCGATGAAATTGCCACCATCAATATTGCCCAGGCTAGTTATTTGGCCATGCACCGGGCTGTAGCGCAACTGGCCGTAACGCCCACGCATCTGCTGGTTGATGGCAACCGGTTTCGGGCGCATGCCACGCTGCCGCACACGTGCATAATAGGCGGCGACGGGCTATACCGGAACATTGCGGCTGCCTCGGTGCTAGCCAAAACGTTTCGGGATGAGCGGATGCGGGAATTGGCGGCGGCTTACCCGCACTACGGCTGGGAGCAAAATGCGGGCTACCCCACGGCACTGCACCGGGCCGCCATCCGCGAGTTTGGACCTACTGAGCACCACCGGATGGGCTTCCAATTACTGTAGTGAAGAAGACCTTAACTAAATAAGAAAAAAGGCATTCCATTCGGTATCGAAGCTGTAGTAAAGCCATACGCCCTGATAACCGAGCGGTTGTCAGGGCGTATGGCTTGGGGTGATGGAACGTAGTAAAGCAGGAGTTTCTGCCGCGTAGTTATTCCTTCAGGCGAAGCAGATCCAGAAAGAGGCTGAACCCATCAACTGAGGTGCCGCCCTCCCCGAAGCTTTCAAAGCTCAACGGCTTGATAATGTAGCCGCTCACCGCTAAGTCCTGGGCCTTTAGGCGGTCAGTTTCGAGGTCAGAAGTAGTTGTGATGAATACATTCAGGCCCACAAAATCGGGGTCGGAGCGCAGAATTGACAGCAGTTCCAGGCCGTTCATGCGGGGCATGTTCAAATCCAGCATCACCACGCTGGGCCTGGCAATCTGCTCCTGTCCGCCTTCCCCGCGCAGCATATTTAAGGCCTCGCGGCCGTTGCGGGCTATGTGCAGCGGCACATCTACGTTATGTTTCCGCAGCTCCCGCTGCACGTTCATAATATCCATCTGGTCATCCTCAACCAGAAGAATGCTGGATTGATCCGCTTCAGAGTTCATAGGTGGTTGCACTAGTACGGGCCTTCGGTGGCCGAGTGGTTATACGGTACTCAGCGTACTACGGTGGAAGCAGCTACCTTATTTGGCTGCTCCTCGCGGCGGCGGCGGGGCTCTTTGGGCCAGGTGAAGATAAAGGAAGCACCTTGTCCTTCAGTGGATTCAACGTGAATGGCACCGCCCTGGCCTTCCACAATTTTCTTGACGATGGCCAGGCCAACCCCCGTACTTTCCAGGGTGTCACGCTCCGTGAGGGTCTGAAAAATTACAAATACCCGCTCGTGGTATTCCGGGGCAATACCAGGCCCATTGTCCGTTACCGAGAAGGTATAGAACTTGGGGCCCTCCACGCAGCCAATGCGCACCACCCCCTCGGCCGGCTGATGATGGTACTTGGCGGCGTTGCTGATCAGGTTGGTGAACACCTGCTGCAGCTGCACCCGGTTGGTATGAATAGTGGGCAGATAGAAGGGCAGCTCCACCTCAAATCCGGCGGGCAGCTCCAAAGACTCGATGATTTCGCGCAGGAGCTGGCGCACAAATACGGCCTCATCGGCCTGGGGGGTGCGGCCCACCCGGGCCAGGTCCAGAATGCCGGTAATCAGGTTTTCCATGCGTCGCACGCGGGTGCGCATCAGGATCAGAAACTCCCGGATGTGGTCGGGTAAGCCCTGTCCCATGTCCTCCTCAATCCAGCGCGAAGCCGACTCGATGCCCCGTAGCGGGGCCTTCAAATCGTGGGAAACCACGTAGGCAAACTGGTCCAGCTCCTGGTTGCGGCGCTCCAGTTGCCGGATATTGGTGTTAATGGTGTCGGTCATGACGTTGAGTGATTCCGTCAGTTTCGACAGCTCGTCATCATCCGTATCCTGCATCTGGGTGGAGTAGTCGCCATCGGCAATACGCTTGGCCTGTACCACCATGCCCTTGATGCGCCGGGAAAATTGCCGCACCAGGTAGGAGGCGTACAGCAGCCCCAGAAAAATGGTAGCCAGCGTGATGCTAACCGACAGAATGCGGGTTTCGCGGATGCTCTCTTGCAGCTTCACGCGCTGCTTCACCCGAATGTCGGCCTCTTCCTGGTCGAATACCGTGAACAGCACCCGAATCTGGTCCATCAGTACTTTGCCCGTTAGGTCGGTGGTGAGGTTGCGGTGCTCCAGGCCGTTGATGCCCATCTGGTTGGGGTCGCGGCGCATGGCTTCGCGCTTTTCGCCAATCAGCAGGTGGGAGTATGCCGACCATTGCTGGAACAGGTACTGGGCCCGCACCATGCGCTCATACTGGGGGGTGCCCAGAGTTAGCTCGTTGCGGAGTTGGGCAAACCGGCCCAGTAGATTCCGCTCCCCCTCGTAGTAGGAGTCCAGCACAATCTCATTGCCAATGAGCAGGTAGCCCCGGAAGCCGGTTTCCATGTCAATGATATTGCGCAGCAGCGTGGTGGCTTCGCCCGTAATGCGCTGGGAGCGTTCCACGCGCTGGGAGTTGCGCAGCACGGCCCGGGAGAGTTGATAGTTGATAACGACCACCGCCGCAAACAGCCCGGATATAATCAGAAAGCCCGCGAATAACTTGGTAGAGAGTTTAAACTTCATGCAGGAGCGGGCAGAACGGACGATTAACGGCCAGTACGAATTTTATCCTCCAACGTACGGAGCAGCTGGGTAATCAGGTCGGCCAAGCGGTTAATTTCCGCCATGCCGGCAATGGCCTCATCTTGCTGGCCGCGCTGGGCCATATCCATCAGGCGGTTGGCTTCGAGGTGAATTTGGGTATGCGCGGCATCCAGCTCCCGGCTTACCGGCAACTGGCCGTAGCGCGTAAGCACGTAGGTGGTAAGCCACTGCCCGAAAGAGCATTGCCGCGGGTCACGGATGGGGGCCTCGGCCGTGCCGCTGCCGTACAGGAACGAGCGGAGCTTGGATTTGAAGTGCAGGTGTTTGATGCGGGCACCATCAAACTCTTGCTTCAGGTCGTCAGTCATACAGGAGGGGTGGAGTGCGCGCTACGGCCCGGAACACAGGGGCCGCCCACCGGCAATAAGTAGCCAGGCGAAGCGCAGACCAGCAAAGATAACCGAAAATCAGGGCTGCCAGCCGGGCATTATTGGCTACTTTCGCCCGAGCAAGGCGGCTGCGGCACCGGTTGTCGTTAGCCGTTCATCTTCCCATTTCCACTCCACCCCATGTCTGAGTCGCTCAAAACTGTTCCGCTCAATGATGTGCACCAGCAGCTCGGTGCCAAAATGGTGCCCTTCGCCGGCTACAATATGCCCGTACGCTACTCCTCCGACCTGGAAGAGCACCACACCGTGCGCCGGGCCGTGGGCATTTTCGACGTCTCGCACATGGGCGAGTTTCGGGTGCGCGGGCCCCAGGCCCTGCCGCTCATTCAGCGCGTAACCAGCAACGACGCCAGCAAGCTCACGCCCGGCAAGGCTCAGTACAGCTGCCTGCCCAACCAGCAGGGCGGTATTGTGGATGATTTGCTGGTGTACATGCTGGCCGAAGAGGACTACTTGCTGGTGGTGAATGCCTCTAATATCGATAAGGACTGGAACTGGATTCAGCAGTTCAACACCGACGGCGCCGACATGCAGAATGTGTCGGATGAGATGAGCTTATTTGCGGTGCAGGGCCCCAAGGCTACGGCTGCCCTGCAGAGCCTCACCGAGGCCGACCTGAGCACCATTCCCTACTACTCCTTCGTGCAGGGCACTTTCGCCGGCGCCCCGGACGTGATTATCTCGGCCACCGGCTACACTGGGGCGGGCGGTTTTGAGCTGTACGTGCCCAACCACTACGCCCAGCAAGTGTGGGAAAAGGTAATGGAAGCCGGCCAGCCTTACGGACTCAAGCCCATTGGCCTGGGCGCCCGCGACACGCTGCGCCTGGAAATGGGCTACTGCCTCTACGGCAACGATATCACCGACGAAACCTCACCCCTGGAGGCTGGCCTCGGCTGGATAACTAAATTCACCAAAGACTTCACCAATTCCGACAGCCTGAAAGCCCAAAAGGAGGCCGGCGTAGAGCGCAAGCTGGTAGGTTTCCTGATGGACGGCCCCGGCATTCCGCGCAGCCATTACCCGCTGGTAAACGAAGCCGGCGAAGTAATTGGCGAGGTAACCAGCGGCACCCAGTCGCCGAGCCTGAGCAAAGGCGTGGGTCTGGGTTACGTGCAAACCGAGCTGAGCAAGCCCGGTACCCAGATTTTTGTGCAGGTGCGCGGCAAAAATCTGCCCGCTACCATCACCAAGCTGCCCTTCGTGCCCGGTACGGAAGAGGCGTAACGTTAAAGTTGAAACATAGTTGAACGTCATGCTGAGCGAAGGCGCAGCCGTAGTCGAAGCATCTCTACCTCTGGCTAATTCTTTGGATCACCCTCGGTAAAGATGCTTCGATTACGGCTGCGCCTTCGCGTAGCATGACGTGCTGTTTTACACCCAATGACCAATCAACTCCCCTCGCTCGACGTCTGTTTCTCTCCGGAGCTGCTGCCCCTACACGACCTGCGCGGCAAAGTAGCCGTGGTGGTGGATATTCTGCGGGCTACCAGCAGCATCGTCACGGCACTGGCGCAGGGTGTTACCCACTTGGTGCCGTTCAGTGAGCTGGCAGAATGCCAAGCCCAGGCGGCAGGCGGCTACCTTACCGCCGCCGAGCGGGACGGCCGCCAAGCCGAAGGCGTCGACCTCGGCAACTCACCCTTTGGTTACCTGGATGGAGTAGTACCGGTACGCGGGCGGTGCGTGGCTATTACTACCACCAACGGTACCCGAGCCCTGCACCTTTCCGCCGCCGCCGATAAGGTGCTGGTTGGGGCGTTCCTGAATATTGGGGCCGTAGCGGAGCACTTGCGCCGCCTGCAGAAGGATGTAGTAGTAGTATGTGCCGGTTGGAAGGGCAATTTTTGCTTGGAGGACACGCTGTTTGGCGGAGCCTTGGCGGCTCTTTTGCAAACCGACTTCGACACCACCAGCTCCGATGCTACCCTGGCCGCGCTGGACTTGTGGAAAACTGCCGAAGCGGATGTAGCCGGCTACTTGCTGAAGTCGTCCCACGTACGACGCCTCAACAGCTTGGAGGCCCACCAGGACATGGAGTTCTGCATCCGGCAGGATGAGTACGACTTGGTGCCGGTGTTTCGGGAGGGCCGAATTACTAAGTTCCGCTGATTAATTGTGCTGACAACACCCGGCATGGTTGAGGATATTCGAGCGGTGTAGAGACGCAGACACCTAGCGTCTCGGGGCCAGAACGACTACACTCGTATCGTTCGACGAGGAGACGCAAAGTGTCGCGTCTCTACACTGTTCAGGCCATCGGCACGTCAGAAAGCAGCGTCATCCCCATTAATCAGTGAAAATCAATGATTAAACTGGGCTTCCTCGGTGCTGCCAACTAGGGCGCCCGTGCTAGTTTGGCCCGAGGTTACCACGTTCTGTACGGCGTCGAAGTAGCCAGTGCCCACAAAGGCCTGATGCTTTACGGCCCGAAAGCCCTGCTGCTGTAAGGCAAACTCGCGCTGCTGCAGCTCGGAGTAGCCGGCCATGCCCCGTTCCTGGTAGGCGGTGGCCAGCTCGAACATACTGGTGTTGAGCGCGTGAAAACCGGCCAGCGTGATGAACTGAAACTTATAGCCCATAGCCGCCAATTCTTCCCGGAAAGTGCCCATTTCCTGGGGAGTAAGTTTAGCCGCCCAGTTGAAGGAAGGGGAACAGTTATAAGCTAGCAGCTTGCCTGGAAACTGCGCGTGAATGGCCTCGGCAAACTGTCGGGCCTGTTCCAGGTCGGGGTGGGAGGTTTCCATCCAGATTAGGTCGGCGTAGGGGGCGTAGGCCAGGCCGCGGGCAATGCCGGCCTCCACCCCGCAGCGTACCCGGAAAAATCCCTCCGACGTTCGTTCCGCTTCCTGCAGTACAAAGGGCTGGTCGCGCGGGTCCACGTCGGAAGTCAGCAGGTCGGCGGCATCGGCATCGGTGCGGGCTACCAGCAGGGTGGGCACGCCTAGTACATCGGCCGCCAGGCGGGCAGCTATTAGCTTATTAATGGCCTCCTGAGTGGGCACCAATACTTTGCCGCCCAGGTGCCCGCACTTCTTGGCCGAGGATAATTGATCCTCGAAATGCACCCCGGCGGCCCCAGCCTCTATCATCATCTTCATCAGCTCAAACGCGTTCAGGTTGCCCCCAAACCCAGCTTCGGCATCGGCCACAATAGGCACCAGCCAGTGCACCGCACCCTCCCCCGATACGCTCTGAATCTGGTCGGCGCGGAGCAGGGCGTTGTTGATGCGGCGCACCACATTGGGCACCGAGTCGGCGGGGTAGAGGCTTTGGTCGGGGTACATGTGGCCGGCCCCGTTGGCATCGGCCGCCACCTGCCAGCCCGAGAGGTAAATGGCCTTGAGCCCGGCCTGCACTTCCTGAATGGCTTGGTTGCCGGTAAGCGCGCCCAGGCCGGCCACGTACTCCTCGGAGTGCAGCTGCGCCCAAAGCCGCTCGGCCCCGTGCCGGGCCAGCGTGTACTCCACCTGCACCGAGCCGCGCAGCTTCAGCACATCCGTTGCCGAGTACGGCCGCTCAATTCCTTTCCAGCGTGGGTTGGTAGCCCAATCCTGTTGCAATGCGGCAATTTGTTCCTGCTTATTCATAAGGGTAAGGGGTAGGAAGTGGAAAAGAAAGGCAAAGCGCGGCCCGGCCGGCTGGCAAAGCGGCTTTTTTTAAGTCAAGAAATGGGAGGGAGGCAATGCGTCAGGCTGTCATTCCGAGCGAAGCGAGGAATCTGGGTTTACCTTCTGATGAGTACGCCAGATTCCTCGCTTCGCTCGGAATGACGGTTAAGTCAGCTGCTCGTAGGCCGGCACAGTCAGAAATTCGACGAACTGCTCACTCATTACCAGTCGGTCGAAGAGGCGGGCGGCCTCCAGGTAGCGGCCCGCTTCATAGGCCTGCTCACCCACCAGGGCTTTGATTTTAGCCAGTTGATCGGGCACGAAAGAGCGGTACAGCTCCACCGTCACGGGGCGGCCATCCTGCAGCGTGGTACCGGGCGTGTGCAGCCACTGCCACACCTGCGCCCGGCTGATTTCGGCGGTGGCGGCGTCTTCCATTAGGTTGTAGATGGGCACACAGCCGTTGCCCCGCAGCCAGGATTCCAGGTACTGCACGGCTACGTCAATGTTTAGCCGCAACCCGGCTTCCGTAATGCTGCCTTCCGGTGCACGTACCAAATCAGTGGCCGTGACGTGCACATCTTCGCGCTTGTTGGCAATTTGGTTGGGCTGGGGCATGAGCTCATTGAACACATCCAAGGCCACCGGCACTAAGGCCGGGTGAGCTACCCAGGTGCCGTCATGGCCGTTGCGGGCTTCCCTGGTTTTGTCCTGCCGTACCTTCTCCAGGGCCGCTTCATTAGCTTCCAGATCATTTTTAATGGGAATCTGGGCAGCCATGCCGCCCACGGCGTGCACGCCCCGGCGGTGGCAGGTCTGGATGACCAGCTGGGAGTAGGACGCCATGAAGGGCACCGTCATGGTTACTTCGGCGCGGTCAGGCAGCCGAAACTCCGGCCGCCGCCCCAGCCGCTTGATGTAGCTGAAGATGTAGTCCCACCGCCCGCAGTTTAGGCCCGCCGAGTGCTCCCGCAGCTCCCACAGAATCTCGTTCAGTTCAAATGTGGCCGGCAACGTTTCAATGAGCACCGTCGCTTTAATGGTGCATTTGGGCATCTTCATCGACCACTGCGCAAACCCAAACACGTCGTTCCAAAGCCGGGCTTCTAGGTGGCTCTCTATTTTGGGCAAGTAAAAGTAGGGGCCGCTGCCCCGAGCACACAGTTCGTGGGCATTGTGGAAGTAATACAGCCCGAAATCGAAGAGGGCGGCGCTGATGGGCTCCCCATCCACCAGCACGTGCTTTTCCACGAGGTGCCAGCCCCGGGGCCGCACCATGAGCACGGCCGTTTGCTCGTTGAGGCGGTACTCCTTGGTGGGTGTGCTCAGGGAAATGGTGCGGCGCACGGCGTCGCGCAGGTTGCGCTGGCCTTCTACCACGTTGGCCCAGGTAGGGGAGTTGGAGTCCTCAAAATCCGCCATGAACACCTTGGCCCCCGAGTTCAGGGCGTTGATAATCATTTTGCGCTCCACCGGGCCGGTTATTTCCACGCGCCGGTCCAGTAAATCGGCCGGCAGCGGGGCCACTGTCCAGGGCTTTTCCCGGATCAGGCGCGTTTCGGGCCGGAAATCGGGCAGCGTACCACTGGCAAACTCCCGCTGCCGCTCCTCACGCCGCTGCAATAACGCCCGGCGGGTATGATCGAAACGGCGGTGCAGCTCGGCCACAAAAGCCAGGGCCGAAGGCGTCAGAATTTCGGCGTACTCGGGCGAGTAGGCTCCCAACACTTTCACCCGCTCGGGCGTGCGGTAGGTGAGCGGTGACACCAGCGTCGGCGAATCGGAGAAAGGCGACATAAGCGAGTGGGCGTTAAGTGTGACACAAAAGGAAGTTGTTCCGACTGAACACTTCAAACATATGAAAGCGAATATTATTAAACAAGCGAATATTCGCTAATTTTTTAGAACCACTTCAGAAGCGTAGATTTGCGGGTTCATGGCGTAGAAGTAGCTGATTGCCTAGCCCATCAGTAGTTTTTCGCCCGTATCTGCTTCGTTATGTTGAGTCACGGCCAGGTTGTCCGGTTGATATTTGGGTTGAAGCTGCGCGAGTTGCGGCAGGAGCGGGGCTATACCCCCGCCGAGCTGGCCCGCGCCTGCGACGTGTCGGTGTCCTATCTGAATGAGATTGAAAAGGGGAAGAAGTATCCCAAGGCCGATAAGATATTGAGCCTGAGTAAAGTGCTGGGTGTCAGCTACGACCAGCTCACCTCACTCACGCTCAGCCGCCGCCTCGAGCCCATTTCTGAGCTGTTGCAGTCTGATTTACTCAAGGAGTTTCCGCTGGATATGTTCGGGCTGGACCCCTTACGCATCGTGGAGCTCATTGCCGACGCCCCGGCCAAGATGAACGCCTTCATCAGCACGCTCTTCGAAATTGCCCGCAACTACGAGATGCGCCAGGAAAACTTCTTTCTAGCCGCCTTGCGCTCCTTTCAGGAAATGCACGACAACTACTTCGAGGAGCTGGAGCAGGATGTGCGCACGTTTCAGGTAGAGCACAAGCTGCAAGCGGCTGCCCCCTTTGACCGTACTCAACTGGAGCGGGTACTGGTGGAGAAATACAATTACACCCTCGACCGTACCGGCCTGGACGAGTACGCCCATTTGGGGCGGCTGCGCTCCGTGTTTCAGCCCAAATCCCGAAAGCTGCTCTTGCGCCAGGGGTTGAGCGGGGCCCAGGAGGGTTTCGTGCTGGGTCGGGAAGTAGCCTTCAATTATGTGGGTTTGAAGGAGCGGCCCTACGTAAATGCTTCGTTTCCGGTACGCTCCTTCGAGGAAGTGCTCAATAACTTCAAGGCCAGCTACTTTGCCGGGGCGTTGCTCATGGAGGAAGATACCCTGGTGCGGGACCTGACGCGCTTCTTCAATGCTAAAAAGTGGGAGCCCACGCTGCTGCTGGATTTGCTCACCAAGTATGCCGTGTCGCCGGAGATGTTCATGCAGCGCATTACCAACCTGCTGCCGCGCCACTTCGGTATTCAGAGCTTGTTTTTCCTGCGCTTCGACCAGGCCAACTCCTCGGCAGCCTATAAGCTCACCAAGGAGCTGCACCTCTCGCGCCTGCACAACCCCCACGGCAACGAGTTGCACGAACACTACTGCCGCCGCTGGATTTCCCTGCGCCTGATTGCCGAGTTACGCCAGCAGCCCGCCAATAACGCGCCCAATTACACCCTGGGCGCCCAACGCTCCGTGTACCCCAACGGCGACGAGTATCTGTGCCTGACGCTGGCCCGGGCCGGCACGGCTACCGAGCCGGCCGTGAGTGTTACCGTAGGCCTGCTCTGCGACGACAACCTGCGCCAGAAAGTCCGCTTCCTGGATGACCCGGCTATTGTGCAGAAGGAGGTAAACGAAACCTGTGAGCGGTGCACCATTCCGAACTGCGAAGTGCGCGCCGCGGCCCCCGTGGAAGTGGAGCGCCGTCAGCGCCAGCGGGAGCTGGAAGCAGCCGTGGCCGCACTGGTGAATGAGGGGTAGGCGTTCAGGATGTAAGCGGAAAAGAACACTCCTGTCATCCTGCGCTTGCGAAGGATCTTGTCACGTATGGGGGCTGTTGAGTGATTTGTTCACCTGGCAAGAGGTACTTCGCAAGCGCAGGATGACAATTTTAATGAGCTATCATCTTGCGTAAATTCTGGCTGATTTTCCTGCTGACGCTGAGCATGGCTGTACTGGCCGGGCTGGGCGCGGCGTGGTACGTATTCTGGAAGCCGAACGTGCGGTATTCGGCGTTTGGCCCGGCGTATTTGTATATCCGCACTGGTACTAGTTACGGGGCCGTGCTAGATTCCTTGCGCAAGTACGAGCTGCTGCACGATGAGGCCTCCTTTGAGCGGGTAGCCCGCTGGTACAAGTACCCCGAGCACGTAAAGCCGGGGCGCTACGTACTGCGGCCGGGCCTGGGAAACCGCGTGCTGGTAGAAATGCTGAGCCGGGGCGAGCAGGATACTGTAGCCTTTACCCTCGATGCCTTCAAGTACAAGCCCCAGCTGGCCCGGCAGGTAGCCCGCCAACTCGAAACCGACTCGGTGAGCCTGCGCCGCCTGTTGCAGCGCAATACTTGGCTGCAGCAGCGGTACGGCCTCGATACTACCACTGTGCTGACGCTGTTTCTGCCCGGGCCCTACCGCCTGCTCTGGAATACCTCGCCTGAGCAATTCTTGGATTCAGCGGCGGCCACGCACCGCCGCTTCTGGACGCCGGAACGCCGCCGCCGTGCCGATTCGCTGCAGCTTAGCCCCGCCGAGGTGCACGTATTGGCCAGCATTGTGCAGCGCGAAACTGCTCAGAAAACGGACAAACCCCTTATTGCCGGGGCCTACCTCAACCGCCTGCGCCGGGGCATGCGCCTGCAGGCCGACCCCACGCTGCTCTGGGCCATCGGCAACTTCGGAGTGAAGCGCGTGCTTAACAAGGATAAGCTGGTCGACTCACCCTACAACACCTACAAGCACAAAGGGCTGCCCCCGGGGCCCATCACCTCCGCCAACCGCCAGAGCCTTGATGCCGTGCTTAAACCAGCCCGGCATAACTACGTGTTTTTCTGCGCCCGCCCGGGCGGGAGCGGCTTCTCTGATTTCGCTGCCACCTACGCCGAGCATAAGCAGAATGCCCGGCGCTACCAGTACTGGCTCGATAGCCTGGGAGTTAGGCGGTAACCGGTTTCATACTACGGCAACGACACGGCCGCCGGCTGCCGGAATACGTCCGTCTTGTCAATCTTTCGCACGCAATTTTGGGCTCTCAATTCAGCTGAATTCCAGCTACCTTTGCAGCCTATTATCCGAAAAACTGCCTGCATGACGCGACGTTTCCTCTCCGTTGGTTTTTTGTTTGTTTCAAGTGCGGCCCTGGGGGGCGGTTTTCAGAACGGCCCGCAAAGTGCCCGGCTGGTAGGCCTGGGCGGAGCGGCCACGGCCTACGCCCGCGACGCCTCGAGCATCTTTTACAACCCTGGCATTCTGGGTCACCTCGATTCGTTGACCCACCTGAGCTTTGGGGGGTTGGGTACGGCCCGCACCACCTCCTTTCTGGGCACCGACTCGCGCCAGCAGACTTTGCAGGAGCTGGCTATTCTGCCCGGCGGTTATTTCTACGCTACGCATCCGCTTTCTGACCGCGTGAAAGTGGGCCTGAGCGTGAACACTCCCTTCGGCTACGATACCCAGTGGCCCGGTTCGTGGGAAGGCCGCAGCTTGGTGCGCTCGGCCAGCTTGCACACCGTATTTGTGCAGCCCACGGCCGCTTTCCGGGTGAATGAGAACTTCAGCTTGGGGGCCGGCTTCATCTACGCCCGTGGCAGCCTGAAGCGGGAGCGTAGCCTGGGTCAGTTTGATGACCTAGGCGCTGCGGCCAGCTACAAAGCTAGCGGCAGCGGTATTGGCTACAGCCTGGGCATGTACGGCCGCACCGGCGAGGATTTGTCGTTCGGAATTAGCTTCCGGGGGCCAGTTGCGCTCCGGATGAATAATGGTTCGGCGGAAACCGTGGTGAATGGCGGAATAGGTAGTGGGCGAAGTACCGATGCCTTCACAACCCGGGTAAAGCTGCCTTCCACGCTGGCCGTGGGCCTAGCCGACCAGATGACCAAGAAGCTGCTAGTCACCTTCGACTTTGCCCTGACGGGCTGGAGCAGCTACGACTCGCTTAACTTCAAGTTCAAGGATACCAGCATACAGCCCGTGCGCCAGGGCCGCCGCTACGAGGATGCCATGTCGTTTCGGGTGGGTGGGGAGTACACGGCCTCCGATAACCTGCTCCTGCGGGCTGGGGTGAGCTACGATGAAACGCCCATCCGCGACGAATTTATTTCGCCGGAGCTGCCCGATGGCAACCGCCTGGGCGGCTCTTTAGGGGTGAGCTTGGGTCTGCGCCGCGTGATGCTTGATTTGGGCTACGGCCTGGAAGTGGCCGGCAAGCGCACGGCCCGCGTGAACCGCACCCAGTACCAGGCGCCCAGTATTGCCGGCAACTACCGCACGCTGGTGCACACGCTGGCCGCTGGGGTTTCGTATTCGTTCGGCTCCAAGAAATAACCGCTTCCGCTTTTTCCTATGCAACGCTCTTCTCTTCGTTCTTCGGGGTCGATTTTTCGCCGGGTGCTGCGCCCGGCCGTAGCGCCGCTGGCGCTGGGCCTGCTGGCTGCCGGCTGCACCCCACACCAATCGGAGCCAACGCCGACGGCCGGCACGCTGGATGTGTACCGCTACGTGGCCATTGGTGACGGCTACACGGCTGGATTCAGTGAAGGCGGCCTCACGGCTACCGGCCAGCAGTACTCCTTTCCCAATCTGCTGGCCCAGCAGTTTATCCGCATCAATCCACCGGCTACCTTCACCCAGGGCCTTTTACCCGCTGGCACCGGTACGGGGTATCTAACCTCACAATCATCTACCGGAGTAGGGGGCAAGCCGTTGCTGTATCATACCTGGCTGGTGCGGCGGGGCCGGGCAGTGCGGGGTAGCTACGTAGTAAACGCAGCCGCTTGCGGAGGCCCCGATACTACGTTTCTGTACTCGCAAGCCGCAAGCTCGCCCCTTAGCCAAAACCTAGGTGTACCCGGCTTGGGCCTAGCACAGGTAGAAGTAGCGGGGTTGGGAAATACGGCCAATCAGGCCCGTTACGGCAGCTTCAACTCCTACTTTGAGCGGCTGCTGCCGGCCAACGACAACCGCACCTACCTGCAGGTCGCTACGGATGCATCGTCGTCGGCTACATTCTTTACCTTTTTCATGGGCCTTGGGGATGCCTTGCCCTATATTCTGAGTGGGGGTGAGTGTGGCACGCCCCCCAACTCCAGCATCCTGACCAGTAACGCCAAGAAGATGCTGGACCGCCTCGCCGCCAACGGCCGCCAGGGGGTTATTGCTCTCACCCCCTCCGTTCAGAACCTGCCTTTGTTGCAGCTGGGTGGTAAAAATGGTGTCCGGGGTCAGCTGATTGAAGGCGTGAACCCCGATTCCATCTACGTACGCTCGGCCCCGGGCAACGTGGTGCGGGCCATTGATGCCGGCGACTTTATTCTGCCTGCGGGCTTGGACCGTCTGGGTGCTCCTGAGAACGTAACGCTGCCCAACGGCACTACGGTATCCGTCCGTTACGGCTTGAGCAAGCGCAACCCCCTGGTTCGCCGCGACGTGCTCGACTACTTTGAGTTTAACCGGATTAACACGCCGCTGGTTACGCTGAACACGGAGCTGGAACGACTGGCCAAGAACGTGTACAAGCTGCCTTTCGTGAGTCTGGATGACGAGCTGTTCACGCAGATCAACCGCCGGATTTCGGTGAATGGGGTGGAGTATTCTTCGGATATAATGCGGGGCAATTTTTACTCCCTGGATATGTACTCCCTCACGCCGCGCGGAAATGCGCTGCTGGCTAACACTTTCATCAAGGCAATTAACGGACAGTATCGGGCCAATATCCCTTTCATCGACCCCAACACGTTGCCCACCACCACCCGGCCACAATAACTGCAGCTAGTTTTGGTTACAGCAAAGGCCCTGCTTCGGCGGGGCCTTTTTGCGTTTGGTGGCAGTAGTCGGAATTACTGCACCGGAACCAGCCGCAGCTGCAAGGAGTCGTGGGCGGCGGCTTGCTGCCGCTGCAAGGTTTCAGTGTAACTCAGGCCGGTGAACTCAGAGTGCTCCAGAAAAAGCAAGGGGCAGGTCAGCATTGGCTCGGGCCAGGCGGCCGCAGGTTGCTGCCGCCGTAGCTCCTGGAAGCGGGCCACGTTGGTCACCCTCCAGTAGCCATCCAGCAGCACGTAGCGGAAGCCGTGGCCCCGGCGCGAAGCGGACAACTCCTGCTCGTGCATGAGCACCCGCACAGTGTCGGCGGGGGGGTAAAAAGGCGCCAGCCCGATGCCTACTGTGCTACCTACTGGGCCCCCTTGGTGGGCGCGCAGCCACGCCGCCACCCGCGGATAATTGGTAGGGGAATAGGCATAAACTTCCCGCTGGATACGGTAGAGGTTGAGCCCGATGGCCGTTGCCAGCACCGCTACCAGCGCCGGAGCCGGTAGGCGCCGCAGCTGCAGCAGCGCCAAAGCATACCACAGCCCATAGGCCCACAGCAGCCCCCGCGGTGCCTTCACCAGCAACGACATGCCTGCCAGCAAGCACCAGCCCCACACAGCTATGTACAGCTCGGGCGGCAGCAGTGTCCCGCGCCGCGCTTGCCGCAGCTGCCACAGTGGCCCTAGCAGCCCCAGCCACACCAGCCCCGATTCAAAATCCCAGAGGTAACGCAGGTAGTACAGAAAATCGGGGCGGAGCGTGGCGGCGCGGCCGGCGGCGTTGGCCGCGTCCGGAAAGGCCACTTTATAGTAAATAGCCGGCCACAAATACCAGGGCAGACCCGCCACTACCCCTACCGCACCCAGCACCACGTAGGGCGCCAGCAGCAGCAGCAACACCCGCCACCAATGCCCGTTGCGCCATACTAATCCATCGGCCTGCCACCACTCCAGCACCGCCAGAATAGGCAGCGTAAGCAGAAATTTGTAGTTGAAACACAGGCCCAGCACCAGCCAGCCGGCAGCACGGTACAACGCCGGGGCGGAAGGATTCTGCAGCCGCTGGTAATAGGCGCCCAGCAAGCCCGCAAAGCACAGCAGACTCCAGGAGCTCATGGTAAAATCGCGCCCCGAAAAAGTCAGGAATACGCTGGTGCCCATCAGCAGGACCAACAGTGCCGCCAGCCAGCCGGAAAGGCGCGTAATGCGGGCTATACACCAGCTCAGCAGCCCCACCGCCGCCACGGCCACCAATGCATTCAGGTGCTGAAATACTCGATAATCGGTGGTGAGCCAAGATACTGGAGCATATACCAGCGCAAAAGCCGGGCTGCCGTGGTGAAATAGATGGCGCAAATTGCCCTGGGCTACCTCCTGCACAATTTGCCAGTTTCGTACTGAGTCGTAATCGGGTAGGGCAGCGGTGGCCAGGCCGTGCAGGCGCATCGGCACCAGCAGGGCCAAGGCTATCAGCCAAAGCCAAAATGGCTGCAAATGAGAGAAGCGGGGTAGATTCATGCCGCGCGGGCTGCCCTCAACAGCGGTGTGCTGCGGAAGGCAAGACGTAGGATTTCCTGGTGAATATTGCCGATTCCGGGCAATACCGCCGTACTTGCACCCGGCTTGTTGTATTTCCCGGCTGCCTGATTGATACCTATGCGCATTGTAATTCAGCGCGTGCGGCACGCCCGCGTGACCGTGGAGGGCCGCATAACCGGCCAAATTGGTGCCGGCCTCCTGGTGCTAGCCGGCTTCGCCCCCGATGATTCGCCAGCCACCCTCAGCTGGATGGCGCGCAAGCTGGTACAAATGCGCATCTTCTCTGATGAGGAAGGTAAAATGAACCGCTCGGTGCTGGATACGGGCGGGGAGGTGCTGGTAGTAAGCCAGTTTACATTGCTGGCCGATGCCCGTAAAGGCAACCGGCCCAGCTACACGGGCGCGGCCCCGCCCCCCGTTGCTATTCCGCTTTACGAGCAGTTTGTGGAAGCTGTAAGCCAGTTGTTAGGCCGGGCCGTAGCCACTGGCGAGTTTGGCGCCGACATGCAGGTAGAGCTCCTCAACGACGGCCCCGTAACCATCGTGCTGGATTCTATCGAGTAGGGCAGTAACGGAACACCCGAATGGCGATTCTGGCAGGGCAAGTAACGCTGGTAGCAGAACGATTACATTGCCGCTTGGTTATTCCACTTGTCATTCTTGCGCAACCACTCAGCCGTCACCATGACCATCGAAGAAGCTCAGCAAACCGTTGACCACTGGATTCAGACTACTGGCGTCCGGTATTTCAATGAACTCACCAACATGGCTATGCTTACCGAGGAGGTAGGAGAGGTAGCGCGCATCATTGCCCGGCAGTACGGGGAGCAGTCCTTCAAAGAATCGGACAAGGGTAAAGTGCTGGCTGATGAGCTGGCCGATGTGCTGTTCGTAGTTATTTGCCTAGCCAACCAAACCGGCGTAAACCTCACGGACGCCTTACAGCGCAACCTCGCCAAGAAAACCCAGCGCGACGCTACCCGCCACCAGAACAACGAGAAACTACATTAACTACTTACTGAAAAACCCTGCCAGATGCACTGGCAGGGCTTTTAGGTGAGTGTGAGGCTATCTAGCCTTTGGTGTCAAAGGGTTCTGCAATCTGCCCGAAGTCGAGGCCATGCCGTTCTGCCGTTTCCAGCAACAACGCCCGCTGCCAGGGCCGCAACGACTGGTCGGCTCCCTGCTCAATAATTTCGGCAATAAGACGGTTGCTGAGCACCAGATTGGCCATGATAGGGCTGTGGTCCTCGGCCAGATGAGCTTTTAAGGCCATTAGTAGCGCCTCACGAGCATCGGCTTGGGCAGCTTTGGCCCCGGTAAGCCGCCGCCGAAACGGAAAGCGGCGCTGCTCGGCGGGCAAAGCGGGCTCGGGGGCACGGTCTTCAGTGGCTAGCTCCACGAGGCGCTCGGCAAAAGGGCTGCGCTTCAGCTCGGGGTGCAAGCCGGGCGCATTGCGCAGGTGGCCCGAGCTGGTTACGGGCAGACGGGTGAGCTCCGCCAGCCGGTCGTTGCTGGCCACCATGTACGTGGGACGGTCGATGTAGCGGGCCACCTCATCGCGCAGCATGAACAAGTCCCGGAACATGGGCAGCTCCTGGGGTTGAATGCGGTATTTGCCAGCCAGCCGTAGGTAGGGCCGTTCGTCGCGGGAGTAGCGTACTTCTTCCAAGGCTTTGTTTTCCTGGGCCGCCCAAGCAGTACGGCCCAGGGCCGCCAGTTTTGCCTGCAGCCGGTCTGTCAGCTCAAATAAATAGAGCACGTCGTTGGCCGCGTACTGCATCTGAGCGTCGGTGAGGGGGCGCTTTAGCCAGTTGGATTTCTGCTCGCCCTTATCCACTTCCAGACCCAGCTCTTGCTGAATCAGGCGGCCCAGGGAGATGTTGTTATCAGCCTCCGCCAGCAGAGTATACTGCACGCTCGTGTCGATGATGTTACGCACATGCACATCATAGAGCTCATCCAGCAGCAAAATGTCCGACTTGCAGCTGTGAAACACAATGGCTACCTCCGGGTCGCGCAGAATAGCCCACAGAGGCTCCAAGTCGTGGGCAGGGTTGGTGAGGGCCAGCGGGTCGATGAGGTAGACCGTGGTGCCATCAAACAGCTGAATCAGCGCCAGATTGCGCCCATACCGGTAGCGCATATCATCAAATTCGAGGTCAATGGCCAGGCGGGGCTGCTGACGGACTGCTTCCGCAACCTGCGCAACGGCGGCGGCATCGGTGATATACTGGATATCAGGCATTAAAGAAGGATTACAAAATTTGATCCGGCCCGGCAAAAAAGCACTGCGGCTGTAAACTGAGTAAAGGTAACCAGCTCCGGGCACCGAAACCAGATTCTCGGGCAATGGAAATTGTAGTGATTTACTTAAATCCTCTATGATATTGCTATTCGCCTATATATTTTGCATTGAAGGGCACTCATAGTTGAGGCCACGCAAGGCTTGGGGCAGATAGTAGAGCAGAATGCACCCGCGAATACCGCTGCATAACGTGGTTATGAAGCTTTTTTTCACTCTAACGGGCCTGTAAAAGGGCCGGATTGTATGAAACAGCATTACCTTATTCCAGTAACATTTGGGGTACTGATGGCCTCGTCAGCAACAGCCCAAACCCGGGCGGTAAGCGGCCGCGTCACGGATGCTGCCGGGGCCGCACTACCTGGCGTTACCGTGTTGGAGCGTGGTACTAGCAACGGCACTAGCACCGGGGCCGATGGTGGATTTACCCTGACTGTACAACCCGGCGCCACGCTGGTGCTGAGCTCCATCGGCTTCGAAACGCAGAATGTAGTAGTAGGTGACCGAACTAACGTAGCGGCCTCGCTAAAGAGTAGCGCCACGGAACTAGGTGAAGCAGTGGTAGTAGGCTACGGTACTCAGGCCAAGGCTGATATTAGTGGCTCCATTGTACAGCTCGGGGGCAAGGACGTACAAAATACCCCCGTACCATCGTTTGAGCAGGCTATTCAGGGAAAAGCGGCTGGCGTTTTCATTGAAAATAGTAGCGGAAAGCTGGGCCAGGGTATTAAAGTACGCGTGCGGGGCGCAACCTCGGTAAGCGGTGGTAACCAGCCCTTGTACGTGGTAGATGGGGTGCCAATTATTTCAGAAAGCCAGTCTGGTATCAGCGCCGAAACCAACCCTATTGCCGATATCAACGCCAACGATATTGAGTCTATCAGCATTCTGAAGGATGCGTCGGCATCGGCTATTTACGGCTCCCGGGCGTCTAACGGAGTGGTGTTGATTACCACAAAACGGGGTCGGGAAGGCGTAACGCGCTTCAACCTGAGCTACCAGACCGGCACCAGTACGCCCACCCGAAAACGGGACTTTTTGAACCCCACCGAGTACGTGGACCTGGTGCGCGAATCAGCCGCAAATGTAGGCCTGACGGCCTTTGCTGAGACGCGCCTGCAGCGCTATACCGCCGGCAACACCGATGTGCTGGCCTATGGTACCGACTGGCAGGAGGAAGTTTTCCAATCGGCTCCATTTCATCAGATAGACCTGAGCGCCAACGGTGGCTCCGACAAAACAAAGTTTTACGTTTCGGGGGGCTATAGCGACCAGAAAGGTATTCTGGTGGGTAACCAGTTCAAGCGCATTACTACCCGTACCAATCTTGACCACAAAGCGTCGGACTTCTTCTCCCTGGGCCTCAACTACTCGCTCAGCCGCACCGAAAACAGACGCCTTGCCGCCGATAACGCGTTTTCCAATCCTATGCAGATTGTGGCGTTGTCACCGATTACGCCGCTGATAGACCCGCGCACCAACCAGATCAGTGGGGCTTTGGATAACACTACGGGGCAGCCTAACACCAACTATCCGGTGTATTACAACCCGCTGCTGAACACCATTGGAGCCTCCTATTTGGCTACGGTGTACCGCAACCTGGGCAACATTTATGGGCAACTGAATTTTACTAAGCAGCTTTCCTTCCGCTCGGAGTTGGGCATTGACTTGCTCAACCAGGAGGAAGACTCTTATTATGGCCGCCTGACGGCCCGTAACACCTCTTTCGCCGACAATGGCAACGGTACCAACCGTACTGTAACCAACGGCCGCTTTATTACCAACAACTTCGCCACGTTTCGGCCGGTTCTGGGCGAGCAGCACAGCCTAGAAGTGGTGGGTGGGTTTTCGTTTGAGAAGCGGCGGGTAAAGTCCAATAGCGTATCGGGGCAGCAATTCCCCAGCGACGCGTACCGGCAGATTACCAGCGCCGCTCTAATTAGTGCCGGCTCATCGGCGCGCACGGAAAGCTCTCTGGTATCGTGGTTTGGCCGGGCTAATTACATCTTCAACAACCGCTACCTGATCAACGCCAGCTTCCGGGCTGATGGCTCTTCGCGCTTTGGCAGCAACAACCGGTACGGTTTCTTCCCGGCGGCTTCGGTGGGCTGGGTGCTCACGGAGGAGGCTTTTCTGAAGGATAATGCCATCATCACCCAACTCAAACCTCGAGTGAGCTATGGCATTACGGGCAACCAGTCGTTCCCGGACTTTCCTTGGCAGGCGCTGTACTCCGATGCCGGTTACGGTGGAGTACCCGGCCAGGCTCCGGTGCAGATTGCCAACCCCGACCTTAAATGGGAAAGTACCAGTCAGTTAGATATAGGTCTGGATTTTGGATTTTTCAATAGCCGCCTGACGGGTGAAGTAGACCTCTACCGCAAAAACACCTCTGACCTGGCCTTGAATGTCAATGTGCCCGGTACCAGTGGCTTTGCCCAGCAGTTCCGGAATGTGGGCGACCTGGAAAACAAAGGCCTAGAGGTTGCCTTGAATACGCGCAACTTGGAGGGCGCCAACTTTACCTGGAGCACGAGCTTCAATGCCTCTGCTAACCGCAACAAAGTAAAAAACCTCCAGGGCCAGATTATTGAGGGTGGATTTCTGAACCGGGCTCAGGAAGGTCAGCCCCTGGGTGTGTTCTTCGGAGTTGAGTACGCGGGTGTAGACCCCGCCAATGGTGACGCGCTCTACTACCTGAACACTGCCAACGCCGATGGTTCTCTGGACCGGAGTACCACGCCCGACTATAACGCCGCCCAGCGGGTTATTTTGGGTAACCCGAACCCCAACTGGATTGGTGGGGTCACCAACACCTTCACTTTCCGCAACCTGATTGATTTCTCGTTTACCTTCCAGGGGGTATTTGGCAATGAGGTGTACGACGGGGGCGGCAAGTTCATGTCGGTGGGCTTCAACAATGGCTTCGACAACCAGACCCGCGACCAATTGCGTCGCTGGCGCAACCCCGGCGACGTAACCGATGTGCCGCAGGCCCGCTTGTTTGCGGGCAACGGCGTTGGCGAGTCGTCGCGCTTCCTCTATGATGCCTCGTACGTGCGCCTGCGCACGGTTACGCTGGGCGTCAATATTCCCAAGTCGTTGACCTCATATGCGCACCTGAATACGGCCCGCCTGTTTTTCTCGGGGGTCAACCTGCTCACATTCACCGATTACAAAGGCTGGGACCCGGAGGTGAACACCGACTACATTGCCAGCAATATTTCGCAGGGCAACGACTTTTATTCTGCCCCGCAGGCCAAGACGTTCACCATAGGGTTGAACATCGGGTTTTAATCATCCTCTGACCGTTTCTGGACATGAAATATTCTGTTGTTCGTTCTCTTTTGATAGCCGCCACGTTGGGGCTGCTGCCGCTAACCAGCTGCAATGATGAGCTGGACATTACGCCCAATAATACCGTGTTGGCGGAAGACGCACTGAAAACATCTGCCGATGTGGAGGCTGCTATGGTAGGGGTGTATGATGCCCTAGGTAGTCAAGCACTGTATGGCGGGCAGCTGCAGTTTATGGGGGAGTTACTGGGTGATGCCGGGGATTTGGCCTTCGTAGGTACCTTCAACCAGCCAAACGAAGCTTATCGTAAAGCGCTGCTGGTTAATAATACCTTCGTGGCGCAGTCGTGGCTGGCGGGCTACCGTACCATTAACAACACCAATAGCGTGCTGGCAGCCATTGATAAAGTAACGGCTGCCCGTCGAAACCGCATTGAAGGCGAGGCCTTGTTCGTGCGGGGACTAGTGTATTTTGATTTAGTGCGCTATTATGCCAAAGCATGGAATGACGGCAGCCCGCAAAGCAACCCTGGAGTGCCCTTGGTACTTACGCCGACCACTAGCCTGGGCAGCAACAATCAAGTAGCCCGAAACACGGTTGCGGAGGTATATACCCAGGTGCTACAGGATTTGGAGCGGGCCAAAACGCTACTGCCGGCCACTAATGGCGTCTTTGCCAACCGGAGTGCTGCCTCGGCCATTCTCTCCCGGGTGTACCTGCAGCAGGGGCGTTATACGGAGGCGGCGGCCGCCGCCACGGAAGTAATTGCTAATACCCGCTACTCACTGGACGAATCGGTGGAGGCAGTATTTACAAACACCAAGGCCTCGACGGAAATCATTTTCTCCCTACAGGTTTCCAACCAGGATGGTATCAACGAGCTGAATACGTACTTCTCGGAGTTGAGCCGGGCAGATATCGAGATTCAGGAGCAGCATCTGAACCGCTACGAAGCGGATGACACGCGTCTGAATTTGTTCGGTAATACTGGCGGTACCAACTATCTACTGAAGTATGACGACCCCTATGCCAACGTAGTACTGATCCGGCTGGCTGAAATGTACCTGACACGCGCAGAGTCCCGTTTCCGGGGGGGCAATACCACCGGCGCCCTAAGCGACCTAAACCTTGTACGAGTACGTTCTGGTCTAGCGCCGCTCACTAGTGCTCAACTTTCGCTGAACGCCATTCTGCGGGAGCGGCGCCTGGAACTAGCCTTCGAGGGATTCCGCCTGCACGACGCCAAACGAACTCAAGAGGCTATCGTTAATGCAGCGCCCAATGTAAATGTGAATTTGGCCTGGAACTCCCCCCGCCTGATATTCCCTATCCCGCGCCGCGAAATTGACGTGAACCCTCGTTTGGTACAGAACGACGGGTATTAACAACGAAAAAGGCCGCTCCCAGAGCGGCCTTTTTTACTCTTCGTCTTCTTCTGCCAAGTGGCTGAAATCTAGCTTGGGGGCTAACCGCAGGGCTTCCCGAATTACGTCGTCCATGAGTGGTTGGGAGTCGGCATCGAGGGTGCGCTCGAAGAGGTGCAGGAGCTGCTCGCCTTCCTCGTTCACGTACAGGTTGGTATAGAGCCGTTCAAACGTAGACGCATCCTTCTGAATGGTAGCATCAATGGCCCCCACGGAAGGTGCTTTTAACGCCCGGTGTAGTACATCCAGCACGGCCCGGGCCTCGTCTAAGTCACCGAGGTCGGAGAGCAGCTTCATCAAGGACAGGGCCACGCCGAGGCGCACCCGCTCGAAGCGGTAGGCAATATCCTGGGGGCTGGCCTGCTCGAAAGTGCGGTAAGCCGCCAGGGTAGTGGGGTGGAGGTAGCGGGCGGCGTCGGCGGGCTGGGCGAAGACCAGCTCCAGCAACCGCTGGTAGGGAGAAACAAGCATGGAAAGCACCTCAACGCCGGCACGCGGCTGACTAACAAAATATAATTGAGGGGTGTTGTAACCCCGCAGCACAAAGGTACGATTGTGAAAGATGAAGCAGGCTGCTGCATGTGATAATGTCTGCTCCGCCCTTTGTTCATCCCTCTCCCGCACTTCTCATGACGCACAAGAAAAAATGGCTGATTTTCGCCCCCGCCGGACTAATAGCTATTGGCCTGGGTAACTGCTTGGTTCAATGGGCCGCCGATAAAAAACGCAACGGCCATTCTACTACCGAGTGGGTAGCGGCTGGTACAGCGGCCTTGGCCGTCTTCAACGTCGGCATCAGCTTATTTGGCAGAGGCGTAGTGGAGAAAGTGAAATATGATCTGCAGGAAAAGCCCCAGGAACTGGATTACGCCAACGTAGCCCGGCTGTGAGTGGTGAAATGGTGAATTTGACGTTCAATATGCGCAAATGGAGCAAGCGGAACGTCAAACTCACTACTTCATCACTCACAGCACCCGCACTTTCAGTTGGGAAGCGTGCTGGGGGGAGTGGTAGAGGCGGTGCGTGGCAATCTGAAAATCCTTCTCATCGGCCTGAAAGATGTTTGGGACGAAGGTTTGCGGGTTGCGGTCAACCAGCGGAAACCAGGAGCTCTGCACTTGCACCATCAGGCGGTGCCCTTTGCGGAAGGTGTGGCACAGGTCCTGCACTACAAACGGAACGGCTGTTACCTGATTTGGCACAAAGGCTTCGGGCTGGCTGAAGCTGTTGCGGAACCGGCCCCGCATTACCTCGGAGCGCACCATCTGCTGGTAGCCGCCCAGTTTCACGGCCGGGTTCAGGCTGGGGTTGTTGGGCGTATCGTCCGGGTACACGTCAATTATTTTCACCACCCAATCGGCGTCGGTACCCGTAGTGGCCACTTGCAGCAGGGCATCAATGGGCCCGGCCAGGGTCAGGTCTTCCGTAAGGGCATCCGTCTGGTAGGTCAGCACATCGGGGCGACGGCTGGCGAAGCGCTGGTCGTCGGTCATGTACTCGCGGGTCATGCCCACGGCGGTAGCTTCAGTGAAAGGTACCGGATGGGCCGGGTCACTTAGATACTGGTCGAACTCTGGGCCGCTGCCGGGCTGCTCAAACCCGATTTTGCCAGCTGGCTGGAAATACAAGGTGCGTACCTGCGCGGCCTTGGGCGGCCAGGTATCAAACGTGCGCCAGCGGTTGGTTCCGCCCTCAAATACCGTAGCCTCGGGCACGGCCGCCGGCTTGTTATCCTTTAGGTAGGCCTTGAAAAAAGGGGCTTCAATTTCCTTTTGGTAGTAGAGGGAGGGAGATTCGCCGTAGGCTACGTTGCCCACCATTTCGCCGGTGCCTCGCGCCCAGCCACCGTGTACCCAGGGGCCCATCACCAGGCTGTTGCGCATGCCGGGGTTCTGCTTCTCAATGCTTTCGTAGATTTTTAGAGCCCCGAACAAGTCCTCAGCATCGTTAAAACCGCCTACAGTTAGCACGGCTGTGCCTTTGTTGAGGTTTTTGAGGCGGGGGCGCAGATTACGGGCCTGCCAGAACTCGTCGTAGTTGGGGTGCTGAGTCATTTCATTCCAGAAAGCCACTTGCCCCTTATAGTACCGCGCATCAGCATTTTTCAGCGGGCCCATCTTCAGGAAGAAGTCGTAGCCATCGGGGGTGCCGTGTTTGAAGCTGGGGTTGCCGGTGGGCGTAGGCTGGGGCCGGGGGAGCCCAAAGGAGGCCAGGAAGTTGAAGGCGTGGGGCAGGAAAAAGGCGCCGTTGTGGTGAAAGTCGTCCCAAAACCAGTCGGCAATGGGAGCCTGGGGTGAGGCCGCTTTCAGGGCCGGATGGCGGCTGAGCAAGCCGGTGGCCGTGTAGTAGCCGGGGTAGCTAATGCCCCACTGGCCCACGCGGCCGTTATTGCGCGGACCTTTCTTCAGCAGCCACTCAATAGTATCAAATGTGTCGGTACCCTCGTCAATGTCGGTCTTGCCCGTATGCGTATCTTTTTCGGGGCGCACATCCACAAACTGGCCCTCCGACATATAGCGCCCGCGCACATCCTGGTAGGCAAAAATGTAGCCCTCGTGCAGCATGGTGCTGCTGGGTCCTAGGTTCTTTTTCATCTTGCCGGCCCCGTACGGCCCCACCGCGTAGGGCGTGCGGTTCAGCATAATGGGATACTTCACCTTATCGGCGTCGTTGGGGGCGTACACCACCGTGTACAGCTTCACTCCGTCGCGCATCGGAATCTGGTACTCCGTTTTGGTGTAGTGCTGCTGAATATAGAGCGTATCGGCCAAAACCTGCGCCAGCTGCTGTTTGTCGGCTTCCGAGGGCAGCGGGTAGGAGAGGAGCATCTGAGCGTGGGCGGCCCAAGTGCCGGCAGCTAGCAGGGCAGTTAGCAGTGGCAGGCGTACAGCGGAAATAAGCATAGGAAGAGAGAAATAGGAATGAAGTCTAAAAGATGCGGCCAAAAAAGCAGAACTGCGTCTTTAGGTGCGGGTTTATGCTTTATTTGAGAACTGAACTTTATTTCCACCTGCCGGTCGTCGCTGGCGCAAGCTTTTTCTATTTGTGAGAAAACATACTTTCCGGCTACTTGTACTGCTGCTGACCCTCCTGGCGGCCGCGCCCACTTGGGGCCAGAACGCGGCACCCGGCCCCCTGCTGACTCCCCGCCAGTTTCTGGGCTACGAGCTGGGTACTCGCTTTACGCCCCACGCGGAGCTGCTGCGCTACGTGGAGCACGTAGTGGAGCACAGCCCCGGCCGGGCCAAGCTGCAGCGCTACGGCCGCACCTACGAAAACCGCCCGCTGGAACTGGTGTACGTGGCCACGCCCGAAAACCTGACGAACCTGGACGATATCCGGCGCAACAACCTGCGCCTGGCCGGACTGGAAACCGGCTCAGCTGCCACCAAGCAGCCCGCCGTGGTGTGGCTGAGCTACAACGTGCACGGCAACGAGTCGGTATCATCGGAAGCAGTAATGCAGGTGCTCTACGACCTGGCCAACCCCCAGAACCAGCAGGTGCAGCAGTGGCTCCAGAACCTGGTGGTAATTGTGGACCCCTGCGTAAACCCCGACGGGCGCGACCGGTACGCGCAGTGGTACAACCGCGTGGCCAACCAGCGGCCCAACGCCTCGGCCTTAAGCTGGGAGCACCATGAGCCCTGGCCCGGCGGCCGCTACAACCACTACTACTTCGACCTCAACCGGGACTGGGCCTGGCAAACCCAGCAGGAGAGCCGTCAGCGCATTGTGGTGTACAACCAGTGGCTGCCTCAGGTGCACGCCGACTTCCACGAAATGGGCCCCAACAACCCCTACTACTTTTCGCCGGCCGCTAAGCCCTTTCACGCCGACCTCACGGACTGGCAGCGCAAGTTTCAGAACATCATTGGGGACTACAACCGCCGCGTGTTCGATAAGAACAACTGGCTGTACTTCACCCGCGAAACCTACGACCTGTTCGCGCCCTTCTACGGTGACACCTGGCCCAGCTTCAACGGAGCTATTGGCATGACCTACGAGCAGGGCGGCGGTGGCCCGGCCGGCCTGAGCTACGTGAAAGCCGATGGTGATACCCTGACCCTTGCCCAGCGCATCGAGCATCACCACGCCACCAGCATGGCCACGTTGCAGGCCGCTTCCGACCGGCATGAGGAGCTAATCCGGGAGTTTCAGAAGTTCTACACTGATGCCCGCACCAAACCCAAGGGCGAATACAAATCCTACGTGCTGGCTGGCTCCTCCGACCCCGGCCAGGTGCGCGCCCTCACCCAGTACCTCGATAGACAGCAGATCAGCTACGGCTTTGCCACCAAGCGCAACCGTCAGGTGGGCTACAACTACACCACCGGCAAAACCGAAAGCGTGCAGATTGAGCCCCGCGACGTGGTTATCAGCATGTACCAGCCCAAGTCTACACTGGTGAAGGTGCTGTTTGAGCCCCAGGCTCAATTGGAAGATTCCCTGACCTATGATCTGACCGCGTGGTCATTGCCCTATGCTTTCGGGCTGAAAGGCTATGCGCTGAAAAACCAGTTGTCAGCCACCAGCGCCCAACCGCCCGTGGCTACGGTAGTGGAGAAAGGAGGTAAACCCGTTCCGGTACCCGCCAGCTCCCAGCCCATCACCGACCGGCCATACGCCTACGTAGCGCGCTGGAACAACCTGCAGGATGTCCGGTTTCTGAGTCGATTGATGCAGCAGGGCGTGAAAATGCGGGTGGCCGACGAGCCTTTTGAAACCGAAGGCCAGAAGTACCAGCGCGGTACGCTCATCATCCCGCGCACCGGCAACGAGCGGCTGGGCGCCCGTTTTGATCAGTTGGTACACGCCCAGGCCGATTCGGCTGGCGTGCTGGTGCAGGCGGTGCAATCGGGCCTGTCCACCACCGGCGGCGACCTGGGCTCCCGTTCCGTACGGCCCCTCAAAATGCCCAGCGTAGCCATTCTGGCCGGCCCCGGCATCGATGCTACGGCTTTCGGGGAGGTATGGCACTTCTTTGAGCAGCAAGTAGGCTACCCCGTTACAGTGTTGGGTACCGACTATTTTAACGGTGTGCCACTAAGCAAATTCGACGTGTTGATTCTGCCGGATGGGCGCTACGATGACGTGCTGACGGAGCGGGGGCTAGAAAATGTGAAAACCTGGGTGCGGGGCGGCGGCCGCCTCATTGCCCTCGAAGGCGCTTCCCGTTTCCTGGCGGGTAATAAAGACTTCCTGCTCAAAACCAAACCCGCCGACACGGCAGCCAGCAAAAAGGCCAGCCCCTACACTGCTCTGCGCCGCTACGCCGATGCCGAGCGGGAAGAAATTGGGGAGCGGGTGCAAGGCAGCGTGTACCGCGTACAGCTCGATAATACCCACCCCCTAGCTTTCGGCTACGGCGACACCTACTACGCCCTGCTGCGCGACATTCCCAACTACCGCTTTCTGCCCAGAGGCGGCTGGAATGTGGGTGTACTAAAAAAGGACAGCTATGCTGCTGGGTTTGCGGGCCGTGGCGCCAAGCGGGCCCTCACCGACAGCTTCGTGCTGGGAACCCAGGAACTGGGCCGGGGCCAGGTAGTCTACCTCGGCGACAACCCTTTGTTTCGGGCATTCTGGCAGGGCGGCAAGCTGCTCTTCGGCAATGCAGTGTTCATGGTAGGACAGTAATAACCACCTATTGAACAACAAAAAGCCCCGCTAACTCAGTTAGCGGGGCTTTTTGTTACTTGGGCCGGTAGACTAATCTACTACGTCTTCAGCTTTGTTTTTTACGGCATTAGCGCCCTTTTTCACTGCTTTACCAGTTTTCTTGGCGCCACGCTCAACGGCATTACCCGTTTTTTTGCCGGCGTACTTTACGTCCTCTTTGGTGTTATAGGCCTTTTGGCCGGCTTTGGTGCGGCCCGAGCGGGCTTCTACTTTAACCGTGCCGTTGTCACGTTCGGTTACCGTGGTTTTGGCACCGCTGGTTTCGTCACGTACCGTCGTTTTATCACCTTGAGCGAAGGCAGCCGTCGAGAAGACCACGGCTGCAGCCAGAAGCAGTATCTTTTTCATGAGGAGAGTCTTATGGAGAAAACAGGATTCTGTGTCCTTATACGGCCCGCTGGAAATTGGTTGTATCCTGGCAGCAAAACGCCGAAAGTTACTGCGTAATGCTGCCTGCTGACTAGGGTTGAGCTTGTGCACTAAGAAGCTGCTACTCAAGCATCAGAAGTCGGTTCTAAGGTAAAAGCAGAGAGGAGTCGCCGTAACTCAGAAACCGGTAGTTATGGCTCAGTGCGTGCTCGTACACCGTCCGCCATTGGGGCCCGATGAGGGCGGCTACCAGCAGCAGCAGCGTACTTTCGGGCTGGTGGAAGTTGGTAATCAGCCCTGAGGCTAGCCGGAACCGGTAGCCGGGCGCAATGAGTAGCTGGGTGGTAGCGTGCAGCAACTCGGAGCCGGTACGCTCCAAATAGTGCAGCAATGCCTGCAATGCTTGGTCGGCAGAAACCTCGACTTGTCCTTCGTAGGGCTGCCATTGCTGTACGTGCCAATCAGGTTCTGCCTCGGGCTGCTGTAGCAGGCGGGCCCCCAGCCAGTACAGGCTTTCCAGGGTGCGCAGGCTGGTAGTACCCACCGGGATAATGGGCTGCGGCACCTGATGCAACAGCTGCCGCAGCGTGGCAGCCGTAACGCTGATGGGCTCCCCGTGCATGGTGTGCCCATCCATCTGCTCCGCTTTGACGGGCTGGAAAGTGCCGGCTCCTACGTGCAAGGTCACCTGGGCCGAGGAAATCTGCCGTTGCGCAAGGTTGGCCAGCACTGTATCGGAAAAGTGCAGGCCAGCCGTGGGGGCGGCCACAGCCCCCTCGTGGGCGGCATACACTGTCTGGTAACGCACGGCGTCCACTTCCGTATCGGCGCGGTTGAGGTAGGGAGGTAGGGGCAAGTGGCCCGCTCCGCGCAGCACTTCGGCAAATGGCAACTGGGCCGGTTCCCAGCTAAAGCGAATCAAGGCATACCCATCGTGCTGCTCTACCCGCTGCGCTGCCAGGGTGGCCGCTTGGCCCTGCACTTCAAATTCCAGCGTCACTGCACCTTCTTTCCACCGCTTGCCATTGCCAACCAGGCATTTCCATACGCAGTTGCCGGTTTGCTGCATGGCGGGCTCTATGGCACGGTGAGGGGCTACTGGCTCCAGGCAAAACAGCTCCACGATGCCCCCGGTTGGGCGCCGCGCAAACAAGCGGGCCCGCACCACTTTGGTATCGTTGAACACCAACAAGCTGCCCGCCGGCAGCAGTTCTGGTAATTCCCGAAACTGCCGGTCATAGATTCGGCCCTGCTGGTATAGCAGCAGCTTCGACTGGTCACGGTTGGGCAGCGGCTCCGGGGCAATGCGCTCGGGTGGCAACTGGTAGGTGAAGTCGTGAATGGAAAGTTGGCGCGGGTCGGGAGTGGGTACCATAGGCCGCAAAGGTAGGGCCGGCGGAGGGTCACTGCCGAACTATTGGCGGCGGAAAATGAGCAAGTGCTGCTGGGGCAATGACTCAATGGAATCGGTAAGGCGCAACCCAATGGCCGCCATTTCACGCCGGGCCTGGGCAATACTCATCTTGTGAATGCGCTTAATGGGCACTTTGGAGTCCTCGGCCCGATACTCCACCAATGCCACGCGTCCAGTAGGCGTAAGGGAGTTCCGGATGGCGCGCATCATTTCCCGCGGATAGTCGAACTCGTGGTAAGCATCCACCAACAGCACTACATCAACACCCTTAGCCGGCAAATTAGGGTTGCTGGTAGTGCCTTGCAGGGGTACTACATTAGTAGCGCGCAGACGGTCTTTAGTTTCGCGCAGGGCCGTGAGCATTTCCGGTTGAATATCAACGGCCAGTACTTTGCCCTTGGGCACCAGCGGGCTGATGCGGAAGGTGAAGAAGCCAGTGCCCGCCCCAATGTCGGCTACCACATCGGTCGGTTTTAGCCGCAATTCCCGCAACAGAATATCAGTGCCTTCTTCCTGCTGACGGTCGGAGCGCTCCAGCCAGGATGCACCCTCGTGGCCCATTACGTGCGCAATCTGCCGGCCCAGATAATACTTGCCAATGCCATTGAGGTCTTGGGGCGGGCGGCGCTCATAGCCGCTGGTATCTGGCAGCGTCTGGCGGCGCTCCTCGGTTAGTTGGGCCGCCGAGCTTTCAGAAAGAGGCTGCGTGCAGGCAAAAGAGCCCGCAAATAATCCGGCGGCGCTCAGCCACACTATTGCTTTGGGAGAAAACGGCATATGCACAGGTGCAAAGTAACGGTGCCGCTTCAACATCGGTTGAGTATGAAGCGTTCGACTGAAGCCAAGATCAGAATGCTACCCTGCGCAACATAGGCTGGACGGCGGGAAATAAGTAGCAGAAAATCAGGCGTACATAGTAAAAATCTATTTTTTAATTGGCCCTTCTGTTACTTTAGCCCGTACAAGCCCTGTTTTCCTTTCTTTCATCAACCACTTTTTCTATGAAACACTTGTCCGGAATCCTGCACAAGCTCACGGCCGTGGCTGCCGTAGCAGTAGCCCTGACCAGCTGTAACCGCGCCGAGTATGCTATGCTGCCCAAGACGTCGTCGGCGTACCATGGCACCCAGCGCGCAGTAACGGTTGCCCCTGCTACCGACGTAGCCCCCGTAGCTGCACCAGTTGAAAAATCGGTAGCCGTGAGTGCTCCTGCTGCCAAGCCTGCCGTAGCCAAAACCACTGCTGCTCCAGCCGCTCCAGTAGCCAAAGCCCCCAAGCTGAACTTCGCGCAGAAGGCAGTAGTAGCCAAGCTGACTAAACAAGCTAATAAGCTGACTGCCAAAACGCAGGTAAGCAAAAAGTCGGAAGTAGCTTCGCAGGAAGATGCCAACGCTATCAACCGTAACATAAAGCTTGGTATCATTCTGTTGCTGATTGGCGTACTGCTCGGCGTGTTTGGTGGTATCTTCAGCGTTCTGGGCGGCATCATCGGTATCATCGGTATCGTACTGATCATCCTGGGTCTGCTCGACGAGGTGTAACCACTTCGAAAAAGCCAATAGCAAAAAAGGCCGAGGCTTCAGCTTCGGCCTTTTTGTGCAGTAAAAATCTATATTGCCGCATACTTTACTTCTGCTAAATACTCCATTATTTCATTTTACCTTCTATTCAAATGAACTCTCGCCTCCTGGGTATCCTCCTAGGTATTCTATGGTTAACCTCCTGCCGCAGCACGCAGATACCCGCGTTTTTTCCGGCCGCCCAACAATATCAGCCGCATCTTGTGCTGCCTTCGCGTGCGGAGTCGGAAGCATTATCGCGCCCATCCGCTGCTGTACGGCCCGCGTCATCCCGCAAGCCAGTGGCCGGCAGCTTATTGCGCAAGTCGGTAGCCACGGCCGCAGATACTTCCCGGCGACCTGCCAAAAAACCCAAAGGAAACCAGCCCACGTTAGTTATAACAGGAACTGATACCTTGGTGGGGTATCCTGTTACTGGCCGCATACCTTCAACTATTACTTCCGACACGTCGGTTATTCCTTCTGATCCGGAGACTACGTTTGTCAATGTAATTGGCGGTGTGCTGACGGCAACCGGGCTTATTTCGCTGGCTGTATCAACTGACAATAAATCGGGCACAAGCTCTAGTTGGGAGAACCTCTATCTGGGAATAGTAGCTTTAACTTTAGTACCAATAGGTATTGCCTTGTTGCTTTATCAAGGAAAAAATGGCCGGTTGCGGCTTAAACGAGAGGCCCGCCGCCAAGCTCGCGCAGATGCGCAGGCACCTCACGTAGCGGCTGGTACTACCTCATCCAGCAAGAAAGCCAAGCGCCATCCACTGCGGAAACTGGCCGCTATTCTGTTGATAGCAGGAGCATTACTATTAGTAGGCGGCCTGTTGACCGCTCCTTATGGAATGCTTTTCTTCGGCTTGCCCGGCACCACTGCCTTGCTGATCGGGCTTATCCTGATGGTAGCCTCACTCTAGCTGGCCGCATGTTACCCCTACATCGGGTCCACGTCGGCGGCTAGGCGCACCTGCTTGAACTCCTTCTGGTCACGTACTAGGTTCATGGCTTCCAGAATATCAGCCTTGGCGGCGCGCAGCACGGTATGTTCCCGGCTGAGCTTGATGGTAATTTCCTGGAGGTAAAAGTTGCGGATGCGGAAAATGTAGGGCGCTTCCGGCCCCAGCACGGCTTCCCGACCCAGGCGGTCTACCAGCTCCTGAGTAAGCAGAATGGCGGCCCGCTCGCCCACTACGGCATCCATGTGCTTCACGGTGAGCCGAATGACGCGCATAAACGGTGGGTAGCCATGCTCCCGCCGCTGCAAAATCTCGTACTCGTAAAACTCCAGGTAGTCGTTGCGGATTACCTTGTCGAAAATCACCTGCTCTGGGTCGCCGGTCTGGATAATCACGCGGCCCTTCTTACCCTTGCGGCCCGCCCGTCCGCTTACCTGCACAAACATCTGGAAGGCCCGTTCGTGGGCCCGAAAATCGGGGTAGTGAATGATGCTGTCGGCGTTGATGATGCCCACTAGGCTCACGTTGGCGAAATCGAGGCCCTTGGTTACCATCTGGGTGCCTACCAGCACGTTGGTGGCCTGCTTCTCGAAGTCCGAAATGATTTGCTGGTAGGAATTTTTGGCGCGGGTGGTATCCAGGTCCATGCGCTGCACATTGGCCTGGGGCAGCATTACCTTCAGGTCATCCTCCAGCTTCTCGGTACCGAAACCCACGGTTTTGAGGTTGCGGGAGCCGCAGGCCGGGCACTGCACGTACATCCGCTCGTGGTAGCCGCAGTAGTGGCAACGCAGTTCGTGGCTGTGCTTGTGGTAGCTCAAACTCACGGCGCAGTTGGTGCACTTGGGTATCCAACCACAGTCGAGGCAGTTGATGAAGGGGGAATAGCCGCGCCGATTCTGGAACAAAATTACCTGTTCCTTAGCCGCCAGCTTGCTTTCCATGGCCTGCATCAGCTCCGGGGTGAAGTGGTTGAGCAGGGTTTTTTGCTCCCGGCTTTTGCGCGTATCCACCAGCTCAATTTCCGGCAGCCCGGCCTCCCCAAACCGCTTGGTGAGTGACACCAGCCCGTAGCGGCCGGTGCGCGTCTGGTAGTAGGTTTCTACGGCGGGCGTGGCTGAGCCCAGCAGGGTTTTAGCACCCTGGAAGTTGGCCATCATCAAGGCTACTTCCCGGGCATTATAGCGCGGGGCGGGGTCGTACTGCTTGTAGCTGGATTCATGCTCCTCGTCCACAATCACCAGGGCCAGGCTATCAAAGGGCAGAAACACGGCCGAGCGGACCCCAATCACCACCTGAAACCGTCCTGCCAGTACGCCATTCCACACTTCCACCCGCTCATTATCGGAGAACTTGGAGTGGTATACGCCCAGCCGCGACCCGAACACGCGCATCAGGCGAGTTACAATCTGAGCGGTGAGGGCAATTTCGGGCAGCAGGTACAGCACCTGCCCGCCCCCGTCCAGAGCCTGCTTAATAAGGTCGATGTAGATTTCCGTTTTGCCCGCGCCCGTTACCCCATGTAGCAGCACAATATCCTTCTGCTGAAACTGGCGCATGATGTCCTCACGGGCCGCCTGCTGCGCCTCACTCAGCGTGAAGTGCATGTTGGCCTCGGCATCGTCCTCATCCAGGGGGAAGCGGGATACAATTTGGTCAAACTGCTCCAGCACGCCGTTTTTGATGAGCGTGTTGACGGCGGAAGGGGAGAGGTGAGGGGCCGAGGTCAGGTAAGCTTTTTCGAGGCCGCGCTGGTTGGCGTGCTCGTTCTGGTACACCGGCACTTTCTGCAGGTAGCGCATAAGTACGTCCAGCTGCTTGGCCCGGGCGGCCAGTTGGGCAAATAGCTCCTCCAGCGCGGCCTCGGCAATAAACCGATGAGCCAGGCGCACCTTCTTCACCACCTTAGGCGAATACTTATCCTGTAAGTGCTCGAACAGAAATACCACATCCTTCTGCATCAAGGACTTGATGTACTTGTGGAAGGAAGCAATGCCCAGCAGCTCACCTACTTCCGTGAACGTCATGGATTTGCCCTCCTCACCGGTGCTCAGCGCGGCCACTACCTTCTGCTCCTGCTCACTAAGCGGATAAGGGTTCGTTTCGGCCTCAAAAGCCGGATGCAGCTGTACCCGGCTCTCGGAGCTGAGTTTCAGGGCCGAGGGCAAAGCCGCATTAATAACTTCGCCTAGAGTGCACAAGTAATAGTCAGCTATCCAGCGAAACAGCTTCAGCTGGGGCTGCGTGACTACCGGCGCATCGTCAATGAACTCCAGAATATACTTGGCCTGGTATTCCTTGGGCGGGTTCTCGTGCACGGCGGCCACGATGCAGCTCAGGGTTTTCTTGGCCCCAAATTGCACAATCACGCGCCCGCCCACCACCACGTGGTCGTTCAGCTCAAAGGGGACGCGGTAAGTATAAAGTTTCGGCAACGGTAAGGGCAGAATCACATCCGCAAACAGCGTTAGGCGGTCGGCGGCGGGTTCTGGCTGGGGCTGCACAAAGTCAAACGTCAGGCTCAAGGGCAAAAGGAAAAGCAGTGGCTTTTCCGTAGGTAAAAACGGTAGAAAAGGCGGCGGTGCGCAAGAAGACCATTCCCAGACAAGGGGCCAGGTCTGGGTACTGGCCAGTTGGTAAAGATACGGCCGGGCCATGCTTTCTTGGCGCGCCGAAAGCCTACTAAAAAAGAAAACCCGACCACTGGCGGTCGGGTTTTCAATTAGCTGTTTTCGGAAGTTGGCGTATCGGTGCTTGGCTTCTTACGCGGAGGGCGGGGCTTGCGCTTAGGGGCGGGAGCCGTTGCGGCGGGCGCTTCCCTGGGCGTCTCAACAACCGGTACCTCAATGGGTGAGGGAGCAGGCTCCGTTGCCGAAGTTTTGCGGCTAGGACGCTTACGAGGGGGTTTAGCAACGGGCGTTTCCGGCAGCGGGGCGGGTACCACCTCGGCCAGAACTTCTGCTGCTGATTCGGCTACTGGTTCAACGGCTGATACTGCCGCCGCTTTGGCTGCCGGCTTGCGGCGCGCCCGGGCTTTGGGTGCAACTGGGGTAGTAGCCGCCGCACTAGTCTGAGCTACATCCGATACTGCCTCACGCTGCGTTACAACGGGTACATCCGGGGGCAGTACTTCAGCAACAGGCTGGGCTGCGTCCGGCCCGGATTCTGGTACTACTGCTTTTTTGCGGTTGCGCGGGGTTGCCGCCCGTTTCGCACGAGGGGTTTCGGCAACTGGCTCCGTAGCTACGGCCGGCTCCACTACCTGTGGAGCAGGTGCTGGTGCGGCCACTTCCGGTTCGGGCTGGATAGCTGGAGCGGCTTCCAGAACGTTAGCCGGCGCGGGAGCAGCTTGGCTCGGAGCAGGAGTTGGTTCAATAGTTTCTGCGTCCGTTTCCTCCGGATTGGTTTCCTCGGTGGCGTAGAGAGCCGGGCGGCCGTTACGGCTGCCTGTGCGTGCGGGTCGTTCCCGCTGGTTGCGGCGGTTATTACGACTGCGGCGCGGAGCTTCGTTCTGTTCAGGGGCTGTTTCCTCCGCTTCAGTAGCAGCTGGTAGGTCCGGCTGCGGCTCTGTGGTTGCGGGCACTGCCGCTTCGCGCGGCTCGTCATTCGCCGTAGCAGTTACCGCTGACGTTGCTTCGCTGGTAATGGCTTGGTGCGCTGTTTCCTGAGCGGCTTCGGCAGCTAAGCGGGCATGCTTGCGTTTGGTGCGCTTGGCCCCACCACGGGAGCGGCGCTTCTTCCGGCGGACAGGCTCCTCACCCGCAGATGTAGGCAGTTCCTCTTCCTCCCCTTCTTCCGCCTCATCCTCTTCCAGCCCGGCCGTGTAGGCGTGTTCGTAGGCCGACTCGGGAGTGGGTGCTGATTCATCCTGCTCCTCAGTTGCCTCTGGTTCCTCTTCGTCGGAGTTTTCGCGCAGCATACCGGCCCCTGCTCCCAGTAAAGAGGCCTGCGAAGTCGTGGTTTCTTCCGCGTACTCCCCAATGTCAATGCGTTCCTCGTCGTCCTCCTCTTCCAACTCCGGCTCCGGCGCAGAGTAAGGGAGAGGCAAATCAGCCAGTTCCCGCTCCAGATGCAACGTCTCCATGCGCACATCGGCCTGCGAACCAAGCCGGCGCAGACGCTCCAGCGTGCTTTCCAAGAACTGCCGATGTTCGGGCGCCGCTGCGTACGTGGGCTTGTGGCCGAGCGCTTGCCGGATACCTTCCCACTCCTTCTTAAAACGCCCGAAAGAGGCATCGAAGTAAGTGCGGGTAAACCGTTCCCAGATATAATTCTCGGCTACCTCAGATGGGTGCAGCATATCGGCCGCGTAGAAGCGGTAGTCGCGTAAATCGTCCAGCAGCAACTCGTAAGCGGGGAAGTAGGTAACGTCGGGCAGCAGTTCGCTGAGGTAGTGGCAAGCCACCCGCAGCATGGATTTGCTGGTAGAGTTCAGCACCAGCGTATCCTTGATGTGGCGCACCGGACTAACCGTCAAAATAAACCGCAAACGTGGGTTAATGCGCCGCAGGTAAGCATGGGTTTCGGCTACGGCGGCAATGATGTCGTCGGCCGTCAGCAACTCCTTCTCAAATTTCTCGGCCGGCAGCTTGTGGCAGTTACTGATGATGGCATCCGTCTCGCGCAGGCGGTAAGCAAAGGCTGAGCCCAGCGTGAGTACCACCGCATCGGCCGTAGCCAGAAACACGCCTACCTCACGGGTCAACGTCTGGATGTGCTGCAACAGCTCTACCGGCGTCTCGGCCCCAATATCGGCGTGCAAGTCGTGGCTTTGCCAGCGGCCCCGGGCCTCCACTACGTGCTGCTGCCAGTCCATATCCTCGCCGGCGGCCGCCCGAAGCAAGCGGCAGGCGGAAAGTGGGTTGAAGACGGTACCAAACGGGTTGACCATGGTGGTCACCTTGAAGTCGCGCAGGCGCGACCCGATGGAATCCGAGAAACAGGAGCCTATCGTCAGCACCCGGGCCGAAAGCGGCAGCTGTTGGGGATGAGGCGTAAGCGGGAGTTCGGTACGAAACATTGGATGTGATACGGCCCTCAACTGAGCCAATAGACGATCAATCTGCTGTGGCATCCCGCACCCGGGCAGTTAAGCCAAGACTACAGGAGCGCGCCCGAAGGACGCGGAGCAGAAGCCGCTGAAAATACAATATCAGGCAATACAGTCATGCCAGAGCAGGCTATTGAAACCTTGTACGCACAAAGGTCTGTAATAGTCGGGAGCTTTGCGCGCATCCTACACAAATACAAACAAAACGCCCGGCTGCTTCCGCAACCGGGCGTTTCAGGGTACTAAAACGCGTAGCTTACTCAGCTACTACGTTGAAACGTACTTTGTGCTTTACCTCACGGTGCAGGTCAGCCGTAGCAGTGTATTCGCCTACCGAGCCGGGCTCCGAGTCGAACGACAAACGCTTGCGGTCAACGTCAACGCCTTTCGCTTTCAAGGCGTCGGCCAGCTGCAGCGTGGTTACGCGGCCGAAGATTTTGCCGCTCTCACCCACTTTGGCTGGAATTTCCAGCACCAGGTCACCGATTTGGTTAGCAATAGCCTGCGCGTCGCCTTTGATTTTGTCAGCTTTGTGAGCTGCCTGACGTACGTTTTCAGCTACGATTTTCTTGTTGGTCTTGTCGGCCAGAACGGCCAGACCCTGCGGGAGCAGGTAGTTGCGGCCGTAGCCGGGCTTCACCGTTACGGTGTCGTTCTTATAGCCCAGGCCTTTAACGTCGTCTTTCAGAATTACTTCCATGTCTTTATTGAGTTGTTAGCTGCTGGTTGCTGGTTGTTAGTCACTGTGCAGGCACAAGACCGTTAACCGACAACTGACAACTAAACACTGACAATCTATTTCAAAGAGTCGGTTACGTAGGGCATCAGAGCCAAGTGACGAGCTTTCGCTACGGCTTGGGCCACTTTGCGCTGAAACTTCAGGCTGGTGCCGGTAATACGACGGGGCAGGATGCGGCCCTGCTCATTCACGAACTTCAACAGGAAGTTCGGGTCTTTGTAATCAACGTACTTAATACCGTTCTTCTGGAAGCGGCAGTACTTTTTGCGGGTATCCTGCTTGTGGATCTTTTCGTTGGCGAGGCTCATGGTCTTACTGGGCTACGGCTTCCGATTGTTTAACTTTCTGCTGGTTCATCTCGCCTTTACGACGACGCGCACCGTAAGCTACGGCGTGCTTGTCCAGTACAGTAGTGAGGAAGCGGATAACCCGCTCGTCACGGCGGAACGCCAGTTCCAGCGTATCTACCACGTTACCTTCACCGGTGAATTCTACCAGGAAGTAATAACCAGTGTTCTTTTTCTGAATTGGGTACGCCAGTTTTTTGAGGCCCCAAGCTTCAGTGTTGATGATGTCGGCGCTATTTTCCTTAAGCACCTGCGAGAACTTCTCGACCGTCTCTTGCACTTGGCTCTCGTTCAGAACGGGAGTCAAAATGAAGACCGTCTCGTAATTTCTTACTGCCATTACGACGGGGTGAAAATTGTGTGAAAAACTAAATGAGGGGCAAAGATAGCACAATTTATGGCACTTGCTACTGCCTCATGACTCTTTTTAGTGAAAGCCTCCTGCTATAATAGGCTGATCATCAACTGCAAAAGAAGGTGCTGATGAGGAGACTACTCCGGCTGGCATAGTTACCGATATAGGCGTACACTCCTTTATTATATAGCCGAGCTGGTGAAGGCTTGTAAGGCAGGTAGTTGCTACTACTTCGCATTCTTTTCGGCGAACCGAGCCTTTTTAGAATGTTTCTAAGCTTCTAGAATAGGGCGAAAATTAGCCCAAGCCGGTTTGTTCTCTGGGTTTCCCAACCTACATTTGTGGCCTTGAAGCACCCCCGCGTTTCTTTTTTTCAGTCAATTTGTGCTATGGATAGCATCCGACTACGACCCCTTTCCCGCCTCTTTCTCGCTCTGTCTCTGTTCTTTGCTAGCGTAGGCTCGTCCTTCGCTCAAGGCACGGCGGCCGATCCGAGCAAAGCCGGCGTGGCACCCGGCGCTACGGCGGCCGCTGCCCCCGCCGCCGCTGCCGGCGCCCCCGCTGGCGACGCTGCTGCCATTGCCGCCGGCGACGCTCTTTTCAAAGGTAACTGCGCCCAATGCCACGCCGTGAACGAGGTGGTAGTAGGTCCGGCCCTGGCCGGTATTACCAAGCGCCGTCCTATGTCCTGGATTATTCCATGGATCAAGAACTCCAGCAAACTGGTGGCCAGTGGCGACGAGTATGCTGTGAAGATCTTCAACCAGTACCAGAAACAGCAGATGCCCAGCTTCCAGCTGTCAGATGCTGAAATCACCTCCATCATTGCTTACACTACTTCGCAGGAAGGCGGAGTTGCTGGTAAGCAGCCTTCCAACGATAACAGCCCAAAAGCTGAAGGTGATACTACTGCCGATGCTGGTGACGACGCTGCCGGGGCTGGCAAGTACATGAATCTCCTGCTCATCGTGCTGGTGGTAGTGCTGATTGTATTGGTTGTGACGTTGGTTATCATTGCCAACATCATGAAAGACGTGCTGCGTGGTCGCAAAGACCTCGACGGCCGTGATGTGGAAGTAATTGATCAGCGCTTCGATTTCTCGAAGATCTATAAGTCGACGGCTGTGCGTGGTATTGTGGGCACCTTGTTCGTGCTGGCAGTACTATACGAGAGCATTCAGGGCGCTATGGGCGTAGGCCTGCAGCAGGGCTATCAGCCTACTCAGCCCATTGCCTTCTCGCACAAACTACACGCTGGTGAACACCAGATTAACTGCGCTTATTGCCACACCTCGGTGTACAAGAGCAAATCGGCTAACATTCCTTCCCCTAACATCTGCATGAACTGTCACTCGCAGATCAAAACAGAGTCGAAAGAAATTCAGAAAATCTACCGGGCTATCGAGCGTAAACAACCCATTCAGTGGGTGCGCGTGCATAACCTGCCTGACCTAGCCTACTTCAACCACTCCCAGCACACCCAAGTGGGTGGCATTGAGTGCCAGACCTGTCACGGTCCTATCCAGAACATGGAAGTAGTGTACCAATACTCGCCCCTCACCATGGGCTGGTGCATCAACTGCCACCGCGAAACGCCCCTCAACACCAAGGGCAACGGATACTACGACAACCTCGTGAAGCTGCACGACTCGGCTAATGGTGCCGTGCCGTTCACCGTATCGTCCAACGGCGGTACCGAGTGCTCGAAGTGCCACTACTAGTAAGCTAGGGCCTTGGGCTCCTGGGTGGCTGGCCTCCTAACCAGCTCCGGGCGCTCAAGGCCTCACCTACCTTTACAAAAAACAGCCTACTTAGCGACTTATCGGACGTTACAATCCAAGTCCCTAAGTCCCTAAGACCCTAAGTTCCAAAAACACGATGCAAGAGTCGCCTAAGTACTGGAAGGGAATTGAGGAACTGGAGAACTCACCGGAGTTCGTGAAGAATGCACTCTCTGAGTTTGCTGACTTCATGCCGATGAAGGAAACCCATGGCACCTCGGATGCCACGGTGGCCCCGCGCCGCGACTTCCTCAAGCTCATGGGTTTCGGTTTAGCTGCCGCCACCCTCGCCAGTTGCGAAACCCCGATCAAAAAGGCTATTCCCTACCTCAACAAACCAGAAGAGGTTGATCCGGGTATTGCCAACTTTTACGCCTCTACCTTCTTCAACGGCCAGGATTACAACAGCGTGCTGGTGAAAACCCGCGAAGGTCGTCCGATCAAGCTGGAAGGTAACCCCGAGTCACCCATTACCCGGGGTGGTTTGTCGGCCCGCGCGCAAGCTTCCGTTCTGAGCTTGTATGATGGCGGCCGTCTGCAGCATTTCGCCAAGAAGGGCGCTAAAATTGACAAAGATCAGCTGGACCAGGAAGTGCGTAATGCACTGGCTGGGGCAGGTCGTGTTGCTATTGTATCGCACACTATCATCAGCCCTTCTACCAAAAAGGTAATTGCGGAGTTTGCTGGTCGTTTTGCAGGTACGGAGCACGTGATGTACGACGTGAACTCGGTATCTGGCCTACTGCGCGCCAATGGCGGTGCGCTCCCAGCCTACGACTTCAGCAAGGCTGATGTTATTGTAAGCTTCGGCGCTGACTTCCTAGGTACCTGGCTGTCCCCAGTTGAATTTGCCCGTCAGTACATAACCAACCGTAAAGTTTCGAGCGAGAAGAAGACGATGTCGCGTCACTTCCAGTTCGAAAGCAATATGTCTCTGACCGGCTCCAATGCCGATGTGCGCGTGCCGCTGAAGCCCTCTGAAATGGGTGAGGCTGTACTGGCCGTGTACAATACTGTTGTAGGTGGTGGTAGTGCCTCTTCTTACACCGATAAGCGCATCCAAACTGCTGCTGCTGAACTGGCCAAAGCTGGTTCGCGCGGTTTGGTTGTGTCAGGTTCCAATGACCCTGCAGTGCAGGCACTGGTAACGGCCATCAACCAGCGGTTAGGTTCGGCTGCCGTTGACGTGGCTAATCCTTCGATGGTTCGCCAGGGGGATGACGCCAAGATGAGCAACCTGCTCAAGGCTATCAGTGCAGGTCAAGTTGGGGCAGTTATCTTCTATAACGCCAACCCGGTATACGACCACCCAATGGGTGCCGAGCTGGCAGCTGCACTGAAAGCTGGTAAGGTTCGCACGACCATTTCGCTGAATGACCGCCTGGATGAAACCGGTGAGTTGTGCACCTACGCCGCTCCCGACCATAATTTCCTGGAATCGTGGAATGACTACGAGCCCAAGCGTGGCTACCTGAGCTTGGCTCAGCCAGTGATTACTCCACTATTCGCTACTCGTCAGGCTCAAGATTCCTTGCTGACTTGGGCTGGTAACCCTACTACTTATTACAACTACCTCCGTGCTCAGTGGAAAGCTGTATTAGGAGGAGACTTCAATAAGGCCTGGGATAAGGCAGTACACGATGGTGTAGCCATGGGTACTGCTGCTCTAGCAGCTCCCGCCCCAGCAGCTCCGGCTATGGACGCTGCTGCTGCTATTGCTGCCATCAAATCCGCTCCGAAACCCTCGGGCATCGAGTTGATGGTGTATGAGAAAGTAGGTGTCGGCAGTGGCGCTGATGGCAACAACCCTTGGCTGCAAGAGTTGCCTGATCCGGTAACCAAGGCTACTTGGGGTAACTACGTAACTGTGCCACGCGCATACGCCGAAGCCCAGAAGTGGAAACAGGATGATGTAGTGACTGTAACGGCCAACGGCAAATCCGTTCAACTGCCTATCCTTATTCAGCCTGGTCAGGCTGCCGGTACGGTAGGTATTGCTCTTGGATACGGTCGCGTTAATGCTGGTAAAGTTGGTAACGGCCTCGGCAAAAATGTTCTGCCGTTGCTGGCCATGCGCAATGATGCCATCAGCTACGCAACTGCTGTTACCCTAGCCGCTACCGGAACTCAGGAGCCGATTGCTCAAACGCAGACGCACCACACCATTATGGACCGTAAGCCGGTGGTGCAGGAAGCTACGCTGGCCCAGTATATCAAAGACCCCAAGGAGGTTACGGAATACGAGAAGATTTCGACTCCGGAAGGGTTACAGAAGCCTAACAAGGTTTCTTTGTGGCAAGACTACGAGTACAAGAACCACCATTGGGGGATGGCCATCGACCTCAACTCCTGCATCGGCTGCGGCTCTTGTGTGGTGGGTTGCCAAGTAGAGAACAACGTAGCAGTAGTTGGTAAGCAGGAGGTAATCAACCGTCGCGAAATGCACTGGATGCGTATCGACCGGTATTACAGCTCTGATGCCCACAAATCAGACTTCGATACCAAAGGCAAGCTGGATACATACGCAGCCATGGAAGACCCCTCTGAGAATCCCTCAGTAATCTTCCAGCCCATGATGTGCCAGCATTGCAATCATGCTCCTTGTGAAACGGTGTGCCCAGTACTGGCTACTACGCACAGCTCGGAAGGGCTGAACCAGATGACCTACAACCGTTGCGTTGGTACTCGTTACTGCGCTAACAACTGCCCATACAAGGTTCGTCGCTTCAACTGGTTCTCGTATTACACCAACGAGAAGTTTGAGTCGGTAAACGGTCACATGTTCACGGATCTTGGCCGGATGGTTCTGAATCCGGATGTGACAGTGCGGGCCCGCGGGGTAATGGAGAAATGCTCGCTTTGCGTGCAGCGTATCCAACTCGGCAAGCTGGAAGCCAAGAAGCAAAAGCGTCGTCCGCAGGACGGAGAAGTTGTTTCGGCCTGCGCCCAGTCCTGCCCCACGCAAGCCATCGTGTTTGGTGATATGCGGGACCCCGAGTCGCGGATATCGAAGCTGCTTCGCCGTGAAGATGGTGAGCGTGCCTTCCACGTCCTTGATGCCATCAACGTACAGCCGAACATTACGTACCTGACGAAGATCCGGAATACGGAAACTTCGGAGTTCAACGCCTAGAAACCGAGCCACGGGGGAGGGCAGGAGCGCCCACCGCACTACAGCCCTCCCTCACTATTCCTTTAAGTCCAAAAAACTATGCAGCACGTATCGCCTGTACGGGAGCCGCTCGTTACCGGGGGGAAAACGTACCACGACGTCACGCAGGACGTGTGCCGCCAGGTAGAAGCCGCCCCGAATGTTCGGTGGATGGCCGCCCTGAGCGTTGCCCTCCTGCTCCTTGGCGTCTTCTTCTACTCCGTGTACCGCACTCTGTGGTACGGTATCGGGGAATGGGGCCTGAACAAAACCGTTGGCTGGGCCTGGGACATCACCAACTTCGTGTGGTGGGTAGGTATCGGTCACGCCGGTACACTGATTTCGGCAGTTCTGCTGCTGTTCCGTCAGAAGTGGCGTACCTCCATCAACCGTGCGGCTGAAGCCATGACGATTTTCGCCGTAATCTGCGCCGCCATGTTCCCGGTTCTGCACATGGGTCGTCCGTGGCTGGCCTTCTGGGTTTTCCCGCTGCAAAACACCTTCGGTTCGTTGTGGGTAAACTTTAACTCTCCGCTGCTGTGGGACGTGTTTGCCATTTCGACCTACTTCACTGTGTCGCTGGTGTTCTGGTACACGGGTCTGGTACCCGACTTTGCTACCATCCGTGACCGGGCGAAGGGGCCTATTGCCAAAGTAGCCTACTCGCTGCTGAGCATGGGCTGGAAAGGCTCGGCCAAGCACTGGTCGCGCTACGAAACGGTTTCGCTGATTTTGGCGGGTGTTTCGACGCCGCTGGTACTGTCGGTACACACCATCGTATCCATGGACTTTGCTACCTCGGTTGTACCGGGCTGGCACACCACCATCTTCCCGCCCTACTTCGTAGCCGGTGCTATCTTCTCCGGTTTCGCCATGGTACTTACGCTTATGCTCATTACCCGGGTAGTGTTCAAGCTGGAAGACTATATCACCATCGAGCACATCGCCCTCATGAATAAAATCATGATGATTACGGGCTCGATTGTAGGCGTAGCGTACATCACGGAGTTTTTCATTGCCTGGTACTCGGGCGTAGAGTTTGAACAGTACGCCTTCATCAACCGGGCTACTGGTCCTTACTGGTGGGCTTACTGGTCGATGATGACCTGCAACGTAATCACACCCCAGCTGGTGTGGATCCGTCGGGTGCGTTACAGCATCCCATTGACTTTCATCTTATCGATCATCGTGAACATCGGGATGTGGTTCGAGCGTTTTGTAATTATCGTAACCTCCCTGCACCGCGACTACCTGCCTTCTAGCTGGGCTATGTTCTCGCCCACTATCATTGATATCGGCATCTACGTTGGTACCATTGGCCTGTTCTTCACCCTGTTCTTGCTGTTTGCCAAGTTCTTCCCGGTAATTAACATGGCAGAAGTGAAATCGGTACTGAAGTATACCGTGGATAATGGCCCGACCTATACCGGCCATGATGCCGCCCACCACGCTCATCAGCCTGCCACCACCCACGGAGTGCCTGCCTCGGCCTCTGTAAACTACGATAAGCATGACTAAGCGCTTCGCCCTCGGCATCTTCGACGACGAAGACGTGCTGCTGCACGCCGTTGAAAACGTCCGCGACGCGGGTGTTAAGATCTACGAAGTTTTCACGCCGTTCCCCATCCACGGAATGGATGATGCTCTCGGTATTGAACGTTCCCGCTTACCCATTGCGGCCTTCTTCTTCGGCCTGACAGGTCTGTGCTTCGCTTTGTGGCTGCAGATTTACACGCTGGGCTTCGATTGGCCGATGATTATTGGTGGTAAGCCTCACATTGCGCTGCCTTCCTTTATTCCGGTATCGTTCGAGTTAACAGTACTCTTCTGCTGCCACGGTATGGTAATCACATTCTATACCATCAGCAAGCTGTACCCGCGCTGGAAAACGCCGGTTCTGGATGTCCGTTCTACCGATGATAAGTTTGTAGTGGCCATCGAAGTGAATGAAAACACGGATATGACCAAGCTGACCCAGTTGCTGCGCGATAATGGTGCTTCGGAGGTGAACCAAAAAGAAATGTCCAAGTTCTAATGACGCATTCGCTGAAATTAACTCTGCAAGCGTCGGCGGTTCTGCTGGCATCGGTGTTCACCACCGCCTGCAACCGCGCCGATGACCCCGGCCTGGAGTATGCTCCAGAAATGTACGAAGGTATCCCGTACGACCCCCTGCGCCAAGTAAATGCCAATACGGTTAATCCCATGGGCATTAACGAGCGCACCCCTGCAGTTGGTACTGTCCCCCGTGGAAAGCTCAACTACTACACGCACATTGCCAAGGAGGATGTGGCTACGGCTGAAACGTCCTTGCGCAATCCTTACGCTTACTCCAAAGCCAATCTGGAAGAAGGTAAGGTGTTGTACCTGCGCAACTGTCAGCATTGCCATGGCGAACAAGGTGATGGTCAAGGGCCAGTAGGAGCCAAGTTCAAAGGTGTGCCAAACTATTCGGCTGGCGCTTACAAAACCATGAATGACGGCCATATCTACCATGTAATCCAGTGGGGTAAAGGCCGCATGATGCCTCACGGTTCTCAAGTGAATCCGGAGGAGCGTTGGAAGATTGCCATGTACGTCCGTGCTCTCCAACTGGGCAAAGGCCCTGACGGACTTGCTGACATCGTGAAGTCAGGTAGTTCTAATGCCAACGTACCTACTGCTGACTCAACTTCGACCACTGGTCAGATGAAGGAAAATCCCACTGAGGCAGGTTCTGATAAAGCATCGGAAACTCCCGGACAAGGTGACAAGGCACGAAACGGCACGGCTATTTAACCTACTTCTATGGCAACTCTGACGCATCAAGAGAGCGTTACGGCTGAACACCTGGAGGTTTCGCCGGGCACCCGTAAAAATTTCATGCTGATTATCGTAGCAGGCGTAGTTCTGCTGGTAGCCGGCATCATCATGTCCATGATGGGTATTGGAGCTGCGCACCACGAAGGTGCCGCTGCTGCCCACGGTGCTGCTCACGGAGCTGCCGAACACCACGGTAGTGCTCCTTGGCTTAAGCGCCTAATTGTAAGCTTATGGCATAACAACGTATTCTTTACCGGGGTAGCCTCCATTGGTACGGTGTTCGTTGCTATTCAGTACGTAGCTTACGCAGGCTGGTCGGTATTAGTGAAGCGAGTAGCTGAAGCACTCAGCGCGTGGCTCATACCCGGGCTGGTAATCATGATTGTGGTGTTTGCCATCAGCTACTTCACGCATGATATCTTCCACTGGACTATGCCAGGTATCATGGACCCTAAGTCGGAAAACTACGATGCCATCATTGCGGGCAAATCGGGTTTCCTGAATATGCCCTTCTATGTTGCCCGTATGATCATCTTCCTGGGGCTGTGGGCATTCTTTACCAAGAAACTACGTGACCTGTCGCTGGCAGAAGATCTGAATGGCGGTACGGAGTACTTCCATAAGAGCATCAACACAGCAGCACTGTTTCTGGTAATCTACGCTGTATCATCGCCCATTGCGGCCTGGGACTGGGTTATGTCTATCGACACGCACTGGTTCTCAACCATGTTTGGCTGGTATATCTTCGCCTCTTGGTGGGTATCGGGTCTGGCTGCTATTACGCTCTGCACTATTCTGCTGAAGCAGGCAGGCTACTTGCGGTGGGTGAAAGAAGGCCACCTGCACGACCTCGGCAAATTCATGTTTGGTTTCAGCATTTTCTGGACCTACGTATGGTTCTCGCAGTTCATGCTGATCTGGTACGCTAACCTTCCCGAAGAATCGGTTTACTTCAACCAGCGCCTAGGTGGGTTCAACGGTCAGTATACTTGGATGTTCTTTGGTAACCTGTTTATCAACTTTGTGTTTCCCTTCTTAGTGCTCATGACTCGTGATGCCAAGCGTCAGATGATCATGCTCAAGATTGTAAGCATTGCCATCCTGATAGGGCACTGGTCGGACTTCTATTTGGCTATCATGCCCGGAACGATGAAGGCTGAAAACGGGTTTGTAATTGAGATTGGAGTAGCCTTGATTTTCCTGGGGGCTTTCCTTACGCTCATGACCAACCGCTTGGCGCAGGCATCATTGGTGCCAGTTCATCATCCGTTCCTGGATGAAAGCGTCCACCACACTACCTAAATTTGAAGAAGCTAGGAATTGGAAGCCAAGAGTGAGAATACTCTCTAATTTGACTTCCGGTTCCTAGCTCTTAGCTTCTAACTTCTTTCCAAATGACTACTCTTGGTATTCTTCTGGTGCTGGTGTTGCTGCTGGTCGTGTTTGGCCTGCTGTTCCGCCTCCAGATCCTGACCTCTATTTTCTCGGGCAGTTCTACCCGCGAAGTAGGCGTTAGCAACCGCGTAAATGCCATCCTGTTTATCATCTTCTTGGTAGTTGGTGGAGCGGCCTTTGCTTGGTCGTTCGTTGACAGCTACGACAAGATGAACCCCCCCATTGCATCCGTGCATGGCCATGCTACTGAGCGCATGTTCTGGACGACAATGATTATCCTGGGCATCGTATTTACGCTGACTCAAGTTCTGCTGTTTGTATACTCTTACAAGTACCAGCATAAAGAAGGTCGTCGTGCTTTCTTTTTCCCCCACAACAACAAGATTGAGGTTATCTGGACGATCATCCCTGCCATCGTAATGGCTGGTCTGGTATTCGCCGGGTGGAAAGAGTGGACGCGCATTACTGGTCCCGCTCCTAAAGATGCCATTGTTGTGGAAGTGATGGGCAAGCAGTTCAATTGGCTGGTTCGATACCCCGGCCGCGACCAGAAGCTAGGTCTTGTGAACTACCGACTGATTGATGCTACAAACGAATTCGGGTTTGACCTGAGTGACCAGAACGGCATCGATGACTTTGTAGCACCTGAGATTCACGTACCAAAAGGTCACCCAGTCTTGCTAAAGATTCGCTCCCGCGACGTATTGCACGCAGTATATATGCCGCACTTCCGCGTGCAGATGTATGCTGTACCCGGCATGCCCACAAAGTTCTGGTTCACTCCAACCAAAACTACCGACGACATGCGTGCTCAGTTGGGTAACCCTAAGTTCAACTACGAACTAGCCTGCAATCAAATTTGTGGCCGGGGGCACTTTGCCATGAAGCTGAACATTGTGGTAGATGAACCGGACGACTACGTAAACTGGTTTGCTGCTCAGAAGTCGTTCTCGGAGCAGAATCCTGACGTACTGGCTACCTTCAAACAGAAAGGTGCTAAGCCGGTTGTAAAAGAGGCTGCTGCTGTTGTTCCGGCTGCTGCCAAAGCTTCGCTCTAACTTATTTAACTGCACGCTTCATTTATGGCTGCTAATTCTCCTACTCAAGTGCAAGGCGGTATCGGGGCAACCGAGCCGGGCGTTTCGCACGATGAGCACCTGCACCACGACGAGCACCATGATCATCATGAGCAGGGCTTCCTCGAGAAATACGTATTCAGCACTGACCACAAGTACATTGCCAAGCAATTCCTGATTACGGGTATTTTCTGGGCTATCATCGGAGGTACGCTGTCGAGTTTGTTTCGTTTGCAACTTGGTTGGCCTGAGGCTACGCTGGAATGGCTGAAGCCTTTCCTGGGCAAATGGATTGAAGGTGGTAAACTCAACCCTGAGTTTTACCTAGCCCTCGTTACTATGCACGGCACCATCATGGTGTTCTTCGTACTGACAGCTGGTCTGTCGGGTACGTTCTCGAACTTCTTGATTCCGCTGCAGATTGGTGCCCGTGATATGGCATCGGGTTTCATGAACATGCTCTCGTACTGGTTCTTCTTCATGTCGAGCGTAGTAATGTTCTCCTCCCTGTTCATCGAAACCGGACCTGCTGCTGCCGGCTGGACAATCTACCCGCCGCTGTCAGCCCTACCGCAAGCGATTTCGGGTTCGGGTGCGGGTCAGACGCTGTGGCTGGTTTCGATGGCTCTGTTCATTGTGTCGCAGTTGTTGGGCGGTGTTAACTACATCACTACCGTAATCAACCTTCGGACGCAGGGCATGAGCATGAGCAAACTGCCCCTGACGATCTGGGCGTTTTTCCTGACGGCTATTCTGGGTCTGCTTTCATTCCCGGTGCTGTTCTCGGCCGCTCTGCTGTTGATCTTTGACCGTTCGTTCGGTACTTCATTCTTCCTGTCGGACATCTACATTGCTGGTAAGGCTCTGTCGAACACGGGTGGTTCGCCGATTCTGTTCCAGCACTTGTTCTGGTTCCTAGGTCACCCCGAGGTGTATATCGTAATCATGCCTGCTATGGGCATGGTATCGGAAATCTTGGCCACCAACGCTCGTAAGCCCATCTTCGGCTACCGTGCTATGATTGGCTCCCTCTTGGGTATCTCGTTGCTGTCGTTCATTGTGTGGGCTCACCACATGTTCGTAACAGGCATGAACCCCTTCCTGGGCTCGGTGTTCATGTTCCTGACGCTGATCATTGCGGTACCTTCCGCCGTGAAGACCTTCAACTGGCTGGCTACGCTGTGGCGCGGTAATATTCGCTTCACTACAGCCATGTTGTTCTCTATCGGCTTCGTGTCACTGTTCATTGCCGGTGGTCTGACGGGTATTGTACTTGGCAATGCTGCACTGGATATCCAAATGCACAACACGTACTTCGTGGTAGCTCACTTCCACTTGGTAATGGGTTCTTCGGCATTCTTCGGTTTGTGGGCTGGTGTTTATCACTGGTTCCCCAAGATGTTTGGCCGCATGATGGATGAGAAGCTGGGGTACATCCACTTCTGGCTGACGTTTATCGGTGTATACCTCGTGTTCCTGCCGATGCACTACGTTGGTATTGCCGGCTTCCCCCGCCGTTATTATGCTTGGACTGGTTTCGACAGCTTCAGCCAGTTTGCTGACCTGAACAAGTTTATTTCGGTAGCGGCTATCGTAGCCTTCATCGGGCAGTTCATCTTTATCTTCAACTTCTTCTACAGCATCTTCCGTGGTCGTCGGGCAACCGAAAACCCCTGGAACTCGACGACGCTGGAGTGGACAACACCAGTGGAATTGGGGCATGGCAACTGGCCTGGCGCAATTCCAGCCGTGCACCGTTGGCCCTACGACTACAGCAAGCCAGGTGCCGCTGAAGATTTTATTCCTCAGCATATCCCTCACTCGCAGACGCAGTCATCTAACCTGCCATACGAGAAAGAAATGGAGTAGTGCTTTCGGGCACCAGCCTTCTAAAAACGGGCCGCTGTATACACGGCGGCCCGTTTTTCTTTTCCTAGGGGGAACCGGTTCGGCAGCGCCGGGCAAGGTTCCCCCTTTGGCATTATACAGACTGCGGTTTTTAGTCTGCAAAACTTTCACCTTAACAAGTAGGTATGTCGACTCCTTCTTTTGTGCGCCGCTTTCGGTTTTGGGGAATCCTAACGGTAGTGTCCGTATATGTGCTAATTTTAGTTGGCGGAGTAGTGCGAAGCACGGGTTCCGGCATGGGCTGCCCTGATTGGCCCAAGTGCTTTGGTAGCTGGATACCACCTACCCATATCAGTCAGCTCCCAGCCAACTACAAAGAAATCTATACAGCACAGCGGGTAGCTAAGAACAAAAAACTGGCAACTCGTCTGGAGCAGATGGGCTTCAAACAGGTGGCAGGAGACATTTTCGCTCATCCAACGCAGTACATCGAAACGGACTTCAACCCAGTAAAAACCTGGATTGAGTACGTGAATCGGTTAGTGGGCGCCTTGATTGGGGTATTTGTATTTGGCACAGCGGTATTCGCGTTACCTTACTGGCAGCGGGATAAAGTTGTGTTCTGGCTGGCGTTCGGGTCTTTTTTGCTTACTGGTGTGCAAGGCTGGCTTGGCTCTTTAGTAGTATCTACCAATCTGTTGCCCATTATGGTTACTATTCATATGGGGCTGGCACTGCTGATTGTGGCCATGCTACTGTATGCCGTAGACCGCTCTCAGCACAGTGCGGCGGTTGATGTAGACGCAGTGCGGCCAGTAGCCGGGCTGACGATGGTGCTGGGAGTAGCAGTACTACTAACTTTTGTACAGATTGTGCTAGGCACTCAAGTACGGGAGCAGATTGACTTGATTGCAGCAGCGGCTAACTATGTGGGTAGAGCTGGTTGGGTGGAGCAGTTGGGAAATATATTCAAGTTTCACCGCTCGTTTTCCGTTGTGCTGCTGCTCTTGAATGGCTACCTGGCGTATCGGCTCTATTCCTTGCCTTCCCGACGATTGCACGGGCTGGCTACAGCTATTCTGGTACTGATAGGAGGGGAGATACTGGCGGGAGTTGTGCTGGCCTACTTGGCTTTCCCGGCTGCCGTACAGCCTGTGCACCTCACACTAGCCACTTTGCTGTTCGGAGCACAGTTTCTGGCAGTAGTTGCTTACCGTCGGGCCACTAAGTTGCGGCGGCAGGTGGCTACTCCGGCTGTTGTTGCGTAACTTTGCGGCCCCGTTTGGCGGACTTTTTCGCCGCGCAACCTGTTTTCAACAGTTGATGAGCAAGGCTAGGGCTTTTTTCCAGTTACTAAAATTCCGGCTGGCTCTCACAGTAGCCTTTTCCAGTGCCATTGGGTACCTGCTGGGGGCACATGAGCTGGATTGGAGTCGTGCCCTGCTGGTGATGCTAGGGGGCTTGGCTGTAACAGGGTCAGCTAATACCATCAATCAGATTTTTGAGGTTGATCTAGACCGGCAGATGAAGCGTACTGCGCAACGGCCGCTGCCGCTGGGCAGTATTACAGCCGCTGAGGCCTGGGTGTTTGTAGTAGTGCTGGGAGTACTTGGATTGGGCTTGCTCACGTATTTCTTCAATCCGCTGGCCGCCGCACTGTCGTTGGTTTCCCTGATTCTGTACGGCTTTGTGTATACCCCGCTGAAAACCATTTCGCCGGTGTGCGTTGCTGTAGGCGCTATTCCGGGTGGGTTGCCCCCCCTAATTGGCTGGGTAGCCGCCACCGGTTACCTGGGAGTTGAAGGATGGATCTTGTTTGGCATTCAGTTCATGTGGCAGTTCCCTCATTTCTGGGCTATTGCCTGGGTGCTGGATGACGACTACAAGAAGGCTGGCTTCAAAATGCTGCCTACCCCCGGCAAAAAGGATTTGCGCACGGCTTTTCAGATCATGACCTACACGCTGGTTCTGATACCCTTGAGCCTGCTGCCGTTTTATTTCCGCATGACGGGTACTACCTACCCAATGGTTGCAGCTATTTGTGGGGTGCTGTTTCTGATGCAGACGTTCTACCTGATGCGCACCGTGAGTAAGAAAGCTGCTATGAGCATCATGTTTGGGTCGTTTCTCTATCTACCCATTGTACAGATTGCCTTAGTGCTGGATAAAATCTAAGAAGTAAGAAATGAAGCACAGACGGGGGACAAAAGGACCCTGCCAACTGTTTTTATAGCGTCTTATTTCCCACGTTGTACGTTCACTTCTGAAAATATGCATCCTTCCGAAGCTCTAAATACCAAGCAGCCCTCTACCGGCATACACCCGGCCCGCTTCCTGCTGATGCTGATGATGGTCAGTGTCTTCATGATTTTTGCGGCCTACACCAGCGCCTACATTGTGCGGCGTAACGAGGGCAACTGGCTGGAGTTCAGCTTGCCGGCTGGTTTCCTGCTCACAACCATCGTTATTGCGCTGAGCTCCGGCACCATGCAGTGGGCGTGGCTGGCTGCCCGCAAGGATAACCTAAACCAAGTACGCATAGCATTGTCAGTTACCCTGGCACTGGGCGTGGCCTTTCTGATTGGGCAGTGGCTGATGTGGAACCAGCTGGTAGACCAGCGCATCTTTTTTGCGGGGGTTGATGCCAACCCTTCTGGCTCATTTCTGTATGTATTAACTGGCGTCCATGGTTTTCACCTGATTACTGGCCTCATCTTTTTGCTGGTAGTTTTGCGTAAAAGCTTTAAGTATCAGGTGCATTCCCGCCAGATGCTCTCCATTGGCAACGTAACCATTTACTGGCACTTCCTGGGCGCGCTTTGGTTGTACCTGTATTTGTTCCTACTTTTGAACCACTAGAATTTCGTCAACCCCGCACGCTATGTCCACCATTTCCACGACGCAGGCCATTTCTGATTCCGCCCTGGATAAGCCGCGCACCGGCACCTGGGACGGTGGGAACGAGCCCTTCAACGCGAGCTACGGCAAGCTGATGATGTGGTTCTTCCTGTTGTCGGACGCCTTCACGTTCGCCGCCTTCCTGACCACCTACGGCCTGATCCGTCACCGCCATTTGGCCTACGAAGGTACCCCTGAGGCCTTTACCTTCTCCACCAACTACTGGCCTATCCCCGAGAAGGTATTCAACTCCTTCCCTGGCCTGCACGGCGTAGATTTGCCGTTGGCGTTTGTGGCGTTGATGACGATGATCCTGATTTTCTCGTCGGTGACGATGGTACTGGCCGTAGAGGCTGGCCACCGCTTCGATAAGAAGGACGTGCAGAAATGGCTGCTGTGGACGATTTTGTTCGGTACCATCTTCGTTAGCTGCCAGGCTTGGGAGTGGAGCCACTTTATTGGTGGCACGGATGAGGGTACGCTGATGAACGATGGTACCCGCTTCTTTGGTGCTAACCTAGCCGCCAACCAGTACGGCCCGGTTCTGTTTGCTGACCTGTTCTTCTTTATCACTGGTTTTCACGGTACGCACGTATTCTCGGGTATCTGCCTGCTGATTTACTGCTTCATTGCTACCACCAACGGTACCTTTGAAAAGCGCGGCCACTACGAGATGGTGGAGAAGATCGGCCTCTACTGGCACTTTGTAGACTTGGTGTGGGTGTTCGTTTTCACCTTCTTCTATCTGGTTTAATTTCCTGGCATACCTGAGCAGCTGAGTAACCCTAATTGGTTGTTCAGCTGCTCGCGTTTTTGCTTCCTAACTCCGTTACGACTAGAACTCATGGCACAGCACGCGCCGCAGCACCCCACTCACGTAGGCGAAATTCCGAAGCCTAACACTGCTTGGATCTGGAAAACCTTCTGGGTTATCACGGCCATTACGGCCCTCGAATTTGCTATTGCCTTCGTGATGCCCGCCAGCACGCTGCGCAACAGCATCTTCATCATCCTGACCATTTGCAAGGCCTTCTTTATCGTGGCCGAGTTCATGCACTTGAAGCATGAGACTAAAGGTCTGATCTGGACAATTCTGATTCCCATGTCTCTGTTGATATGGCTGCTGGTTGCGCTTATCACCGAAGGCAACGCTATTCATAAAGCCATTTTCTAAGGCATGAAGCCCCAACAAGTTCTGCTGTTGGGCCTCATTCTGCTTGTTCCGGTACTGGCTTTTCTGTTTCTGAAGAGCTTTGGTACCAACCGTTACGCGCTGCCAACTTACCTGCCCGACCGTGTGGACTCCACGCAGGTAGGCGGGAAGTGGCAGCGCGATACTGTTTTTCACCAAATCGGTGATTTTCGGTTTGCGTCCCAATCGGGGCGAGAAGTGACGGGAGCGGAATTGCGCAAGAATGGCCTGTACGTAGCCAGCTTCTTTTTCTCGACCTGCCCGGGTGCTTGCCCGCGCCTGAACAGTCAACTAGTGCGGGTGCAGGAGAAATTCCGCCAAGATCCTCGGGTACGGTTAGCTTCTTTCACCGTTGATCCAGCCACCGATTCTGTACAGGTACTGGCCCGTTACGCGGAGAGCTATGGCGCCATTGCGGGTAAATGGTTTTTCCTGACCGGTGACAAAACGGCGCTGGACCGGTTAGCTATTGAGGAGTTTCGTTTGCCCGCGCCTACCGGCAACGGCCCGGCCCTGGTACACAGCCAAATCGTGTTTCTGGTGGACCGCAACGGGCAGGTACGGGGCCGCTATGAGGGTACCAATGAGCGAGACATGAACCGGCTCATTACTGAAATTGACGTTCTGCTTTACACTTATGAACATCCCTGAACCAACTGCCAATCCGGCTGGCTTCACCAAGTACAAAGTGATAATGGTGGCTTTGGCCGCTATTATTCCGGTAGCGGTAGCCATTCTGTACTTTTTGCCGGGTGTCTTTGTCATTCCCGGCTTGGATGTGAAGATGCTGCCCGGAGTAAACGCGGTGTTAAACTCATTGACGGCCGTGTTTCTGGTAGCCGGGTACTGGTTTATTCGTCGGAAGAATGTGGCCGGACACCGCGCCATGATGGGGCTGGCTTTTCTGCTGGGCTCCTTATTTCTGCTCTCGTATGTGGCGTATCACTCACAGGTACCCAGTACTAAGTTCGGCGGGGAAGGCATCATCAAAGGGGTGTACTACTTCATTCTGCTTACGCACATTCTGCTGGCGGCCATAACAGTGGGGCTGGTGCTGTTTACCCTATACTTTGCCCTAACCGAGCAATTTCAGAAGCACCGGCGCATTGCCCGCTGGACCTATCCGGTGTGGCTGTACGTGTCGGTGACGGGTGTAATCGTGTACTTCATGATTAAGCCTTACTATCTGTAAAATAGCAGTAGTTGAACAGCAGTTGCCGAACCACCGGCTCATGGTGGCGGTTATAGAAATACAACTTTTGACGAAGAGCATGAAAAAGACGGTAGTTGGAGGGTTGCTGACTATGCTAATAGCAGCGTTGTTGAGCGTGCTGCCTTTATCGGTGCAGGCCCAGTGTACCATGTGTAAAACGCAGGTAGAGGCCTCGCGCCAGGAGAAAGACGGCTACGACACTACGGGCCTCAACAAAGGAATTTTGTATCTGATGACGATTCCGTACGTACTGATTGGTACCGTTGGCTTCTTCTGGTACCGGCACAGCCAGCAGCAGAAGAAAAAGGCCGCCCAAGCATAGCATATGGACTCAACCCTTGTTAGTATCCTGCAACAGCGGTGTCCCCGGTGTCATCAGGGGCCGCTGTTCAAGCATTCGGCCCTCAACGTGGCCCGCTTCACCGAGATGCCCGAAGCTTGCCCCGTATGCGGGCAGGTATACGAGCCGGAGCCGGGATTCTACTGGGGTGCTATGTACATCAGTTTTGCCTTTTCCACGGCTATTATGCTGGTGGTGGGCTTTGCGGTGTACTACTTGCTGAACGACCCTGATACGTGGGTATACATCACGGCCGTGGCCGTTGTGGCCCTGCTACTTACGCCTTTGAGCCTGCGCTATTCCCGCACTCTGATGCTTTACTTGTTCGGGGGTGTGCGCTACGACGCTAGCTACGCTACCCGCCGCCTGTAAGCACACTGATCAAGCTGGTTAGGAAATGCCGCCCCAGGGCGGCATTTTTGTTTGGTATCAAGGTTGTAGTATTACTCAGCTCACTAGCTGTCCTTTCTGTTGAAGATTCTGCGTTCTATTCCGGTGATGCTGTTGGCACTGGCGCTCCTGTGCTTCGCGGGCTCATACTTCAGCAACCGCCACAGCCAGAACCCTACCGTAATGTTGCGCGCATCGGCCACTCGCCTGCAGGAAGTGCTGATGGAGGCTGAGCTGACGGGGGAACGGGAATCGACGGATTTGTTGCAGCGCCTAGCTACGGGCCGGGTGAGTTTCCGCAGCCTAATTAGCCATACCACCTATCCTACGTTCATCTTCCGGGGAGAGCAGGTGGTGTATTGGTCAGACCACGCAGTGCGGCCCGATGCGGAACAGGCCCTGCAACGCTACCATGAACGGCTGCTGGAAACGCGCTTCGGCAAGTTTCTGGTGCTGCGCCACGTCGAGGATCCGTACGTGGTACTGACCTACATTCCACTGGAAATCAGCTACGGCATCAGTAACCGCTACCTGCGCGAAGGCAACGGCCAAGGCCTGTTTCAGGGGCAGAATGTGCGGCTGGTGGTGGAAAAGCCCGGGCCGGAAACGGGGCTGCCGCGCCTATCCTCCAACGAAGGCAACTACTTATTCTCCATTGAGAGCCTGCAGGCGGCTCCGATTACTGGTAAGTACCTCACACTGCTGCTACTGGTTGCGGGAGTAGTGGCGTACGTGCTCGGCTGGGTACTACTGGCCCGCCAACAATTTGCGCAGGGCCGAGTGTGGCAAGGGGCTTTGCTGGTACTGGTACCGCTGTTGCTGTTTCGGGCCGTGCTGCTCTATTCGGGCCTGCCGTTTTCTCTGCTAGAGATAGGATTGTTCGACCCCCGGGTGTACGCTGCCTCCTTACTGTCTCCCTCCTTGGGCGACCTATTACTGAATGCCCTGCTGCTGCTGGTAATGGCCTGGTATGCGCTGTTGTTGTTCAGGCGCTACAAATTGCGGCGGTTTGCACTGAACGTACACGGGTGGCGGCTCCGGGTGCTGGTGGGCGGAATCATTGTAGTGAGCTTTTATGGCTTGCTGGTTCTGCTGTTCGACTTCTACACCAGCAGCTTCAGCAACTCCCTGCTCATTCTGGATATCACCCAGGATATACAGTTTAGTTTTTATAAGCTGCTGCTGGGCCTTGCCATTGTGATGCACACCGGAAGCTTCCTGATTGGGTTTTACATGCTGGCCCAGTTGTTTGCAGCGGTTGTTCGCCCCTCAACCCGGCGCGTTGGCGTGCTGCTGCTGTTGGTGTTAGGGGCACTGTTTTTAGTGCTGGGCTTAGGGCTGCACCTGGTACACGCTACGTTGCTGGGCCTCACGCTGCTATTCTTCCTGATTCTGCGGCTTACCGGGCTGAAGTCGATAGGCGCAGTGCTGCCCTACCAGGTGTATCTGTTCATCTTCCTGATGCTAGGCATAAGCTCCGCGGTGGGGGCCCTGGCGCTGTATGAGCATTTCAACCGGCAGTTGCAGCTTAACAAGCAGAATCTGGCCAGCAACCTGCTAACCGATAATGACTTGCAGGGAGAATACCTGCTAGTGGAGCGCGGCCAGGAAATGGCCCAGGACCCGGTAATGCGCACCATGCTGGCCAGCCCGTTCGTGAACCTGGACTTGATCCGGCAGAAAGTAGTGAAGTATTACCTGCGCGACTACTTTGATAAGTACGAGGTGCGGGTGATGCTCTTCAACCCCGAGGGTCGCGGCGTTGCCATTGGCGGCTCTTTGGCCACTACCCGCGAGTTCCTGCTACGCAACGCCCGGCCCACCGACCACCCCAGCATCTTTCTGGTGCGCGACAACGGTACGGCGTTCAGCTCGCGGCGGTATGTGGCCTTTGTGCCGGTGCCTGCCCCAGAAACCGCTCAGGGTACCAGTACTATTGTGCTGGAGCTGACGCTGAAAAAGCTCACTACCAATAGCGTAGTGCCCGAGTTGCTGGTCGAACAGAAGTTTTTTCAGCCTCGTCTGGGCACGGAACTGAGCTACGCCGGCTACGAGAATAGTCGGCTGGTGTACAGTGAAGGAGACTTCGACTACGTAAACCGCCTGCCTCCTAGCCTGTTCCGGGATGCGCGGCTGTATTCTACTGGCCTGGCTCTGAACGGCTTTCACCACCTGGCCGTGCGCGCCACCGACCAGTCGGGGCGGGTAGTGGTGGTGACTACGGCTACTTATTCCTTTTCAGACTGGCTGGCCAACTTCTCGTTTCTGTTTCTGCTATTCAGCTTTTGCTGGCTACTGCTGATGGGGGTAGTGGTGGTGTTCCGGGGGCGGTACCGGGAGCTGCTGCGAGCCAACTTCAGCACTAAAATCCAGCTGTTCCTGAATTTTGGGGTGCTGGTGCCCCTCATTGTGGTGAGCGTGGCCATAGCCAGCCAGGTCACCAGCTCCTATAAGCGGGACTTGCGCCGCGCCTACCAGCGCCGGGGCCAGGCAGTGCAGGAAAACTTGCTGGAGAATCAAAACCTGCTCAGTGACGCGGCCAACCGCTCCGATTTGGTGGACCTGGCCGAAAACGTGGCAGCCCTTACCGAAACCGACCTTAACCTCTACGATGCCGATGGGCAACTACTAGTAAGCAGTCAGCCGCTCATTTTCGAGGCCAACCTGCTCAGTACCCTCATGAACCCCCAGGCGGTGGCCGCGCTGGCTGAAAACGGGCAGCCTCGGGCTTTGCTCACGGAACGGGCCGGCACCTTATCGTTCAACACGCTGTATCTGCCGTTGCGGGCCCGCACGTTTCAGCAGGGGCGTCCGGGGCCAGTGGTGGGCTACGTGGGCATCCCGTTCTTCGATTCGGAAAAGGACCTGGACAATAAGCTCACGGAGCTGCTGAGCACGGTATTAAACGTGTTTACGCTCATGTTCATCCTGTTCCTGGTGCTGGCCTTCGTGGCCTCCCGCATCCTCACTGAGCCGCTCAAGCTCATCACCGAGAAGCTGAAGCAAACTACCCTCACTGGCCAGAACGAAATGCTGGCCTACGAGTCGGAGGATGAGATTGGGCTGCTGGTGCGCGAGTACAACCAGATGCTGCTGAAGCTGGAGGAAAGCAAGCAGGAGCTGGCTACTCAGGAGAAAGAAGCGGCCTGGCGCGAAATGGCCCGGCAGGTGGCCCACGAAATCAAGAACCCGCTTACGCCCATGAAGCTGAGCCTGCAGTTTCTGCAGCGCGCCATCCACGACCAGCGCCCCAACCTGGACGAGCTGATGAACAAGGTTTCCCAGACGCTCATCACCCAGATTGACGTGCTGACGGACATTGCCACCTCCTTCAGCAACTTCACCAACCTGCCGGCCATGCGCCCCGAGCGGCTGGACGTAGCGCCCATTCTGCGCCGCTGTGTGGGCCTGCACCAGGGCGGGGCCGGGGGCGGCAGCATTCAATTGCAACTGCCCGAGGACGCCGAAACAGGCCGCTACGTGGTATTTGCCGATGAGAGCCTGCTGGTGCGCACTTTCAACAATTTGCTCATCAACGCCCTGCAAGCCGTGCCGGCCGGCCGCACCCCCGAAATTGTGGCTGCTTTGGAAGCCGTGGGCGCTGGCCGGGTGCGCATTAGTATCCAGGATAACGGTACGGGTATTCCGGAGGAAGTCCAGAGCAAAGTATTCGTGCCCAACTTTACCACCAAAGAGAAAGGCTCGGGGATTGGGCTGGCAGTAGCCCGGCGCGGTATTGAAAGTGCCGGCGGCCACATCTGGTTTGAAACCGAGGACGGCCAGGGCACGCAGTTTTTTATTGAATTGCCCCTAGCGGGCTGAGCGGTGAGTGGAAAAGTAGGGTAAAGCGAGCGGGAGTATTGTACGCGGGGCAAAGTGAATAGTGAAACCAGCATGGTGAATATAACCAGCAGAACGTCAGCTTGAAGCCTGATGATTGGCGCTTACAATTTCTTGAAAATCACTACTGCCACTTTGCCTAATTACCTCTGAGTGTTATATTTTTACTAGAGCTATTGCACCAAATGTGTAGTTAGCTCTGTCCGACAATTGAGGCGCCCTAAGCCCCTTCGTCTCCAGTCACTAAAGTCCCTTTTTTGATTTCAGCAACTTAGCGAGAAGAGTTACGTGCACAGGAACGCAAAGACATGTGGTCGAGCTATTTAGGCCGGTATAAATCGTAAATACACGTTTGATACAATGACCCTACTCGAGCGGCCAGCTAGTAGGTAGGCGCTTTTTATATGGGCATGAGCATTCTGACGCATTTTGGTGGAGTAATGCTCGGTGACGTGCGCTGCAGCCGGCGAAAGCAGCAGTTGGCGGCGGGTTGAGTGTTTCATAAGAGTCAGTTAAAGAATAAAGAATTGTATGTTGAATTAGAAAAGTATTTATAAATTCTTGTAATTATACATTTATCCTATATTTGCTCCTCAACCACATTTCAAATCATCTTATGTACAAGAAACTCAAAATAAGCCTCTTGGTATTATGCACGCTGCTGGGTGTCGTAGTTACTTCATGTCAGGACAATAGCAAAGATGTTGCACCTATCACCGAAAGTCAAACGCCTAAAAGCGTTGACGACCTTATCCGTGCGATGGCAAACGACGACCTCGTGCGGGAAGACATTCTAAAGGACGCCAGCTACCTGAGCAAACATATGCTGTGGTTCCGCAGCCTGACCCGGAAGGAGCAGAAAGCAAACTTAAAATCTGTGAGCCAGAACGTTAGTGACCCTGCGCATACAGCAGAACAACAAAAAGCTTATTTCACGGGTGCCCAGGCTCGTCGGGCGGAAATTGCAACTCGCTATCCAGAACTGGGCAAGCTTGATGAGAAGGGTCTTTCCCGCGTGTGGAGCGAGGTAGTCGGGACAATTGTCACCGACCCGGAAACGTTGAACAGTATGGTGGATGGCAACTGTTACGGGAGATACCGTCAGTGTGGTTCTACCGATGCTTGCTACAGGGATTATATATTGTGCGAATACTGGATTGATATAACACAGTAGCCTGACATATTGGTCTCTTTCACTATGAGATTCGCTCTACAAAGTCACAGTGAGCACAGACGCATTTCGATAAGGTCGCTTTAGGTCTACTCGTGACCCGATCCAGCTCATAATGGGACTATACATCTAGTAACCCAAAAAGCGCGCCAGCCAGTAGGCCGGCGCGCTTTTTGGGTAAGGCCAAGCTAGTAATAGCAGGGCTTTTTTAGTTTAAAAAGAGCTATTCAATTCCCAATTCACAGCTTGCGCAACCTTTCTGCGTATCAATTAAGCTTGTTTTCTGCTACGTGTAGGGTTTAATCAAACTATGACGATGGAACATATACCGCGCCATCTGTTTCTAAACGGCAGTGGTGGCCTTGGTTAAAAGTTTGGTACAAAGGTTAATCGGCAAATATCTCAGAAGTCTCGCTGAGTTGCAAGACGTAAGTGATGCAATAGTAGAATCGAGTAGTTATCAGCGCAAGGCACTTGCTCTCAGCAATCGACGTACAGTTTTGCGTTACACTAGCCGAGTTAACGGTACGTTGATTGCTGAACAAATCTTCTGTACCAAATGTAGGGCCATTGCACCAAACGTGTATTTAGCGAACATTAGCAGCTCTGGACTCTTGATAATGCGCTCTTTCCTGCGCTTCTGGGGGCTGCTGGCGGTTTTGTGGCTGCTGGCTGGTGGCGTGCGGGCCCAGCAGCGGCCCGATGCGCCGCCCAGTACCCGCCGCTGCGTCTGGGTGCGCCTGGCCCCGGGCCGGGATACCACAGAGTTTGCCTTGCGTGATACGTTGACGGTAGTGCCTTCCTCGGTAAGCGTGGAGGGCCGTTCGGTGGCCTATGATGCCCGCTCGGACAATTACCGGCTGGTACTGCCCGGGCGACGAGTACCCAGCCCGGAGCCCGGCCGCCCTGATTTGGTGCTGGCCAGTGGGCCCGATTCGGTGCTGGTGTGCTACAGGGTGCTGCCCCTGCAGCTCTCGGCGGCGCGCTACCTGCGGCCCCGCCAGCTTATGGACAGCCTGGAGTTCTTTCGGCGGCCTTCCTTTGGCACCGAGGACTTTGCGGTGAAGGAGCAGATTTTGAGTACGCCGGGCATCAACAAATCGGGCAACCTGTCGCGGGGCGTGTCATTTGGCAATGCCCAGAATGTCTTCGTCAACTCCTCCCTGAACCTGCAACTGGAAGGCCGGCTGACGGACCAAATCAACCTCACGGCGGCCATCAGTGACCAGAACGTGCCCTTCCAGCCCGAGGGCAACACCCAGCAGCTCCAGGAGTTCGACCGGATTTACATCACTCTTACCCACCCGCGCTGGAACCTGACGGCCGGGGACGTGGTACTGCGCAACAAGCCCGATTACTTCCTGCGCTACTACAAAAACATTCAGGGTGGGGCTCTGGAAACCAACTTCGGTCGGGTGCCAGTGGGCGGCTTTGGCGGCGGAATTGGGCCAGGCGCGGCCACGCCCCAGCTGTTTCAGTACCCCAACACGGCGGGCACCAGCACGGGCACCTTCGTGACGGCTCCACCCACCGTGCCAGTGCCGGCCGGCTCGGGGCAGGTGCAGAATGGCACGGCCGCCGCGCCCACCAGCGCCACGCCCAACGGGGTAGGCCCGAACGGGCTAAGCCAGTCCGTTACCACGCGTACTGGCCGCCGCAACGGGCCGTTGCTGTCCACCAAAACCGGGGAGGCATTTGCCACTACCTCGGTGGCGGCGGGCGTGGCCAAGGGGAAGTTTGCCAGCCTGGACATTGCACCGCTGGAAAACGTGCAGGGCCCTTACCGCCTGCGCGGGCCTAACGGGGAGCAGTTCATCATCATTCTGGCCAACTCCGAGCGGGTGTACCTGGACGGGCGGCTGCTGGTGCGGGGCTTTGATTTCGACTACATCATCGACTACAACCAAGCCGAGCTGACGTTTTCGCCCCGCCACCTGATTACCAGCAACTCCCGCATCAAGGTTGATTTTGAGTACTCCGACTTCAACTACACCCGCTCCCTGGTGCAGGCGAGCCACTACCAGCAACTCGGCCGCCTGCAGGTGCACGCCAACTTCTACCGCGAAGCCGACAACCCCGATAACTCGCCCAACCTCACCCTCGACGACTCCACCAAAGCCCGTCTGCGCCGCCTGCGCGGCAACGTGAGCCTGGCCCAACTGCCCGGCGCCGACTCGGCCCGCTACGACCGAAACCAGATTCAGTACAGCCGAACCGTGCAGACGGACCCCACAACGGGCCAGCAGGTGCCGGTGTTCGTATTCCCGCTGCGCGACACGCTCCAGGGAGCCTACACGGTGCGCTTTACCAATGTAGGTACCAGCCAGGGCAGTTACCGCATCAGCACGCAGTATGGTTCGGCCAACGGGCGGGTGTACGAGTTTGTAGGCCAGGGGCGCGGCGACTATACGCCCCTGCGTCTGCTGCCCACGCCCCTGCAGAAGCAACTGATGACGGTGGGCACCAGCTACCAGGTTGATTCGACGGCGACGGTATTCGTGGATTTGGCTGCCTCCGACCTGGATTTGAACCGGTTTTCGCCGGAAGCCGTGCAGGGCCGTGCCCTGCGGGTAGGCTACGCCGTGCAGGATAAGCCGGTGCGCCTGCCGGGGCTCACCGGCTATAAGCTGCGTAGTGCCCTCGACTACGAGTATACCAGCCACCAGTTTGCGCCCATTGATAGGTACCGCGACATTGAGTTCGACCGCAACTGGAGTACCGATAATACCCTCCTTACCAACAACCAGCGCCCTCGCGAGGAGAACATCCTGAATGCGGCCGTGGGGCTGGTGAAGGATGCCGATAACGCCATCGGCTACCGGCTGAGCCGACGCTACCGGGCCGGGGAGGTGAATGGGGTGCAGCACTGGCTGGATGCGGCCCGGCAGCTGGGGCCGGTGCAGCTGCGCGGCAACCTGTTTCTGCTGAACTCGGAGGCCGGCCGGCGGGAGTCTCGGTGGGCGCGGGGCGAGGCGGCGGCGCGCTACGTGGCCGGCCCGGTAGTGCCCGGCTACGTGTACCGCTTCGATAAAAACCGCGTAGCCCGCGCCGCTGGCGACTCGCTTACCTCGGCCAACTACTACGATGAGCACGCCCTGTTCGTGCAGAGCCGCGACTCAGCCCGCACCCGCTTCCGGCTGGATTACAGCTACCGCCGCGACCAGACGCCTAACCCCGAGCAAAACGCTTTACGTGAGCGGGGGCGGGCCCAAACCTGGCAGGGTACCTTCGCCTCCCGCCTCAGCCCCAACCAGGACCTAAACATTCTGGCGACCTACCGCGACCTGGCCGTGCGTGACTCGGCCCGGCAGCGCACGGTGCTGGGCAAGCTCGATTATAACGCCAGCTTTCTGCAGAATGTGTTTCGCTCGGAGCTGAGCTACGCCGTGGCTACCGGCCGGGAAGCTAAGCGCGACTACACGTTTCTGAGCGTGCCCGCCGGGCAGGGCACCCACTACTGGGACGATTTGGACGGGGACGGACAGCAGGAGCGCAACGAGTTTTTTGAGGCCCAGACGCCTGATGCTCAGTACCGCACCTACATCAAGCTGTTTTTGCCCACCGATGTGTACGTGCCCGCCTTCAGCAACCGTTTCAGCTACCGCCTTACCACCACGGCCCCGCGCAGCTGGCGGGAGCAGCCGGGCTGGCGGGGCTTGGCCAGCCGCTTCTCCACCCTCACCACCGTTACCCTGGACCGGCGCTCAACGGATAACTCCCTGTCTTCGCGCCTGAACCCGTTTGCCTTCCAGACGGCCGACTCGCTGCTGCTGAGCCTGAACAAGCTGCTGCGCAATACGCTCTACTTCAACCGCTCCAACCCCATCTTCGGGGCCGAATTCACGGTGCAGCAAACCCAGCAAAAGGTGCTACTTACCCAGGGCTCCGACACGCGCAACCTCGCCAGCCAGAGCGTGCTGCTGCGCCGCACCCTGGCCCAATCGTTCACGGGGCGCTTCACGGCCACGCGCGGCATCCGCGAAAACCTGTCAAATTTTCTGCCGGAGCGCAACTTCCGGGTACTGCAGCTGGAGCTGGCCCCCGAGCTGAGTTATCAGCCCAACCAGGTACTGCGCCTAACCACCAGCTACCTGCGCACCACCAAGCAGAACACCGCCGGCCCCGATGGTGATACCAGCGGCACATTTGATGACGTGGGCCTCGAAACCCGGGTTAGCCAAGTGGGCAAACGCACACTTTCGGCTACCACGCGCTTTGTCCGGGTAGGTTTTCGGGGCAACCAGGCCAGCCTGGTGGGGCTGGAAATCCTGAATGCCCTGCGCCCCGGCAGCAACTTCACCTGGAATCTCAACCTGGAGCAGCGCCTGAGCAACGGCCTCAACGTCACGCTGGCCTACGACGGCCGCAAGCCTAACGGCCTCAGTCCCGTGCACACCGGCCGCATGCAGGTGGCGGTACTGTTTTAGGGTGAAGGCAGAACGTCATCCTGAACTTGCGAAGGACCTTATTAGGTTAGCACGAGCCGTAACAACGACTTTTGCTGATGTGGGAAGGTCCTTCGCAAGCTCAGGATGACAGGTTATTCCTGTTGCTTGCCTGTCACTATTTACCTCATCACCCCATTACTTCGCTTCTACCAAACGGCGCAAGTGGGGCAGTACGGCCAACTCGGTCTGACCGGCCGGGGCTTTCAGGGCGTCCAGCTGCTTCAAAGCCGCCGCCTGCCAGGCCGGCGTGGGCGTCTGGCCCTTTTCCAGCATTGCCAGGCGTTCCTGAGCCAGGGTGGCGGCGGTTTTCAGGGTAGTAGAAAGCGGGGCGTACTCCTTCAGCAGCGGATTTTGCTGCAGCGTCGGTTGTACCAGCGCATCATTGTTCTGCCAAAGCTGTAGCTGCTCCTGCAAGGCGTTCAGCTGCTGCCTGCCGCCGGCGTCGCGGAAGCGGGTGGCGGTGGGGGCAGTCCGGTTATAAGCCAGCAGCTTATCCACAGCCGCGCCAAACTCCCGGGCCACGTCCGATTCGGCGGGGGCGGCATCTACGAGGCGGTTGAGGGGTGTTAAGGTACTGTATTTGAATCCCTGGAAATGGCGCTTGTATTCCTTCACTGGCTCCAGCACCTGGGCCAGCGTGCGCAGGGGCAGAACCGCCGCCGGACTACCGGCCAGTTGCTGCAGGAGCTGGGCTGGTGCTTTGCGGTGCTGCAGGCCCAGGGTTTCCAGTTGGGGGCTGAGTAGGGCCAGGCGGCGGTACATATCGGGCACGTCGCGCACTTGGGCGGGGGTCCAGAGGCGCTCAGCCACGGCGGCAGCCCGGGGCCAGATGCGGGAATCCACGATAATGGAATCGGCAAACTCAGCCCACATGGTAGCCTCGCCACCCAGAATCAGCTTTTGCTGCTCAGGTGTAAGGGGCGCATCCTGTGGTAGCGGATCTGGCAGGTAATGGGAGGCGGCCGTTAAGTTCAGGTCAATGTAGTAGCCGTTGGACAGAATAGCCTGGTGCCCGGCTTTGGCCGCGTCATACAGTCCCTTCTTGCCCCGCCAGCTCTGAATAACGGCTTCGGCTGGCAGGCCCGGCCCCAGAATTTCGTCCCAACCCACCATGCGCTTCTGGTATTTCGTCACCATAGCCAGTACTCGCCGGTTGAAGGCCGTCTGCAGAGCGTGCTTATCAGGCAGACCTTTTTCCGTGACGTAGCCCTGCTGCTTCATGTAGGCCGCAATGCGCGGGTTGCGCCGCCACTGCCGGCCGTCATTTTCGTCGCCGCCTACGTGGAAGTAGGGGTCGGGGAATAAAGGCGTCACCTCACTCAGCAATGAGTCGATGAAGCTGTAGGTAGTTTCCCGGGTGGGGTCCATGGCAATGTTGAGCACGCCCCACCGCGTAGCCACGCCGTAGGTGGAGTCGTTGGAGGCCAGGCGCGGGTAGGCGGCTAGCCAGGAAGTGGCGTGGCCCGGCATATCGAGCTCCGGCACCACCCGAATACCGCGCCGCCCAGCGTAGCGCACCACCTCCCGAATCTGCTGCTGCGTGTAGTACTGCCCCTGCCCGCCCACTAGGTGCAGGCGCGGAAACAGCTTGCTCTCCACCCGGAAGCCTTGGTCGTCGGAGAGGTGCCAGTGCAGCACGTTGAGCTTGGTGGCCCACATGCCATCCAGGTTGCGCTTGATAACGGACAGGGGCATAAAATGGCGGGCCCCATCTAGCAACAGCCCCCGCCACGGAAAGCGGGGCGCGTCCATCACGTCCACTTCGGGCAGCGTAGAGCCGCCTGACTTGGTGGGAGATGCCAGCTCCCGCAGCGTAGCCAATCCGCGCAAAATGCCCAGGTGCGTGGGTGCGTTCAGCGCCACACCCATGGGCGTTACCCGCAACGTATACGATTCATCCTCGCCCACCGTGAGCAGGCTGCCGGGGCGACCGTACTGCAGCACCAGCGCCGCCGTGGGCAGGGGCGAAGTCCGCCGACGGGATACAGTCTTGGTCCGGCCCGGCAGCAACACCGGCAGCACCAGCCGCTCCACGGCCTCCGCCACGGCCGAGTCGGTGGCTTGGCTGGCGGCAGTTTGGGTGGGCGTAAATACCTGCCAGGTAAAATCAGACTTTATTGTAAAGCGGCTGTTACCCCAGTTGGCCTGCACCGGTGCTGGCAGCAACATCCGGGAATCGGGTGGGGCCGGCTGGGCGTAAACCGGGGCTGACAGCAGCAGGGCGAATACAGAAAGGAGGAAGCGCATGGGCAGGAAAGGCAAGTAAGGCGGTACGACGAAGGTAGCAAGCCCCGGGCCAGAAGCGGCAACTACCCGTGTCAGCGCATGACCCTGAATGATAAAGGCACTGTAACCGTCTGCCATTGCGAGCAGCGCGAAGTAGTCCTGCCTTTTTTCGGTGCGAAGTCCTGAGAAAAGGAAAGCCCCTGATACCAGCGTGGGTATCAGGGGCTTTTGAAGAGGCTGAAGTTAGGCGCTATGAGAAGGGTAGGTTGCTTCGGCTACCACCTCGCAGTAACAAGTAGCCTCAAATCAGGCCCCGGGCCTTAAATTCCAAGTATTTGTTGATGGTATTGACCGTCAGGTTCTGAGGAGCGGTGAGCAGGGCATGGATGCCGTAGCGGTTCAGCTCCCGCACAATCTGCCGTTTCTCCTGGGCAAATTTCTCGGCTACCGTCTGGTTGTACACATCCTGGGTGGTAGCGGTGGGACCATCGAGGTAGGAGCGCAACTCGGTATTTTCGAAGAATACCACCAGCAGCAGGTGGTCTTTGGCCATGCGGCGCAGGTAGGGCAGCTGCCGCTGCATGCCGTGCAGGGTTTCAAAGTTGGTGAACAAAATCAGCAGGCTGCGCTGGCGAATGTGGCTGCGCACCGAAATGTAGAGACGCTCGTAGTCCGTTTCGAGGTACTTGGTTTTCTGGCGGTACAGCACCTCGATCAGCTTGCGCAGGTGGCCGCTGCGCCGGTCGGCGGGCAGCATGGCCCCGGGCTGGTGCGAGAAGGTGAACAGCCCGGCTTTATCGTGCTTGAGCAAGGCAATGTTGCTAACCACCAGCGTGGCGTTGATGGCGTAGTCCAGCAAACTCAGCCCCTCGAACGGCATGCGCATCACCCGGCCCTTATCAATGAGGCAGTACACCTGCTGGGCGCGCTCATCCTGGTAGTGGTTGACCACCAGGGTATCGGCCGCGCCCGGCGTACCGGCCCGGCGGGCGGTGGCCTTCCAGTTGATGTTGCGCGGGTCGTCGCCGGTTACGTAGGGCCGAATCTGCTCAAACTCCATACTGTGCCCCACCCGCCGGATACGCTTCACGCCCACTTCGGTGAGGCGGTTATGAATGGCCAACAGCTCATACTGCCGCATCTGCAGAAACGAGGGGTACACCGGCACCACCCGGCTGTCATCAAACCGGAAGCGCCGCCGCACCAGCCCCAGCGGGGAAGCCACGTACACGTTCACCGCCCCAAACTCATATTCGCCCCGTTTGGTAGGCCGCAGCTGGTAGCGAATAATGCCGGTTTCGCCGGGCCGAATGCCAGTCTTGAATAGCACGTCGCGCCGCTGAAACTGGTGGGGTACTTCGTCAATCGTCTCGGTTTGTACCGGAAAGCGGTACAGGTTTTCGAGGTAGATGGCAATGTCGTTGTCTGAGCCATTGGCCAGCTTGTCGCCCATCACCCGCCGCCCGAATACGCTGCCGCCGCCCGCGTACAGCAGCACCACATCCACTACCGTAAGGCCCAGCCCCAGGCCCAGCGCCAGCAGCACCGGCGTAAGCCAGCCCGGCAGGAAAAACGCTACCACCAGCCCTACAATCAGGGCCGTAGTGAGCAGGAAAAAGCGGGAGGTAAGGAAGAAGGATTTCAAGAGGGAAGGACTAGTAAACGTCGTGCTGAGCTTGCCGAAGCATCTCTACCGAGGGTAATCAATGCGCATTGTACCGAATCCGCCGAAGCAGCATAGATGCTTCGGCAAGCTCAGGATGACGTGCAAGTAGATACGTGATACACTCTACCGGGGCACCTCAATCTGCTGCAGAATCTGCTTTACTACATCATCTGGCGTGCCGCCTTCCATTTCGCGCTCCGGCGTGAGCTGAATGCGGTGGCGCAGTACCATGGGAGCCAGATACTGAATGTTCTCGGGCGTAACGAAGTCGCGGCCACGCAGGGCGGCCAGGGCTTTGGCGCCATTGAGCAGGGCCAGCGAGGCCCGGGGCGAAGCGCCCAGGTACAGGCCCTTATGGGCGCGCGTCTGGCCGACCAGGCGGGCAATATATTCCAGTAGCTTAGGCTCTACGTGCTGACGGCGCACCTGCTCCCGCAGCCGCTGCAAATCCTCGGCCGACACTACGGCGCGCACTGCATCCAGCGGGGTACCGCCAAAGCCGGCGTGGTGACCCTGCAGAATGGCAATTTCTTCCTCCACCGTGGGGTAACCCACATTCAGCTTGAACAGAAAACGGTCTAGCTGGGCTTCGGGTAGGCGGTAGGTGCCTTCCTGCTCCACCGGGTTTTGCGTGGCCAATACTACGAAGGGCGCGGGCATGGCGTAGCGGGTGCCATCCTGGGTTATCTGCCGCTCCTCCATTACCTCAAACAGCGCCGACTGCGTTTTGGCCGGAGCCCGGTTGATTTCATCAATCAGCACTACGCTGGCGAAGATGGGACCGGGTCGGAATTCAAATTCGCCCTGTTGGGGCCGGAACACGGAGGTGCCCAGTACATCGGAGGGCATCAGGTCGGGGGTAAACTGCAGGCGGCTAAACGGCACACTCAGGGTGCGGGCCAGCAGTTTAGCCGTGAGGGTTTTGGCCACGCCCGGCACACCTTCCAGCAGCACGTGGCCGTCGGCAAGCAGGGCCACCAGTAGCAATTCGGCCAGGGCCTGCTGGCCCACAATCACCTTGCCCAACTCCTGCCGAATGGCGTCGGCGTGGCGGCTGAGGTGGCTGAGGTCGGTGCGCGGGGCAAAAGAATCGGTAGCAGTAGTAGCTTCGGGCGCTAGCGGTGGTTGAGAAGAAGCCGGATCAGTGGCGGAAGGAAACGAGGAATCCATGTTGGGAAGTGGTGAAATGACGAAAGTTGAGCTATGATATAATTACATTTGATAAAATGTATATTGGCTGCAATTACGCTTATTATGATCAATACGCTGAGCAACGGAATAATTATATAACGGAATAAGACAGTTTAAAAGATAAGTACAATTCTAAGCTGCTGCCTGCCGGAAGGTGTTGATAGCCTTGTTGAGAGCCAGCAACTCGGCATCAGAAACCTGCCGGGCTGTGAGTACAAAGTTGAGGCGGCGGCTCAGTGCGTCGATATCGGCGCGTGGAATACCGGTCTTCTGGGCCAGTCGCTCCCGGGTATCAGCTTCGCCTAAATCAAGGCTGGGCTCGTGGTAGCGGGTGCGCAGGTGCTCCAGAAACAGCCCGATTTTCTTTTCGGCAATGAGCTGGTGGTTGCGGTCTTGACGGTAGAGGCCGGCCACGGTGCGCGTAAAGAGTAGGGTGGTATTAGGCAAGGGCTTGAGTACCGGAATAACGCGCTGCCGCCGCCGGGCCTCGAAGACCACAAACAACACCGCCGCCAGCAGCGTGAGGTAGGTGGCGTAGCGCAGGGCATCGTGGTCCATGAGCACCCGCAGCAACGACTGTTCCCCGCGCCGCCCCTGTTTCTGGTACTCATCCCACCACACGGGCCGACCAGTGGGCAGGTAGGAGAGGGCCGCGAAGGCAAAATTGCCGGTGCGGGGCTGCAGCACGAAATAATTGCTGAACGCCAGCGGCACCGAGCAAACATAGACGTGGCCTCGCCCGTGCGGAACCCGCAGCAGCACTGTGCGGCCCTGCTCATCAGTGGCCAAGGAGGTAGCTTTGGCCGGCAAATTGGGGCGGGCCAGCAGTCGGGCAGTCAGGGCCTGCGCGGGCAGGCGGAACGAAGCGCCGGCCTGGCGGGCCAGCCCTGGGTTGCGGAGCCGCAGCTGTACGGAGTCCTGCAGCAGGCTGCGGGAGCCATTGGGGTTGGTTCTCAGGGGCGGAAAAATTGGGCGGACGGCAAAGCCCAGGGTGTCGGCGAAGAAGTAATTGAACTCATTGGCTGCCACCAGTACGTCGTTGCCGCGGGCTACGTGGCGCAGTAAGGAGCGGCAATCCAGACGGCTCAGCTCAAAGCTGGGGGCCACAAAGAGGTAGGTGGCCGGCGTGAAATCTCCGGCTTCGAGGCCCGCTGCGTAGTCCGCATCATCGTCAGCTTCCGCACCATCTTCAGTTGGGAGCCGGCTAGAAGTAGCTTCGGAGCCGGTCTGCACGGAGTCGGTGGCCCAATCAGTAGAGGCCGTTTGAGCAGAGTCGGCAACTGGTGCGTTTTCTGTTGCGTCGTCCCGGCCCGCCAGGTTTTCTGACCTCGCCTTGTCCTCATCTACCCCCTCAATCTGGCTATAGATGGGCACCCGAATGGGCTGCACCTGGTTGCGGGAAGCACCTAGCAAATCGGGCAGCTCCTGAAACAGGACGTAGGTGCCGTACGGAATCTTATCGTTGTTTTGAAGAGTGGGGCGCCAGTCGAGGGGTTTAGGGCGGTAATACTCCACGGCTACGTAAGCCCCCAACAGCAGCGCCAGCCCCACCAAATACCACCGAAACGTTGTCATGTAATAACTGAGTTAAGCAGCTTGGCGAGTGGAGGAAAGGCGGCGCTGAAACGCTTGGCGGGTAGTGCGGGCCCGCTCGTAGTCAGCTGCCGAGAGGTCGTCCTGCTCTCCGTACCACACGTACTCAAACTGGCGCGTAAGCTCCCGGAATGCCTCCGGCAGCGGCCCGACCGGCAGTTCATAGAGGTAGTCGTGGTTGGTTTTGTCGGGCTGCCAGCGGATGAGGCCCTGGTCGGAAAGCTGCCGTAGCACCTGCAGGTAGCCCAGCCGTACGGCCAGGCGGTAGTTGTTCTCGCCTTCGGCCTGGGCCAGCAGCGCGTCAATATTCAGCGTGTTCAGGTCTTCGGTTTCGGTATCGTAGCTCAGGCCGGCCGGGCGCGGGGCGCGGCCGAAAGCCCGGGTCAGGTCTACTTGCATGAGCTTGAGCACGGCAAATACCAGGGCTGCCACCATTAGGGCGTAGATACCATACTTCCAGGTAAAGTGCCCGGCGGGCGTATCCAGCACCTCGGCCAGCCACCGCCAGAAAGGGCCCAAAAACGACCAGGATTCACTGTTCTCACTTTTGCCCTCCACGTACCGAAAATCCCGCTGCCCCCGCAGGTCGCGTAGGTGCTCCTCGGAGGGGCGACGCAGGCGCGGAGCCGGGGCCGCATCGGCGGGTATCAGGCGGTTTAGCGCCCGGCCCTCAACCTGTTGCTGCTGAAGTGTGCTGTCGGGGGCCTGACCGTAGGAGGGCAGCGCGGCGCTTAGCCACACCAGGGCCAGGGCAGCGCAACCGTAGCGGCGCACTAGTTGAAAACGGATAGGAACAGACACGCGCGGGAGGCAATAAACAACGGAATACGGAAGACGTAGCTGACGGGCCGGCTAGTACTCACCTTCGTCATCGGGCCGCAGGTGCTGGTTGGCTACCGTGGGAGCCGGGGCGTTGCCCAACGACATTACCTGCATCCGGAGGCCATACCCTTCCTTGCGCTCTACCAGGTTGAAGTACTGAAACGCTATAGCCACCATCAGTATCGAGTACAGCAGCTGATGCCCAGCCGCCGCCACAATCCCACTCACAATCATGAGCAGATCCGACGATAGAAAGTCCCAGTGCAGGGCTTTGCCGAAAATGGCCAGGTATTGCGGAACCTGAAATATGGCCCCCATCATCCCAATAATAATACTCACTACTATCGTGAGGCCAAACGTAGACCACCACTTGCCGCTGATAAGGTTCATACTGCGCCGTAAGCTGTAGCCAACACCGCCCTCTTCCAGTACCTGAATTGCCCAAACCAAGCTCAATGCAACCCCCAGATAGATACCCGGAATCAGCAAAAACATGCTGGCAACCACGACGATGAGAATGGTCACCACGCTGCTGAGCAGCAACATGGGCGAGTAACGAGTCACATACTGCCACACTTGGCCAGGAGTAATAATTTGCTCGGCTGGGGTATCCAGGCGGGCCCGCAGGTAGCCGTAAACAGTGGAGCCCAGCAGAATATAGCCGATGAGGGAAGCCACCAGCCCCAGCCAGTAAGCCGGCCCCATGTACGACAAGGTGGAGAACCGGCCGCTACCAAGCATAAGAGGCAAGCTACTACCGCTGAACATCTGTGTTTGGGAAAAGCCCATACCCAAGCCGGTAAGCACTGCTGCCGGCAGCACAAAGTATAGCAGGCACTTGCCCAGCGGTTTCCAGTGAGCGGCCAGAAACTCAAACGTGGCCCCAATCTTCTGTCCAAAGTCCCGCTCCTGCCGGAACTCGGCTTCCTGGGTAAATTTCTGCTGCATATAGCTGAATAAAGAAAAGACGAGAGAAAACTTAGCGGCGGGCGGCCAACCGGCGCGGATACACTACAAAGTACCAGATGATGAAGGCGGCCGACAACCCGATAATCAGCAGGCTTAGCCACATGGGCATTTCGGTGTGGCGCGTGACAAAGCCTTCCAGAAAGCCGGCCACCACGAAGATGGGTACGAGGCCAATAGCCAGCTTCAGCCCGTCGCGGGCAGCCTCACGGAAGGCGTGAGCCCGGGTGTAAGTGCCTGGGAATAGCATGCCCCGCGCCATTACCAGGCTGGCCCCGCCCGCCAGCACAATGGCCGATATTTCCAGGGTGCCATGAATCCAGATGGTGAGCAGGGAAGGCAGCAGTACGCCTTTCTGGTAGAAGAAATACTGGAAGGAGCCCAGCATAATACCATTGCGAAACAGCGCCCAGATAGTGCCCAGTCCGGCCGTGGCACCCAGGGCAAAAGTCATCAGGGCCACGTAGATGTTGTTGGCCGTAATACCCAGGAACATCAGCGTTTCGTTGTGGCGTTTGTACACGGCCATTGGGTCGCCCTTCTCGATATTCTCCAGCGTCTGGTTTACGTAAGCATCCCCCAGCACCACGCGCACAAACGACTCATCATAGGCCGCCGACAGGGCTCCAATGGCCGTGAACAGCGCGAAGAGGAGCAGGGCACTAGCTAGGGTGCGGTGATGCTGCGCCACCAGCAGCGGCAGCTCCTGAGCCCAGAACTGGCGGAACCGCCCCGTCGACTCGGGCTTGTTTTTGTACAGCGCCTGGTGCTGGCGGGCGGTTAGGTCGTTGAGGTACTGGGTGGTGGGGGAGCCGGGGTAAAACGTTTGGGCGTAGGCCAGGTCATCGGTGAGGGCTATGAAGCGGGCGGCCAGCTCCTCGGGGCCCGTGGTCTGCTGCTCATACTCTTTCCACCGGGCTTCGTTCTGACGCAGAAAAACGGCTTCGCGCATAATCCTGTTACTTTCTAATAAGCAGGCTGGGGGCAGCCGGATAAAAATTGACGAGCGGCAGATTCGGGGGTTTGCCGGTCAGCCTGTAATTTGCACAGCGGGCCGGCCCTGCGAAGATTGGGAAAATTTCCGTTTCGGCCCGCATGTTTTCTGTTTCTATTGTTTGTCGTCGTCAGTATGAGCACCATCCGCATTCAAACTACCCAAAACGTCAGCCTGGAGTATGAGGTAGCCAGCGTGGGCGACCGGGCCCTGGCTGCCATCATCGACAACATTATTCTGTTTGCCTGGATAGGCGTGGTAGTTGGCTTAACCGTCTACTCCGAAGCCTCAGAGCTGGTGATGGGCAGTATTGTCATAATTCTGTGCGGCATCCCTTACGTGTTCTACAATCTGGCGAGTGAGATATTGTTCAATGGGCAAAGCATCGGCAAAAAGGCCCGGGATATAAAGGTGGTGCGCCTGGATGGCACCCCGCCCCGCTTCGGCGACTACCTCATCCGCTGGCTGCTGCGCATCGTGGATACGGTCATGTTTAGCGGGTTGGTGGCACTGGTAGTTGTGCTGGCTAATGGGCGCGGGCAGCGCACCGGGGATATTGCGGCGGGTACGGCCGTGGTGCGTGTGCGGGCTCGGCAGGCCGGGGGCGTGCTGGCCCCCTCGTTTACGGAGCCTGGCTACGTGGTGGTGTTCCCGGAGGCGGCCAACCTCGCCGACCACGATGTAGCCACCGTGCGGCAACTACTGCACAAAGCTTCCGCCTCCGAAAACTACGTGCTGCTTAATGAGCTGGCAACCAAAGTCAAAGACCTCACTGGTATCCGCACCGATTTGCCCGATGAAGCCTTCCTGCGCACTGTGCTCCGCGACCATGCCCACCTGGCCGCTCAGGAGAGTCCTCATGCTTAACGGATGAAACTTTACAGCGAAAAAGGCCTGCCCCGAAACGGAGCAGGCCTTTTTTTTACGTATATCACCGAAGTGCAATACCGGATTACTCCAGCATCAGGCGCTGAATACCGGCATTCTCACCATCTACCGTCAGACGTAGGAAGTACACGCCAGCGCGGGCTGCGGTAGGCTTCCAGGGCATTTGGTGCCCGCCGGCCGACAAGGTGCCCATGGCGCGGTGCTCAACAGTGCGGCCCAGGGCATCGGTCAGCGTCAGCTCGGCCTGGCCGGCGCGGGGCAGGCGGAAGCTTACTTGGGCCTGGTCGGTAACGGGGTTGGGGTAGAGGCTGAAGCCAGTAGCTACGGCTGGCTGCCGAGTACCAGTAGTTACGCCTGCTGCACCAGCAATGGCAATATCCCGCACCGTAATTCCATTCCCGATTAGGGCCGGGGAGGTGGCGGCACCGGTAGTCAGGTTCAGGGAGTACAGGCTGGAGTTGGCCGAAGTACCCGTGGTGGCAGTCAGGTAAGCCGTGTTGGTACCAGCGGCGGGGCTGAAAATGTCGATATCCACGTTCTGGCCGGCCGTAACCGTTACGCCCGAGGCGCCTACCGTGTTAAGCGTACCGTTGTTTGGGGGGTTCTGGGTAACCAGAATGTTGAGCGCCTCATCATACCCGTACAGGGTAGTGGTGCGGGTAGCATCAGCGGGGCCGCCGTAGCTGTTGGTGTAGGCAACTGAGCCTAGTGCCGGAGTAGCAGCCGTGTTGGCATCGGCGGTGGCGTACGCAATGGTACCATCCACGGTAGGAGCAGCAGTACCGTCGTTCGGGTTAATCCGGAAATTAGCACGGTTCACGCCCACAATCCGGATCCGGTCAACGGTCGGGTTGAAGTCGAAGCCAATGCTGCCAGTACCCAGCGGCAGGGCCAGCACGTTGCTTACCGAAGTAGCAACCCCGGTAGTGGCATTAATGGTGTAAAGCTGACCGGTTTGGTCGGTGGCATTGTAGCCCAGGGCATACAGCGCATTGTTGAGCGGGCGCACATCCATGCCCACAATGGTTTGGGTAGTTGGTACTCCCGTAATACCCACGGAGGTCCGAATCAGGCTAGGCTGGGCCGTGTCGAAGGTAAGCAGGTTGGTGCCCGCCAGCGCGTAGGCCAGGTTGCCCGTAACGGCCGGCAGCGTGGCCGGGCGCGTAATCTGGAAGGCAATATCCGTTACGGCTACAAAAGCTCCGGTACCGATGTTGCCCACCTGCGTGGTAGTCCCGTTTGCCAGGTTTACCGTGTACAGCGTAGTGGTAGCGGCGGTAAGGCCGGTAGGCGTAGCTACCGACAGGTAAGCCGTGTTGGTGCCGGTAGTGGGGTTGAAGTAAATGTCCAGATCAGAAGCCTGGAGGGCGCCATTCACGCTTACGCCCAGCGTACCAATGCTGTTCAGCGTTCCATCATTCGGCGGAATCTGGCTTACCAGGCGGTTGTTGGCTTCGTCGAGGTTGTAGAGCGTGGTGCCCGTAGCTCCAATGTAGCTGTTGGTGTAGGCTGAGGAGCCCACGCCCGGGGTCTGCGCTGCGTTAGCGTCAGTGGTAGCGTAGGTCAGGGTACCGTCGGTGGCGGCCAGGGCCCCGTTGTTGGGATTCAGGCGGAAGTTCTTACGGTTATCGGCCGTCACCCGAATGCGGTCCACGGTGGGGTTGAAGTCGAAGCCGATGCGCAGGATGTTGGTACCCAGGTCCAGAGTGAGGGCGCTGCCTACGGGCGTAACAATACCAGTAGTGCGGTTGATGGTGTACAGTTGCGCCTGAGTGTTGCTGGAGTTGTAGCCCAGGGCAAACAGCTCACCCGTGTTCGGCCGGAAATCAATACCGACAATGGCCTGGCCGGCCGTGAAACCGGTAATGGCCACGGTGGAGGTTAGGGTACCTGGAGTGGCGGCATCGAATGAAACCAAGCTCACTACGGCCGGCGAAGCAGTGCTGGATAGGCCGTATACCGTTTGGGCGGAGGCGGAGGAAAAACCGAGCAAACCCAGTGCGCCCAGCAGCAGGCCGCCCCGTTGGAAGGCCTTGCGGCGAGTAGAAAATGTAGACATGAAAAGGGTAGTAGAGTTGGTGAATGAATGAACTGGTTAATGGTATGCCCATAGCAGGCGTTTCAGATACGAGCTCTTCTATGAATTTGGCTTGCTCTATATTGATATTTAATTGATTTTTAATCTAAAGGGTCTCAAAAGGTGCTTTTTGCGGGCGAAATGCCAAAAACGTGTACCTACAACATATACCAAAACGGCCCGTCAGGTTTAACCTGACGGGCCGTTTCTGAAAAGAAGTTGCGCTGGTATGGTCTTACCCAGCCGATACCGCTTTGCGGCGGCTAGCTGTTTTAGGCGCACGCTCCTCGCCCTGGGCCAGGAGCTCGTCGTCGCGCTCCGTTTTCTTCGACCAGCTCAGCGAGTACAAATCCTTGCGCCGGTCGCGCAGGTTGCGCACGGCTCCGCTCGTGTTCAGGTCTTTCAGCAAGTCCAGGTCGAGGTCGGCAATGAGGGTCATCTCCGTGTTCGGCGTGGCCTCGGCCACAATGGCGTCGTGGGGAAACGCGAAGTCACTGGGGCTGAACACCGCCGACTGCGAATACTGGATGTCCATGTTCTCCACGCGCGGCAGGTTGCCCACCGAGCCGGTAATGGCTACGTAGCACTCGTTTTCGATGGCGCGGGCCTGGGCGCAGAGCCGTACGCGCTGGTACGCGTTTTTGGTATCCGTCCAGAAGGGCACGAACAGAATTTTCATGCCCTCATCCGACAGCATGCGCGAGAGTTCGGGGAACTCCACGTCGTAGCAGATCAGGATGCCGATTTTGCCAAAGTCCGTATCGAAAGTGCGCAGCTTGTCGCCGCCGCGCATGCCCCAATAGCTGGCCTCATCGGGCGTTACGTGCAGCTTATACTGCTCGTCCACGGTGCCGTCGCGGCGGCAGAGGTAGCTCACGTTGTACAGCTTGCCTTCCTCGTAAAGCGGCATGGATCCAGCAATAACGTTGATGTTGTAGCTCACGGCCAGCTCCATCATCTTGGTTTTGATGGGCTCGGTGAAGGCCGCCATGGAGCGGATGGCCACCGAGGGCGACTCCTCGTTGGTGAGGGCCATCATGGGGGCGTTAAAGAACTCCGGGAACAGTACGCAGTCGGCCTTGTAGCCTGACACAGTATCCACGAAGAACTCAATCTGCTGGAAAAAGTCCTCCAGATTCTTGGTAGCCCGCATCTGCCACTGCACAATGCCAATGCGCACGTTGGACTTCTGGTTGCCAATCAGCTTGTCAAATTCCTCATCGTAGTACACGTTAATCCACTCCAGCAGCGTGGCGTAGGCCTTACTTTCGGAGTCGTAGGGCAGGTACCCCCGAATGATTTTGCGGACGTAGAAGTCGTTGGAGAGCTGGAAGGTGAGGATGGGGTCAACCAGCTCCTTGTTGCGCACCATTTCTACGTACTTGGCGGGCGTCATTTCCTCAGCATACTGGTTGTAGCCGGGAATGCGGCCGCCGGCCACCATAGCGCGCAGGTTTAGGTTTTCGCACAGCTCCTTGCGGGCGTCATAGAGGCGGCGGCCCAGGCGCAGGCTGCGGTACTCAGGGTCCACGAACACGTCCACGCCATACAGCGTGTCGCCGTCGGCGTTGTGGGTGTCAAACTTGCCGTGGCCCGTGATTTTGGCGTAGGTGTGCCGGTCGCCGAAGTCGGAATACTGCACAATGATGGCCAGGGCCGCGGCCACTACCTGCCCATTGTCTTCGATGCAGATTTGGCCTTCCGGGAATTTCTTGAGCAGCGCGTTGTACTCTTCCTGCGACCAGGCGCCTTCCATGTTGGAGTACACCTTGTCCATGATTTCCTGCACTACTTTAAAATCGGAGCGTTTCAGGGCGCGCAACACCAGTTTGTGGGCTGGTACCGCCGTGGGCGTGAGGCGCTCGGTAGTAGTGGCACCGCCTTTTTTGGCGTGGCTGCCGCCCGTTTTGCCAGTGGAGTTCGTGGCCATATAAGTTCAGAGAATGAGAGTCGGGAGAAAGGCGCAAAGGTACCAGCTCCGGCGAGCCGGCTGCTGCTAGTACGGCAGCACAACAACTTCGGTGACAAAAAGTGTCAGCCGGGCCACTACTCGCGCACCACGCGGCGCACGGCCGCACCGGCCGTGGTTTGCACCCGCAGCAGGGCCACGCCCCGGAAAGTACCAAAGGCATCTGCCGGAATTTCCGCTGTGCCATTCTGAGCGAGTACCCGGCGTTCAAACAGCAAGCGGCCCGCCAGGTCAGTAGCCGTAACGGTGGCTGCACCCGCTAGTCCCAGCCGCAGATTGCGGCCGGCCGGCAGGGGGTTGGGGTACATTGGAGCCGATGAAGCCGGCAGAACCCGGGCAGTAGACAGTGGGCCGGCGATGCGGCGGTATACGTCACGGTACTCCACTTCCGCAACAACTTCCTGGGCGCCTACTTGCGAGGTAGTGATGGTGAGTAGCGGCACGTGTTGGCCCGGAGTCAGCCATTTGTACTGGCGCATCACGGGCAAGGTGAAGCCTTGGTTGATGCCCCCGGCCGAGAGGCTGTCATAATCCTCCAGGCGGGTAACCACTCTCACTGCTTGGAACGTGCCGTAAGGGGTAGTGAGCATGCCCCAAGCATCTACCTTGTTTACCCGCTTACGGCGCTGGCTTAGGTAGCCGGTACCCGGAATGTTGATGCTGAAAAATGACCGGCTGGAATCGGCGGGGCTGGCGTAGCTCAGCGGAAACCGATAAATGATATCCTGCTCCGCGGCCGAAGCATACGTTACGGGTACGGCCGTGCCGGCCAGGGTGCCGCCGTACCCTACCGAGCGAAAATCGGCCGCGGAAGCGTTGAAAAACTGATACGGGTCGGTGATGGGCAGGGTGAGGCCGGGCGGGACGGGCACTGTCTGCGGGGCCGCCACCGTTGCCCGGTTAGCCCCGCTGAGAATGGAGTTGAACGTGAAGGTGTAAAGCGGCTGATTGGGAACAGCCGTGAAGCGCGCCACATTCTGGGCCGTAGCCACCAGCCCGCCGTAGTTCCAGGTTTGGTTGGGGCCGTTGCGGGTGAGGGGCGGGGCATTGGCTGGCAACCCGGGCGCAGCCATACTCTGGCGGAGCGTATCCGTGGGCACCGGCATATCGGCGCGGGTAATGATGGGCGAAGTTTGAGCTACTGCTGCCGTGCCCGAGAGCAAGCCGCAGAAAATCAGGAAGTAATAGTAGCGCATACGCAAGCAGAAAAGGGCCGGTAGCCGGAAACCGGGTGCCCTAAGATACGCGGCCCGCCTCGCCGGTACTACTCCCGCTCCAGCCGTTGCCGGGCCTGCTGTCGGGTTCCTGCGTACCTTGCCGCGTGGCTCTTCCCGAACAACGTATGCAAACCCTGGCCTCGGTGCTGCAAACTCCGGAGCAGTTTCCGGCGACGGCCTGGCTGTGCGCGCCGCCCGAGCCGGACCGCTGGGAGCCCCGCAGTCCGGCGGCCGTGCTGCTTACCGCGGCGGCCGGCCAGCCGGTGCCCACCCCGCCCGGCCTGATACGCACGCTGTTTCTGGATGAGGTGCAGCTCCTGATGGAGCAGTTGCTGCGCCAGGTACCGGGGGCAATACCTGGCCTGCGGGTAGAGGTGCTGCGGCGCTACTGCCAGGAACACGAGTTTCCGGCCCTCACCAGCCAACCCGACGAGCTGGCGCGCCACTTGGTAGAGGCCGTGCGGGCTGGTAGCCTGCCCCCACCCGAGGCCCTGGCTCACTTCCGGCGCTGCTTCTCCCACTTCACCCGTGAGGCCGCTCAACATATTCTGGCCACGGCTTTTTTGAAGTGGTGAGGCAGTAAAAAAGTTGTCATCCTGAGCGGAGCGAAGGACCTTATCACACGTGAACAAACCGTTGCAACGTAATAAGATCCTTCGCTCCGCTCAGGATGACAGTTTAGTTACTCGCCTCTTTCCTCAAACGCCGGTCATTTCCGGTATTTCACCACGCACAACGAGCTTCCCGGCCGTGGCCGCCTGAATTTGCTCTACCGTAACGCCCGGAGCCCGTTCCCGCAATACAAAACCATCGGGAGTTACGTCCAGCACGGCCAGCTCCGTCACAATCTTCTTGACGCAGCGCAGGCCGGTGATGGGCAGCGTGCAGGCCGGCAGCAGCTTGCTGCTCCCGTCGCGGGCCACGTGCTGCATGGCCACGATGATGTTTTTGGCCGAGGCTACCAGGTCCATGGCGCCGCCCATGCCTTTTACCATCTTGCCCGGAATTTTCCAGTTGGCAATGTCGCCGGTTTCCGAGACCTCCATGGCCCCCAGAATAGTCAGGTCCACATGCTCTCCCCGGATCATGCCGAAGGAATCAGCAGAGCTGAAGATGCTGGAGCCGGGCAGGGTGGTTACCGTCTGCTTGCCGGCATTAATGAGGTCGGGGTCCACTTCCGCGTCGGTGGGGAAGGGGCCCATACCCAGCAGGCCGTTTTCGCTTTGCAGCTCCACATTGATGCCCGCCGGAATATAGTTGGCCACCAGCGTTGGAATGCCAATGCCCAGGTTTACATACGAGTTGTTCTGAACTTCCTGCGCAATGCGCCGGGCAATACCGTGTTTATCAAGCATAAGAATGGGGTGGGGGTCAGAGAGAGGTGGAAGTAAGGGCGCAGCGCAGTTTCCGCATCTGCCGCCGCTGGACAAGGTGAGCAAGCACTAACAGCCCCAACAAGCCAGGAATCAGCAGAAGCAGAATGCGGGTGTTAGCCTCGTTGTAAGAAATATGCCATCGGGCGGCCAGATTCACCATAAAATCGGTGCAATACCAGTACGCCAGCCTAACCAATTGGTCAATAAGAGCAAGCCGACTACTCATGCCGCAGTTTTTTCAAACCCCGGATTAGCACGGCATTGCGCAGGAAGCCATACGTGAGCAAGAGCAGCAGCAGCGGAATAGCCACCAGAAACACCGCAATATTGGCTGTGGCGTACCATGTTGCTCCCCCAACCGCCAAAGCCGCAATGGTGGCGTGGTAGAGGGGCCGCAGCTGCCAGTAGGCGGGGCTGTTGGCGGCAGTGGCGTGGGGGCAGCCGTGCGCTTCGCAGTAGCGGGTGCAGCGGCCGGCCACGTACCGGGTGGTGGGGCGGTACTGCGCAGTTTCGTTCACGTAGCCGCCAAACACCACTGGCAGGCAAGCCAGCAGCAACGTCAGCAGCATTATACCCGTCCGCGCGGAGTAGGTCAGCATGGTAGAAAGCGGATTGGTTGGCGGGCCACAGCCGAAAAACTACAGCAGAGCCGCAAAAAGCAGTGGCTTATGACCGAGTGGTGCGTTGCTCAATACGCTTTTCGTAGTTCTGGCCCTCAAAAATGCGCTGCACAAAAATGCCGGGCGTATGAATCTGGTTGGGGTCCAGCTCCCCGGCCGGTACCAGCTCTTCTACTTCCGCCACCGTTACTTTGCCGGCCGTGGCCATCATGGGGTTGAAGTTGCGGGCCGTGCCCTTGAAGATGAGGTTGCCGGCCGTGTCGCCCTTCCAGGCTTTCACGAAGGCAAAATCGGCGTGCAAGGCCGTCTCTAGCAAGTACATTTTGCCATTGAACTCCCGGCTCTCTTTGCCTTCGCCCACCTCCGTACCATAGCCGGCCGGCGTGTAGAAGGCCGGAATGCCCGCCCCTCCGGCCCGGCACCGCTCGGCCAGGGTGCCCTGCGGAATCAATTCTACTTCCAACTCGCCACTGAGCAACTGACGCTCAAACTCGGCGTTTTCGCCTACGTAGCTGGAAATCATTTTGCGCACCTGCTTGGTCTGGAGCAGCAGCCCAATGCCAAAATCATCGACGCCGGCATTGTTGCTGATGCAGGTGAGGTTCCGTACGCCCCGGCGCAGAATTTCCTGAATGGAGTTTTCGGGAATGCCGCACAGGCCAAAGCCGCCCAGCATCAGGGTCATGCCATCGGTGAGGCCTTCCAGCGCCGCCTGGGGGCCGGCTACTACTTTAGTAATCATAAGAGGAATGGGTGGGTTTGGAACGGAAAGGTAAGCGGTAGCGCATTATGCCCGGTAAAAATACCTGCCCACCCGAACGCTCTAGCATTGTACCGCCACTTATTCCAGCCACTAATCGGCCGCTTCTTGCACTCCCATTACGCCGAGCGGATAGGCAGGTGGCGGGCCAGAGCTTGCTGAGAGAATAGCCCGACTAATAGCAAATAGGCAAGGTGTTGCTATGCGGGAATGCTTGGGGCAACGCCTAGGGCAATCAGGCCAGGGCCAACCGGGCAGCCTCCGCATCTAGGGCCAGTTGGGCTTTCAGCTCGTCAAGGCCATTGAATTTTCGCTCGTCGCGTAGGCGGGCCACAAACTCCACTTGCAATGGCTGGTCGTACAGGTCGCCCTCGAAGCCCAGCAAGTGGGCTTCCACGGTTTGATTGAGGCCCCCGGCCACGGTGGGGCGGACGCCAATATTGAGCATGGCGGGCCAGGTTTCGCCGGTGGCGGTGGTAGCCCACACAGCGTACACGCCCCGGGCCGGCACCAGCTTCAGCAGCTCAACTGCAGATACGTTAGCAGTGGGCCAGCCGAGGGTGCGGCCCAACTGCCGGCCCTTCACCACCGTGCCCGTGAGGGGGTAGGCGTAGCCGAGGTAGCGGTTGGCCGTGGCTACATCGCCGGCTTCCAAGGCCCGGCGGACGCGGGTACTGCTCACGCCCACGGCATCCACATCCTCGCGCGGAATTTCCTCCACTTCCAGGCCATAGCGGGCTGAGTGGGCACGCAAATACTCGAAACCCCCTTCCCGGTTGCGGCCAAAGCGGTGGTCGTAGCCGATAACCAATTTGCGGGTGCCCACCGTTTGGAGCAAAATCTGCTGAATAAACTCCTCCGAGGTAAGGCCGGCAAACTCCCGGGTGAAGGGCACCACCAGCAGGTAGTCGACCCCAAACGAGGCCAGGCGGGCAGCGCGTTCTTGCAGGGTGTTGAGCAGGCGCAATTCCAGCAGCTCAGAGTGGGAGGGCGGCGGCCCCAGCACCAGGCGGGGGTGAGGCCAGTAGGTAATAACTACCGAAGGCCCCTGACTGTGGCGAGCTACTTCCTGCAGTCGTCGCAGAATCTGCTGGTGACCCACGTGCACGCCATCGAAGGTGCCACTGGTAACTACCGCGTTGCCGAGGTAGGGAAACTGAGCCGGATCCTGAATAACCTGCATGGAAAGGGGCGTTTCGCGGAGAAGAAGGGAAGAAGGCGGGCTGAATCAGGCAACCGGCGCGTCGGCCGATGGTTCAGCGGCACCGGGAGCAGAGTGGGTGGCCTGGAAGTATTCCAGGCCGGCGCGCCGCTCGGGCTGCCGCTCCCGGCGCGGGCGGGTCGGGCGCTCTGGGGCACCCTCGGGGCGGGGTGGGCGCAGGGCCTCAACGGCGTCCATCGTCAGGGCATCGGCTAGGTGGTACTCGCCAATGCGGGTACGCACCAGCTTGGTGAGGTGGGCTCCGCAGCCCAGGGCGGCGCCAAAGTCGCGGGCCAGGCTGCGGATGTAGGTGCCCTTGGTGCAGGTGACGCGGAAATTCACTTCGGGCAGGGCAATGCGCGTAAGCTCAAACTTCCGAATGGTAATCTGCTTGCTCTTGATTTCGGCTTCGCCGCCGCGGCGGGCTACCTCGTAGGCCCGCTCCCCATTCACCTTCACGGCCGAAAACAGCGGGGGCGTTTGCTCCAGCAGCCCAGTGAACTGCGCCGTAACCGCACTTATCTGCTCCTCGGTAAGGTGGGCGTAGGGCTTTTCTTCATCCACGGGCGTTTCCAGGTCGAAGGAAGGAGTAGTCTGGCCCAGGCGGAACGTGCCGGTGTACTCCTTTTCCTGGGCCTGAATCTGGTCGATTTGCTTGGTCTTCTTGCCGGTGCACAGAATCAGTAGGCCGGTAGCCAAGGGGTCGAGGGTGCCAGCGTGGCCGATTTTCTTGATGCGCAGCGTATTCTTCACCTTGCGCACCACGTCAAACGACGACCAGGTAAGGGGCTTGTCCACCAGCAGCACTTCGCCGGTTTCAAAATCGAAGCCAGCGGCGGCGGCCGGGCTCAGTTCAGGGTTTTCCATACGTAGTAGTACGCCGTAGCGGGCCGAAGTAGTCCGGCAGCGTGAAGCGGCAAAAGTACGGACTCTGGGGCTAGCAAATGGCTACAACAAGTAAAGCGCGGAATGTGGGTTTCCGCTCTGCTGGATAACCCAAACTCCGCGCTTTGCCTGCTGAAAAACTGCGTCTGAAGAAGAACTACACAATTTTGAGCGGAATGCCCAGAGCCAGCATAATCAGGATGATCAGGCCCACGGCAATACGGTAGAGGCCAAAGGCCCGGAAACCGAAGCGCGACACGAAATCCACGAACGTTTTGACGGCCAGCAGTGCCACAATGAAGGCCACCACGTTGCCGAACAGCAGCAGTTTGATGTCGTTGGCGCCGGGGGCGGCTACTTTGAAGGTTTTGTAAAGCTGATAAGCCGTAATGACAAACATGGTCGGCACGGCCAGCAGAAACGAGAAGTCGGCGGCGGAGCGCCGGTCGAAGCCCTGCGCCAGGCCGCCCACAATGGTAGCAGCGGAGCGCGACACGCCCGGCACCAGCGCAATGCACTGAAACAAGCCAATTTTGATGGCCTGGGCGAAGCTAGGCGTAGTTACCTGCTTGCGCTCCGAGGTGAACAGCTTATCCACGAACACCAGCACAATACCTCCAATCATCAACGACCAGGCCACCACGCTCACGTCCTTGAGCAGGCGCTCAATCACATCCTTTAGCAGAAAGCCCAGAATGCCGAAAGGAATAAAAGCGGCGGCCAGCTTCAGGTAAAAATCGAAGCTCTGCAGGAAGCGCCGCCAATACAGGGCCACCACCGACAAGATGGCGCCAAACTGAATGGAGGTGATAAAGGTATCGGTGAAGGGGAGTTGCCCGATGCCCAGCAGGTTGGCCACAATAATCATGTGCCCGGTGCTGGAAACCGGCAGAAACTCAGTGAGGCCTTCAACAATGGCGAGCAACAGCGCGTGCCAGTACGACATAGGAGCAGGGGGTAACAGTCAGCAGGGAGCGTGCCGCCTGCCGATACCGACAACAGGCTACACCCTCCCTGATGGATAAAAAAGCAAGAACTAGCGCTTGTAGGTAGGCGCGGTGATGATGGGCTTGGCCGGTGCCGGCTGTGAGGGCACGGTGTTCACCGTAGCAGCATCCTGGGCCACTGGGGCCGTGGCGCCGGGGCGGGCCATAATAGCCCAAAACTCAATAATAAAGCCCACGGCCAACAGAATGGGCCCCAGGGTAATGCCCAAAAAACCTTCGCCGTAATCCTCAGAGTCCAGCGTCATGGTGATGAAGCCGGCGGCCAGCACGGCCAGCCCGACAAACATCAGGCGGTAGTTGCGCGGCCCGAAGGCGAAGCGGGGAGTAGTCGGTTCCATGAGGGCAAAGGTAGGAGGGTTGCCGGAAGATGCTGCGCAAATTCAACCAACCCTGAATTTTGAGGGTACGAATCAACGGTTGAATGACTAAAATAGTCATTCTGAGCGCAGCGAAGGACCTTATCAGCACGGCCAGCGTGAGAGCAAGTTGTTCTAATGTGATAAGGTCCTTCGCTCCGCTCAGAATGACAGTTTATAGTAACTATCAGCAATCCTCAACCAATCAGTACAACTCGTCCAGCGACATGCTGAGGTATTTGCGCACCGCCCGCCAGGAGCTCAGGAATCCAATACCCATGCCCAGCAGCACCAGCGCCACTGCCAGAGCCCCAAACAGGCGCACATCCTGCAGCAGCCGCAACTCGGCCAATTGTAGGTAGGCGTATTGGAGCAGGGCCAGCAGCAGCAGGCCGGCCAGCAGGCCGCTTACCAGCCCCTGCCACACCGCCCGACGCATAAATGGCCACTGAATGAAGCCCGAGGTAGCGCCCACCAGCTGCATGCTCCGAATCAGGAAACGCTGCGAAAACAGGGCCAGCTTAATGGTATTGTTGATGAGTACTACCACCACAAACGTAAGTACCGCCGCAAAACCCAGCAGCACCAAGCTCACGTTGCGCAGGTTCTCATTCACGGAGGTAATCAGGCTTTCCACGTACTCCACCTCAAACACCCCTTCCTCCTGGCCCAGCTCCTGCTTGATGCGGGCCAGCTGGGGGGCATCGGCGTAATCGGCGTTAATCTTGAGCAGGTAGGCGTCGCGCAGGGGATTGTCGCCGAGAAACTGCTGGAAGTCTTCCCCGGTTTGGTCGATGAGCTGTTTGGCGCCTTCTTCCTTGGAAAGAAAGCGTACCTGGGGCTGCCCGTCCTTGCGGGCTATGTAAGGTTTGCGCGCAAAGTCCTGTTGCAGGCGCAGCAGTTGGGTTTCGGGTAGGCCCCGCTCCAGATACACCTGCATTTCCAGGTTTTCCTTCACCAGCGTCGATACTTTATGGGCATGAATCAGCAGCAGCCCGAACAGCCCAATCACTAGCAAGGCCAGGGTAATACTAAATACCACCATCAGGTGCGGATAACTCCCCAGTTTCTTCTTGCGGGTCGGTCGGTTCATGCGGTGAAATGGTGATTTAGTGAGTTTGTGATTTAGTGAGTTGGCAGTTTAGCCGTGTTGGTTGCGCAAGCAGAACGACCAACTCACTAAATCACCGAATCGCTAACTCACATAACAGTACGGGGGTCGTCGTCAATTTGAAGTTCGCGGGCTTTGCGGGCGTTTTGGTCGCGGCGGCGCAGGCGCTTGCGCGAGAACAGCTCCCGGAAGGTATCAAACTGCTCCGTGTGCAAGAGCGATACGCCGGCCCGGGCCTGGTTCACGCCCTGGGTGAAGCTCGTCAGGTCGCGGGGGGTGGTTTCGTAGCGCAGCTTCGCCCGGAACTTACCATCGGGACGCAGGTAGTACTCCAGGCTCAAATCACCGATGAAGGAGGTCTGTGAGGAGGCAATGGGTGTGGTGCCGCCGGAAGTGGCCGTGGTGTTGCTGCTGATGCTGCCCTCCCGGGTAATGCGCAGCCGGCCATTCAGGAAAGCGTAGCTCAGGCGCAATTGCAGGGCCTGCAAATCCTCAGCGGTCAAGCCGTTCAGGTTAAAGCTGATTTCCAGGTTGGGGTCAATCTGGGACGTCAGCAGACCTAGTTGGGTAGAAATAATCTGGCCCAGGGAGTTGCCGATGGCGTTGTTCTCGCCCTGCAGGCGCGTAACGGCCAGGGAGCCGATGGGCGTGAGCTGGCGGAACACAATCAGGCTGAACACTTGGCGGTTGAGCTCCTGCTCATCGTTGCGGATAGCGGAAAAGAACGGCGCTAGGTCGCCTTCCAGGGAGGAGGGAATATCGTTGAACTCCAGGTTAAGCCGAATAATGGGCTGCAGCAGCGGGCCGCTCAGATTCATAACGGCCGTTACGGGCACCACCGCCGCGTTGGAGCTGGAGGCGTTGCCGGTATTGTACACGATAGGAGCCAAGGAGGTGCGCTGCGTGTACGTAGCCGTTACGTTCATTTCCCCGGCCAGCGGGTCGCCGTTCCAGCTAATAGTGCCGCCGGGCCGCACCACAAACTCCTTGTTCACCAGCCCTTGCAAGGTAAAGTTGTAGGCGCCGCGCACAATTTCTACCTGCCCATACATATTGAAGTCGCCGCGGGTATCAATGTTTAGGCGCAGCTGCCCCGTGGCCGAGCCCCGGATAATGTCGCCGGTGCTTTCGTCGAGTAGCAGCTCCACGTAGGCATCGGGCGTAATATCCAGGTTCATATTCAGCCGAATGCCCGATAAATCGGTAGTGCCAGCTACCTGCACCGGAGCCGTGCGGGCCGTATCGGAGAGGTTGCGGTTCACGAAGCGGATGTAGCTAGCCTGCTCGGCCTTGGCCGCGTTATCGAACGGTAACGACACCCGGGTACCAGCCTCGGAGCGGGCCGTTACGTTGATAAACAGGTTATCGGCGGGGCCGCGCACCACGGCCGTACCGGTGGCATAGGCCTGCCCAAAGTACAGCTCGTTGTCTTTGCGGGTGGTATTGAGCACCTGCAGCTTGCGGAAAGAAGCGTTGAGGTCCAGGCGCATGTTCTGGAAGCCCTGCTGGTAGATGTTGCCGTTCACCACGCCGGTATTGCCCTGGGGGTCGCGCACGGTAATATTCTGCAGGGCAATGCGGTCCTCCAAAAACCGGATCCGGTCAGAGAAAGTGTAGGTGGTGCCCAGGTAAATGAACGTGAGCTGCCCGTTCGTCACATCAATATTGCCAGTAAGCTGCGGGGCCGAGAGCAGGCCGTTCAGGCGCAGGGTGCCTACCCCGGTACCGCTCATATCCCGGAAGATGGTGTTCAGGAAAGGCTCGGCCAGTTTGATCGGGGCATTATCGAGCACGCCGGTCAGGCTGAGTTGCTGCTTTTCGGCACCCGGAGCTATGTAGCCGGTTACGGCCAGCACGCGCTGCTGGTCCCGGCCCACATCCAGGTTCACGCCCAAGCGCTTCAGGTCATTGTCCCAGTCGCCCCGGCCCTGTACGTTGCCAATCAGCACGTTGCCCATCTGCAAGGAGTCCACAGTAAGGGTAGAATTAATAACCAGCGGACCGTACACGCCGCTGATGGTGCCCAGGGCGTTTACCCGGCCGCCAAACTTCTGCGTGCCAGTCAGCCCGCTCAAAGTAGATAGCTCGAAGTCCTTCACCGTGAGAGCCAGCGGCTTGTTGGGGTTCTCCGACAGAAAGCCCTGGGCACTGATGCTCTGGTTGCCGTTGCTGAGCGTTACGTTCTGGAAGTCGAACTCCCGGCCCCCGCCCGAAATAACCAGGGAGTTGTCCGGGGCAATGGCCCACTCCTTGCCCAGCACATTCACCCCCGACTGCCGGAAGGTAACCTTCACGGCATCATCCAGGAAAGCCAGCGCCCCGTTGATCTGGGCCTTGTTGGTAGTGCCGGTCTGGGCCAGGGAAGTGGAGAAGTTGATGCGCTCCTGGTCCCAGACGCCCTCCACGTAGAACTTCTCGGTGGCGCCCAGCCCCGGCACCCGCTGCCGCTCGGAGGTTACGCTGGCCTGAGCCAGTACCTCGGGCTGGTAGGGCAGCTTGGAAGTGGTCAGGTCGAACTCATTATTACGCAGCTGTAGGCTGTCGTAGCGCACTTCGGCCACGCGCCCGCCCAACTGGAAAATAGAAGTCTGCCCGTTGCGGAAGGAGCCGTCAATAACCGTAGAATCCGAAATGGTGAGTTGGGGCATGAACAAGTGGAGCACCGGGTTGGGGCGCTTCAAATACAGGTTCAGGCCAATCTGATAGTCGGGGAGGGGGCGCTGGCGCTTGCGGCGGTAATAGTCGGCAATGGCCGCGTCGTTGCTGGCAAAGTTGAGGCGGTACTCCTCCACCAGCGTGGTCACGTCGCGCAGCACGGTAGTCGGCGTGAAGTTGCCAGCCAGGGCCAGGTTCAGCACCTCGGAGCGTACCGTGAGGCGGCGCTGCCCCCCACCGTACTGGCTCACAACGTCCAAAGTATCAATGGGCACGTTGCGGCCGGCGTAGCTGAGGCGGGAGTTGCGCAGGCGGGCGTACCCCAACAGCTCATCCAGCTTCAAGCCCTTAAATTTCACGTCGGCGGTGGTAGCTACAATTACGCTCTGACGAGTGAGGCCCAGGGCCCGCAAATCGGCCCGGCGGATGCGGGCGCGCAGGTCGAAGGCTTGGCGCTGCTGGTTCAGCTCCACGGTGCCGTCGGCGTCGAACTGCAGGTTGGGGTCGTTGGCGGCTATTTTGCCGGTGAAGGATTCGCGGCTAAAGCGGCCATTGGTGCTGATGTTGCGGAAGCGGTAGCCGTTCAGCCAGATGCTGGGAATGGTGGCATTGGCCGTGAGGCGGGCCGTGCGCAAATCGAAACCCACACCGGCCACTTTGCCGTTCATGGTCACGTCGCGCACCACGCTTTCGTCGCCCAGCAGCCGGCCCAGCTGGAAGCCGTTAGTGCGCACCGTGCCCTCGTAGCTGCTGTAGCGCGGGTCGTCCTTAAACTTCAGGTTCACATCAGATACCACCGAGCCCAATGCCGTCTGGAAGGAGCCGTTGGCCACGAAGTCGTTGTAGAAGCCCAAAAACTGCCCTTTCAGCTTCACGGTGCCCAGGCGCTGCACGTAAGGCCAGCCCGACGCCGGAATATACCGCTTGATGTCGCGCCCGTCCACCACCGAAGGCTGCAGGCGCATCTCAATAAAGCTCTCCTTGAAGTTGGGCAGGCCTTCCACGTTAATGTCGCCCCGCACGCGGGTGTTGCGGCCGTAGGTGATGTCCAGGTTTTTGGTGGTGAAGTTGCGCACGTAGCCCTTGGCCTGACCCGAAATCAGCACGGTTTCCTTGAGCTCCCGCATGAAGGGCTGGGGCGCAAACTTGGCAATGTCATCGGAGTACACCCGGCTGGGCTTGAGCCGGGCAATAACTTTTACCGAGTCATTGAAGTCCGTGAAATTCAGGAAATGGTCGTACTCGAAGCGCAAGTAGTCGTGAAGCTGGCTATTCTGCACGCGCAGCATCAGCTTGTCAAACTCCCAGAACTTGCCCGCGTAGGTCATGTCCGAGGTCAGCTCCCGCAGGCGGGTACCGGAGGGCATATCCACGGTGCGCAGGCCCTGAATATTGGCGTGAATGGTGTCACCCTTAAACCACAGCTGGTCGGCATCGGCGTAAATGCTATCCAGGTACATGTGGGCGTAATCCATGGTGCGGCCGTACTCCGGAATGCGCGGCACGTTCTGGCGGTCCAGTACAAAGCGGCCGTTGCGCAGGCCCAGGGCCTCAATCTTAAAGTCGAAGGGCTTGCTGACTTTAGTGGTATCGGAAGGGCCCAGCAGCCGCTTCACCGAGCTGATAAACTGGTCGAGAGTGGTGGAGTCGGGCTGGTTTTTGTAGGTAACCAGGTTAAAGCGCGGCTCCTCCAGCGTGAGCTTGCCCACGTGCAGGTGGCTGGGGTCAAACACGCTGAACAAGCGAATATCGGCATCGGCCCGACCAATGTTGAACAGCTCGTTGCCGCGCCGGTCCAGCACCCGCACGCCCTCCAGTACCACCCGCGAAAACGGCCGGATATCCACTCGGTTCACGATTACCTGCTGCCCCAGCTTATCCGTAAGAATGCGGGCAGCGCGCTGGGCCACGTCCGTCTGCACGCTCGGGATACGCAACGCCACCAAGGCCCCCACCACGGCCAGCACTACCAGCAGCAGCAGGGCAAACAACACCTTAAGGATGACGGACAGAAACCGGGGCACGGGAGGAGAGCTGGTACGGGGCAACAACAAAGATAGGCACTTGCCCCCGACCGTTGCCTGGGAAAACCGCCCGCGCAAGGAAACGGAGCCGTACCGGGTAAGGTTAGCCTGAAATCCCCCTGCGGCATTCTGGTATTTTGCCCCGACCTTTGCGGGGAGTATAGGAGACAGGAGCTAGAAGTTAGGAGCCAGGAGTAAACGGTCTCCATCTTTCTACTGCTAATTTATAGCTCCTAACTTCTAGCTCCTGTCTCCTCACTTCTATGGAAATGCACCCTGTCATCCTCGCTATTGAGTCTTCCTGCGACGATACCTCCGCGGCCGTAATGGTTGGCGGCGAAATCCGCTCCAATGTGGTAGCCACTCAGCAGGTACACGAGCAGTACGGCGGCGTGGTGCCCGAGCTGGCCTCCCGAGCCCACCAGCAGCACCTGATTCCGGTAGTAGACGCCGCCCTGCAGAAAGCCGGTGTCAGCAAAACCGACCTCGACGCGGTGGCCTTCACCCAGGGGCCGGGCCTGCTGGGCTCCTTGCTGGTGGGCGGCATGTTCGCCAAAACCCTGGCCCTGGCCCTGGGCAAGCCGCTTATTGCCGTCAACCACATGCGCGCCCACATTCTGGCCCATTTCATTGAGGAGCCCCGGCCCATATTCCCGTTTCTGTGCCTCACCGTAAGTGGGGGGCATACCCAATTGGTAGTGGTGCGCTCGGCTTTGGATATGGAAATTATCGGGCAAACCACCGACGACGCCGCCGGGGAGGCCTTCGACAAAACCGGCAAACTGCTGGGCCTGCCGTACCCGGCTGGTCCCCACCTCGATAAACTAGCCCGCCAGGGAAATCCCACGCGCTTTCCGTTTCCGGTGGGTACCATGCCGGGCTATGATTTCTCGTTCAGCGGCCTGAAAACGGCGGTGCTCTACTTCCTGAAAAAGGAAACGGCCCAAAACCCCGCCTTCATCCAGGAAAACCTGCCCGACCTCTGCGCCAGCATTCAGCACACCATCATCCAGACGCTATTGCGCCAGCTGCGCCGCGCCGCCCACGACCAGGGTTTGACCCAGGTAGCCCTGGCTGGGGGCGTAGCCGCCAACAGCGGCCTGCGCCAGGCCTTGCAGGATGAGGCCGCGGCCCAGGGCTGGAGCGTATTTATTCCGGCCTTTCAATTTTGCACCGATAATGCCGGCATGGTGGCCATGACGGCCCACTTCCAGTACCAGGCTGGCGACTTCGCCAACCAGCTCGTCAGCTCCGACCCGCGCCTGAAGCTGACCTAGGCCGCCGGAAACCGTTATTTTCGGGCGGGGGCAGCTTTGCCGCGGCGTGCTGCGTACACTCCCCACTGCGAACCTCTGCGCAATCCACCGCCCCCCCACTGCGAGAATCAACACCGTGAGTAAGAAAGACGACAAACCCAAGAACATCAACATCCAGAACCGCCGGGCCCGCCACGAGTACGCCTTTCTGGTGCAGTACAACGCCGGAATGATGTTGCAGGGTACCGAAATCAAGAGTATCCGGGAGGGCAGCGTGCAGCTCCAGGATGGCTTCTGCACCTTCCACCAGGATGGGAGCCTGTGGGCCCACAACATCACCATTGCCCAGTACACCGAGGGTACCTACAACAACCACGAGCCCACCCGGGCCCGCAAGCTGCTCCTGAATAAGAAAGAGCTGAAGCAGTTGGCCGGCAAGGCCCAGGAGCAAGGCCTCACCATTATTCCGGTGCGCATGTTTGTCAACGACCGGGGCTTTGCCAAGCTGGAAATAGCCCTGGCCAAAGGCAAAAAGCTCTACGACAAGCGCGACGACCTCAAAGCCAAAGACCAGAAGCGCGAAATGGACCGTGCCCGGGACTACTAGGTGAAGTTGTGAAAAGCGAATTTGTGAAGATGCTTTGGTGAGTTCATCTTAAAGCGGGAGCTTCGCGGAGCAGTTGCGCCACTGCGCAGTAAGCCATTTACTACCACACTAAAAGTTGAGGCCGGAGCCGGTTTCACCACTTCACCCTTCACCACTTCACCGTTTTGGAACACGGAATCTGCGCACTGAGCGCTGTGCCGGTACGCGCAGAGCCTTCCGATAAGGCCGAAATAGTTACCCAGCTTCTCTTCGGAGAGTGTTACACCATCCTACGGGCCCAGGACCAGTGGCGGCAAATTCGGCTGGCGGCCGATGGCTACGAGGGCTGGTTCGACAGCAAGCAGCACTTGCCCGTAACGCCCGCTTACTTTCAGCAGTGGCAGCACCAGGACCACCCCCGCACCCTGGACGTGGTGCAGATGGTGAGCAACGAAAACACCCGTATTCCCGTCACGCTGGGCACGCGCCTGCCGTTTTTTGATGGTATGACGCTACGGGTAGGGGAGCAGCAGATGTTTTATAATGGAGCCGCTACCAACCCCCAGAACGGTCACGGCCCCCAGGGCCCGGCCGATGTACGGCTGCGCCTGCTCCAGAAAATGGCCCAGACCTTCCTGAAAGCGCCTTACCTCTGGGGCGGCCGCACCCTGTTCGGTATCGACTGCTCCGGCCTCATGCAGCAGCTCTACGGCCTGATTGGCGTGCAGCTTCCCCGCGACGCCAGCCAGCAGATTCATGTGGGCCAGCCGGTGCACTTTGTGGCCCAAACCCGCCCCGGCGACCTGGCCTTCTTTGATAATGCCGACGGCCGCATCATTCATGTGGGGTTGGTGCTGGAAGACCAGCAGATTCTGCACGCCAGTGGCGAAGTGCGCATCGACCCCCTGGACCACAACGGTATTTTCCGCCGCGACTGGCAGAAATACTCCCACAAGCTGCGCCTGATTAAGCGCCTGCTACCCGACGACTAAGGTAAAATTTGCCGTTAGGTCGTCATATCGAACCCCGCAAGAAATGACGCGGGACTCAATCTGAAGGCCCGTAAATAGCTCCTCAGCCACCCCCGAACTAAACCTGTTGGCTATTGTTAATACGCTAAGAATCATCTAGCTTTCTGGCAGACCAGATTCATTTTTCTTAGCGCAATATGGACCAAAAAGTTCTTGTGTTGAACGGTGACTACACAGCCATTACGCTGTGCAGTGTGCAGAAGGCCTTCGTGCTTCTGTTTTTGGAAAAGGCCGAGTTGATTGCCAAGTCAGAAAACGGGGTGTTGCGTACGGTGAGCAAGGCATTTCCCAAGCCTAGTATCATCCGGTTGCAGCGCTACGTGCGGGTGCCCTACAAAGGCATTGCCCTGAGTCGGCATAACATTATGAAGCGGGACCATTTCGAGTGCCAGTACTGCGGTTCCACGAAAAACCTCACGCTCGACCACGTATTGCCCCGAAGTAGGGGCGGGGACTCCAGTTGGGCCAACCTGCTCACGGCCTGTGCCAGGTGCAACCACGCCAAAGGGCATCGTACCCCCCAGGAGGCGGGTCTTACTATTAGGCAGCAACCCAAAAAACCTACCCTCACCGGCTTTCTTAAACTCAGCGCCGGTACCCTCGACCAAAACTGGCATCCTTATCTGCACTAAAACCGGTAGCCCTTGTGGCTAACCGGTTTTTTTATTGCTGACAATTATTGCTGACAAGTGGTAGTTATGCAACGCTACCGGCATCTATAGGCTCCTCGCTAAGCCAACCATCCTTTATCTATTAGCCATGAAACAACTCACCCTGCTGGTATGCCTCTTTGTCGTCAGCCTGTTCCAGTTATCCTGTAAGAAAGAAGAGAAAGACACCAAAGTCCAGATCAGAGCAAGAAACGCCAGCAGCTACCAATTTGAGGCCGTGCAGGTGCTCATGCCCAGTGGGCAACACGCGTACGGCACCGTAAGCGCCGGGCAAAGCTCCGACTACGCAACGTACTCCGAGGCGTTCAGCTACGCTGCGGTAAAGGTGAAAATCAACGGCCAGGATCTGGAGTGGATACCTACCGATTATGTGGGTGAGACACCGTTGCAGCCCGGTAAGTATACGTACGTGGTAGGCGTGACGGATATAGCCAATGGGCGGCTTAGCCTTCGTTTGGAGCAATGAGTGCTGCTGCCATAACATACCAACGCCCCACCCGAGCTTATGCTTGGGTGGGGCGTTGGTATGTTGTTAGAAAGCTGAATTTAGTACCGGTCAGCGGTACCTTCTACCGTGGTGCCGCTTACAAAGGCCTGCAGGTCACGGTTCAGACGGTCTTTTTCAGTGACAAACAGGCCGTGGGGGGCACCGCTATACTCAACATACTGGGCGTGGGGTACAAACTGCGTCATTCGCTCCCCACTCACTTTCGCTGGTACCGTTTGGTCGTCGCTGCCATGAATAACTAGCGTAGGCACTTTGATGGTTGCCAAATCCTGGCGGAAGTCGGTGGCGGCAAAGGCGTACACGCACTGCTCAGTGGCGCGGGGCGAAGCCAGCTGGCAGATGCTCTGCATCCAGTCAAGGGTGGGCTGGCTGACGGGGTGACTAATAGTGCCCACGCCGAAGAACTGCTTGCCAAAGGTGGCCAGGAAGTCAAACCGGTCTTTGCGGATACCTTCCACCATTTTGTCGAAGTTTTCTTTGGGCGCTCCGTCGGGGTTGCCTTCGGTTTGCAGCAGGAAGGGCGTCACGGCCGATACAAATGCCACTTTGCTTACGCGGGCTCCGTTGTACTTGCTCATGTAGCGCGCCACTTCGCCCCCACCCATCGAGAAGCCTACCAGCGTCACGTTCTGCAAATCCAGTTCCGTGAGTACCGCGTTCAGGTCATCAGCGAAGGTGTCGTAGTCGTTCCCATCCCAGGTTTTGCTGGAGTTACCGAAGCCCCGGCGGGTGTATGCCACCACGCGGTTGCCGTGCTTGGGCAGTTCGGCCAACTGGTATTCCCACATTTCATAGGTGGCGGGCCAGCCATGAATCAGCACAATGGGGTTGCCAGTGCCTTGGTCGGTATAATGCAGTTTGACGTCGGCGCCGTTGGCGTCCTGACCGGCTTTAATGTAGCTCATAGTGGAGGTGCTTGGGATGGAGAAGATGAATCTATGTGGCTACATACGCTTGAGCTGGCAGGACGATAGGGAAATGCCAATATGTTATACCGGTTTGAACGCCTGCCCAAATTCTGCGTTCTTTGGGTCGATGAGCTTCCTTTCCAATCATTCCGCCAGCCGACTGCTCCGCGCGTGGTCGGCTCCCGTGGCGGCCGGTATGCTACTGGCTGCCTGTAATTCCGGCTCCGATAAGTCAGCCGGAAAAACCGCTACCACCGAAAACCCAACTGCTTCGGTTCCCACCGTTGCCGATACTCCGCCCTGGTACCATCAGTACCGGGGGGTATTGCCGGGTACTTCCGATAGCATAACAGTACACCTGCAGCATTTGGGCGAAGCTCCCGGCGAAACCACTATGGGCCGCTTGGTAGGGTTCTACGCCGCTGCCGATGGGCACCCCTACGAGCTGGCCGGCGACCAACCCACCGGTACCGACAGCTTAAACCTCCGCGACGTAAGCCAGGAGCGGGCTGATGCCAACTCCGAGGGTGCCCAGTGGCTGCTGAAACAGGAAGGTGGGGCACTGGTTGGTACGCTGGGCGGCCAACCCCTGCGGCTGCGGCTGGTGCGTAACCCCACGGGTATCCAGTTCAAGGCCCGCACTTTTTCCGAAGACGTGCTGGCCCGCCCCGACCACCCGGAGGATAGTATAGCGGCTCACCTATCCATGTATGCGCTGGTTCCTGCTTCCGGCTCCAGCCAGGAAAAACTGGCCGCCAGCTTGGTGCGTGGCCTGCGTGGCGACTCTGTAGAAACCAAACCGGCGCCTTCTCTGGAAAACCTGTGGAAAGAGCAGCTTGCCTATTTCACCAAGGAGTACCGCAAAGAAGTAGCCCCCCTAGTAGCTGAGGCGGTCAAAGACACTTCCGATTATCAGCCCCGGGCCTCCCTGGCCTATGAGCAGGAAGCCAACACCTACGTGCTCTGGAACGCGGATAACCTGCTCAGCATCGGGTACTTTGGCTATGACTTCTCCGGCGGAGCCCACGGTATATACGGCACCTACGTGCGCAGCTACGATACCCGCACCGGCCAGGCCCTGCGCTTCGACGATATTTTCCGCCCTGGTACTAAAAAGCAGCTGGAGGGTATTCTCGGCCGCTACGCCCGTCCGGCCCTGGGCCTTAAAGATTCCGAACCGCTGAAAGGCACCTTGTTCCAGAACTCCTTGCCCGTCACCCGCAATGTATACCTGACCAGCGGCGGCGCGGTGTTCGTGTATCTGCCTTATGAGGTGGCCTCTTATGCCCAAGGGGAAATCAGCGTGTTTGTGCCGTACTCGGCATTGCAGGCGGTATTGAAGCCGGGACTGCCTATCAGCGGCGGCCAGGCGGTAGCCCGCCGTTAATAAAGAATGCGCCGGTCCGGCGGCTGCAAGCCGTCGGGCCAGTTGTCGTTTGGTTCACCCGCCCAGCCTCACGCCAACGTCAGCTTACGTTAACCGGCCCGCCGCGGAATATTTCCAGTAACCTGGGGTATTCTGCGGCGGGCCGGACTTTATTCGGCCCTTTGGGGGTTGTTGACAGAGAAAGGCCACCGGCGTACATAATCCCGGGCTTTTGCGCCCGCCCGAATCCGCAGCGGGAGCAGAAGCGGTATCTTTGACACAGTTTCTTCTTATCACTTCCTATGCTCGCACCCAAATTCGCGGCCTCCCGCTCCTTTCACCAGGAGTTGAAACGCCGCACCAACGCCTACTTCGCGGAAGCCGGTAAGTCTACCACCGGTGGTAAAACCTTGTTTTTCAAGGCCGTGCTGCTAACGGCCGCCTTCGTGGCCGTGTACCTGCACCTTGTGTTCTGGACGCCTTCCGCCTGGGTTGGAGTGGCTGAGTCTGCTTTACTGGGCCTCATTGGGGCGGCCATTGGCTTCAACGTGATGCACGACGGCGCCCACGGCTCCTTCAGCAAGAAGAAGTGGATGAACCAGTTTGCGGCCTTCACTCTCAACGTGATGGGCGGCAATTCCTTCATGTGGAACGCCAAGCACAACCTTATCCACCACATGTACACGAACGTGGAAGGCGTGGACGATGACCTGGATGCCCAGCCCTGGCTGCGCCTCAGCCCCGAGCAGCCCCGCCGCAAGCTCCACCGCTTCCAGCACCTGTACTTCTGGTTTTTCTACGCCCTGCTGTTCATTGCCTGGATTTTCTTCATGGATTACCAGAAGTATTTCAAAGGCAAAATCGGCGAAATGCCCATCAAGAAGATGACCGCCTCCGACCAGGGCGTATTCTGGGGCTTCAAGGCTTTGCACCTGGGTTTGTTTGTGGCGCTGCCCATCTACACCGTAGGTTTCCTGGGTTGGCTGGTGGGCTTCCTCACGTTTATGGCGGTGGCCGGTTTCACTCTGAGCATCGTGTTCCAGCTGGCGCACACCGTGGAGCACACCAGCTTCGTAGTACCCCACGAAACCACCCGCAAGATTGAGGACGAGTGGGCCATCCACCAGATCAAAACCACCGCCAACTTCGCCACCGATAACAAAGTTATCAGCTGGCTGGTGGGCGGCCTCAACTTCCAGGTTGAGCACCACCTGTTCCCCAACATCTCCCACGTGCACTACCCGGCTCTGAACAAGATTCTGCGCCAGATGTGCGAGGAGTTCAACATTGAGTACAACGAGTACCCCAAGATGCGCTACGCCGTAGCCTCCCACGTAGCGCACCTGCGCGAGTTGGGCCGGGCGTAATAATTCGTTGGTTACCGCAAAAAAGGGGGTATGCACATCATTGTGTATGCCCCCTTTTTTGCATAGTTCAATAAGATTCTGCGTTATTGCGCCTCAATTTATATGACCTAAAAGCCCTGGACTAATTACATGTATCGTTTCCTCATTTTTATAATGCTATTCATTGGGTTGCGTCCATTGACAGTGCAAAGTCAGGCCAGCCGGGGCCAGATGAAAAATGGTAAACCAGCAGGTGTATGGGAGTATTATGATGGAAAAGAGCTGGCTCTGAAATTTGACTACGACTCAAGCCGAATTCAGTATATTCGGTCTGATACGGCCAAATACCAGGTCTTGGTAGACACGACTTGGCAAGTACACCGTCTTGATAGAGCGCCCCGGTTACTTGGAGGCAAAGATGAACTACTTGGTCAGTTGTCTAGAAAACTACGATACCCATTTAACGACATCCGTGAGCGGAATTCGGGTACAGTCATTATCACTTACGTGATTGACGAACTGGGTAGAAAGACTACTCCAGTGGCAACAATGACTCCAAGTGTGAGTTTGGCTGAAGAAGTGTACAAAGTGCTGGAGTCAGCAGATATAAATTACCTACCCGCTATATATCAGGGTAAACCCACGCCCGCAAAGGTTGCCTTTATAGTACGTTTTGCGCTATGCACATCTATGAACACCAACTGCATTACTGATGCCAAACGCATACCTATGCCAATTGGTAGTTTAGGTGAGTTAGTGGTACAAGCTTATGTTCAACGTACCAAATAACTAAGGTGAATGCGGGAATAAGTTATTATCCCCAAACTCCGTATCTTTGCGGCCCCGCCAGGGTGGCGAGGCCGGTGCAACTGCGCTGTGTATCAAACAAAAACGCGTTCCGGAGGCTGGCCCTGCGCCGGACGTGTACACGAGGGCCATTGCTAATATCATGGCAGAAGTAGTAGACAACTTCGACTGGGACAACGTTTCAGCCAACGCTTTCGGTGGTAACTACACCGCTGAGCAGCGCGCCGAAATGGAGCAGATGTACAGCAGCACGCTGACCACTGTTCAGGAGGAAGAAGTAATTAAAGGCACCGTGGTTGGTATCACCGACCGTGACGTAATCCTGAACATCGGCTTCAAATCCGATGGTCTGGTGCCCCTTTCCGAATTCCGCGATCTGCCCGAGCTGAAAGTAGGCGACGAGGTAGAGGTATTCATCGAGGACCAGGAAGACCAGAACGGTCAGCTGATCCTGTCCCGTAAGAAGGCCAAGATCAAGCAGGCTTGGAAGTCGATTTACGACGCTCTGGAGAATGACACCGTTCTGGAAGGCGTAGTGAAGCGTCGCACCAAAGGCGGTCTGATCATGGACCTGGACGGCGTAGAAGCCTTCCTGCCCGGTTCGCAGATCGACGTGAAGCCCATCCGTGACTTCGACATCTATGTGGGTCGTCGCATGGAAGTGAAAGTGGTGAAAATCAATGCTGCTTTCGACAACGTGGTAGTTTCGCACAAAGTGCTCATCGAGAAAGACCTCGAGAAGCAGCGCGAAGCCATCCTCAACAACCTGGAGAAAGGCCAGATCCTGGAGGGCGTTATCAAGAACATGACCAACTTCGGTGTGTTCATCGACCTCGGCGGCGTAGACGGTCTGCTGCACATCACGGACATTTCGTGGGGCCGTATCGCTCACCCGAGCGAAGTGCTGCAGCTGGATCAGAAGCTGAACATCGTAGTGTTGGACTTCGACGAAGCCAAGAAGCGTATCAGCCTCGGTCTGAAGCAGCTGACTCCCCACCCATGGGATTCGCTGCCCGCCGACATGGGCGTAGGCTCGAAGGTGAAAGGTCGTATCGTGAATGTTGCCGACTACGGTGCGTTCATGGAAATCATCCCCGGCGTAGAAGGCCTGATCCACGTTTCAGAAATGAGCTGGAGCCAGCACCTGCGTAACCCGCAGGACTTCATCAAGCAGGGCGACGTAGTGGAGGCTCAGATCCTGACCCTCGACCGTGAAGACCGCAAGATGAGCCTGGGCATCAAGCAACTGACCGAGGATCCGTGGACCCGTGGTGACTTCGCTACGAAGTACGCCGTTGGTACCAACCACAACGGTCTGGTGCGCAACCTGACCAACTTCGGCCTGTTCGTAGAGCTGGAAGAAGGTGTTGACGGCCTCGTGCACGTGTCCGACCTGTCGTGGACCAAGAAGATCAAGCATCCTTCGGAAGTAGTGAAGGTAGGTGACCGTCTGGACGTGGTAGTGCTGGAACTGGACGTTGCTAACCGTCGTCTGGCCCTGGGCCACAAGCAGCTGGAAGAAAATCCCTGGGATACGTTCCAGACGGTATTCACCCCCGGCTCGGTGCACAAGGCTACCATCACCGAGAAAACCGACCGTGGTGCGGTGCTCGAGCTGCCTTACGGCATCGAAGGCTTCGCATACCCCAAGTCCTTGGGTAAAGAAGATGGCTCGCAGGCTGAAAACGGCGAAACCCTCGACTTCCGCGTGGTTGAATTCTCGAAAGATGACCGTCGCGTAGTACTGTCGCACTCCGCGGTGTACAACCAGCAGGCTGAGGAGGATACGCGCAACTCGAAATTTGCCAAGAAGAAGCCCACCACGGGCTCTGCTGCTCCGGCCGCTGGCGAAGGCAAAGTTGCCGATCTGAAGAAAGCTGAAAAGTCGACCCTCGGCGACCTGGATGCTCTGTCGGCTCTGCGCGACAAAATGCTGGGCAACGAGCAGGGCGCTGAGTAATCAGCCACCGGCTTTTGCCACTTGAAGAAGGCCCCGGAGCAATCCGGGGCCTTTTTTGTAGAGTGGCGCTTTACAGCGCTAGTGCGTCGTGGCTGCCCGCTACTGTGAGCCGGTATAACTTTTCTCACACGCTCCCAGCGCCTTACCAGCAAGTGCCAACGAAAACAGGCCGCCGGCTTGGCAGAAGTGGGATTAAGGTGTATGTTTGCATCCTCAAAGCCCCTGGTGACGTGACCGAGTGGCTAGGTAGAGGTCTGCAAAACCTCCTACAGCGGTTCGAATCCGCTCGTCACCTCTTCCTGTTTTCAGTGCCTAGTGCCCCGGTTGATTAGCCCCGACCGGGGTTTTTTGCGTCTGGGCCAGCGGGTAGAAAAAAACTTGCCGACCTTGGAGGCTGAGAATGACCCGCTAAGCTCAAGCGTAGGGTGCCCCATGTATAAAAGGTTTGCTGCGGTATAATCCCTACATTCAATTCCGCGTAGAAACGCGCACGCAACGATAATTTCCACCTCTCTCCCCACATGAAGATACTTGACCTTCGCACGATGCGCGGCCCCAGCTACTGGTCCGTGAAACATTACAAACTGATTGTAATGAAGGTGGATATGCAGGATCTGGCTGATGTATGGTCAAACAACATGCCCGCCCTGGCCGAAAACTTACCCAGTCTGCTACCAGAGCTATTGGAGCTGCAACCGCACCAGGAAGCTGGCAAACACGGGCCTAAAAACCCGCCGCTCACCGAAGAACAACTGCAGGATGGTGAACCCCTGGGCCACGTTATCCAACAGGTAGCCTTGGCCCTGCAACGCACGGCTGGTATGCCGGTATACTGGGGAAAATCGTACCCGGCGCACCAGGAGGGGGTGGAGTTTGTGGTATTCAGCTACCAAGAGGAGAGGGCCGGACGCATGGCCGCTGAGGCCGCCGTGCAATTGGTAGATGACCTCTGCCACGGCCGGGAGGTAAGCGTGAAAGCCATTGTGGATGAACTGCACGAAATCCGGGAGGAAGAATTCTTTGGTCCCAGCACATACAGCATCGTAGCAGAAGCCGCCTCGCGCAACATTCCCTACATCCAGCTCAAGAACAGCAGCATTATCCAGCTGGGCTATGGGGTTAATCAGAAGCGCATCTGGGCTACTACCACCAGCTACACTTCCCACGCCGGGGTAGAAGTAGCTGGTAATAAAAACCGCACTAAAGCCATGCTGAAGGATGCGGGCGTGCCCGTGCCTTACGGTACCACCGTGTACTCCGAGGACGGCTTGCGGGACGCAGTAGAAGAGTTGGGCTTTCCCATCGTGACCAAGCCCCTGGACGGCAACCACGGTAAAGGCGCCACCATCCGGATTATGAACTGGGATGATGCGGTGGAAGGCCTGAAAGCAGCGCAGAAGTACTCTCGCGCCGTAATTGTGGAGCAGTTCATTGAGGGCGACGACTACCGCATGCTGGTAGTAAACGGCAAGCTCATTGCTGCCGCCAAGCGCACCCCAGCCGCCGTAACCGGCAACGGGCAGCACACTATTCAACAGCTGATTGAGGAAGTTAACAAAGACTCCCGCCGGGGCTTCGGTCACGAGAAGGTGCTGACCAGCATCAAGGCCGACCAGCACACCCTGGACATTCTCACCAAGCAAGATCTGACGCTGGACTCGGTGTTGCCGGCCGGGCAGACGCTGTACTTGAAAAGCACCGCCAACATCAGCACCGGCGGTACTGCTACTGACGTCACCGACCTGGTGCACCCTTACAATCTGCTGCTGGCGGAGCGCGTGGCCGGTATCGTGGGGCTCGATATCTGCGGTATTGATTTGCTGACCTCTGACATTGCCATTCCGTTGAATGAAACGCGCGGCGCCGTAATTGAGGTAAATGCCGCTCCGGGTTTCCGTATGCACATTTCACCCACGGAGGGCCTGCCGCGCAACGTGGCGGCGCCGGTGGTAGATATGCTGTTTCCGCAGGGCAGCACGGCCCGCATTCCAATCTTTGCGGTAACCGGCACCAACGGCAAAACCACTACCTCCCAGCTGCTGGCCCACATTGTGGCTTCGAAGGGCTATAAAGTAGGTTTCACCACCACTAACGGTATTTATATTCAGGGGGTGCAGCTGCAAAGTGGCGACTGCACCGGCGGGGTAAGTGCCGAGTTTGTGCTGAAAGACCCTACCGTGAACTTTGCCGTGCTGGAAACGGCCCGCGGCGGCATGCTCCGCTCGGGCCTGGGCTTCCATACCTGCGACGTAGCTATTGTGACCAATGTAGCCGCCGACCATTTGGGCATGCGCGACATTTACACGGTGGAGGAAATGGCGGCCGTGAAAGGCGTATTGCCCCGCACCGTGCGCAAAAACGGCTGGGCCGTACTCAACGCCGACGACGACTTGGTGTACGCCATGCGCGAGAAGCTGGAGTGCCGTGTGGCGCTGTTCAGTATGGATGAGCACAGCCCCCGCATCCGGGAGCACGCCGAGCAAGGTGGATTGGCGGCCGTGTACGAGGAAGGCTACATCTCGATTTACAAAAACAGCTACAAGCTGCGCATCGACCGGGCCGCGGAATTCCCAATTACGTTTGGCGGGCGGGCCACCTTCAACATCGAAAACTCCCTGGCGGCCGCCCTGGCCTGCTACTGCTACGGCTTCGACAAGGACGATATCAAGTTGGCGTTGCGTACGTTTGTGCCCTCGGCGGCCAAAACCCCGGGCCGCATGAACGTCTATAAATTCCCGCAGTTCGAGGTAATTGTCGACTATGCCCACAACACCCACGGCATCGAGAAATTTGCTCAGTTCCTGAATGCCACGGAGGCCACGCACAAAGTAGGGGTTGTATCGGGGCTGGGCGACCGGCGCGACGAGGACACGCTGGGCTTCTCCCGCATTGCGGGTACAATCTTTGATGAGGTAGTGCTGCGTCAGGACCGGGACCTGCGGGGCAAAACTGCCGAGCAGCTTAAGGAAATCATGGAGCGCGGCCTGCGGCTGGATAACTCTGAGTTGCCCATTACCTACATCGAAAACGAAATGGATGCTATTGACCACGTGCTGGCTACTGCTAAGCCGGGCTCAGTGGTAGTGCTGTTCACGGAGAATATCAAGGCTACACTCAAGAAACTCGACGACTTCGAGGCTTCCTTGGCCCAATAGGTGTTTCTGGCCCCACTCCAGCGTTTTAGCAGCCGCTTATTCCTACAGAAACCAAGCAGCGCCGCCCATTGGGGCGGCGCTGCTTGCGGTTTGGGCAGTCTGGTCTTCTGGCCGCAGCGGCTGATTTAGGGTTGTCCCTCGGTCTTTACGCCGGCGTGGCCCGAGCGGCCCAGGCCTGCTTCGTCACCTCGAATACGAAATTGAGCTTGGGCTGCTCACCATAGTATGTGACTTCCTGCTCGTCAACCTTGGTGGCTCCCAAGCGCTGAATGGCAATTTGTGACCGTACGTTGTCCGCTCCGATGTGAAAGCGCACAGTATGCACAAACTGAAACGCGTAGTCTAGCAGCAGCTTTTTTACGGCTGGGTTGATGCCCTTGCCCCAGGATTGGGTTCCGTAGAAGGTATACCCGATAAGAATGCTGTTGTCCTGGGCAGAATAGTCGTAGAGACGGGTGCTACCTACGGTAGCCCCCGTGGCCTTGTCCACAATCTTAAAGGCTCCTTGGCTTTGCATGGCCCCCGCAAAGAAGGTGGTGAAAACCGGCTTCTGCCATCGGTCCTTGTTGGGGTGTTGCTCCCAGATTTTGGGGTCGGCAGCTACTGCGTATAAGTCAGCAAAATCCTCTTGCTGCAGAGGAAGCAACCGGATAGCATCGGTTTCCAGAATGGGTTGAAGCGGGAAGAGCGGCATAATGGTTGAGGTGAAGGTGATTTTCTGCTCCTGAATGCAGCTGTCTGCCGCCAGGCCCTAAGCCAAAGAAGCGCCGACCACTGGGGCCGGCGCTTCTTTTAGAGTAGCTGCATGTACGCTTCCTTAACTTAGGTGAGGCGTGCTAACGGTCGGGCTGACTATTTCAGCGTGAAGGTGGTTTTTCCAATCATCACGCCGCCTTCGTACAGCTCCACGGTGTGGAGGCCGGTTTTGTAGGCCGCGCCTTTGGCGTAGAGAAACTGCACGGGCTGGCGGGTATTATCGAACACAATATCCTGCTTGGCCGTGTAGAAGGCTTCAGCGCCGTCAATCATGAAGGTGCCGCCGCCGGTGCTCAGGTTATAGAGGGCGGCGCCATCGGGCTCAATCAGGCGCATCATGATTTGCTTGGTTTCCTTCGGCGACACATCGTTGCGGCCCAGATTGAAGGTAATCTTGATTTTCTCGACGCGTTTGGCCTTGAACTCGTTGTCGTCGTCGGCCTTTTCTTTTTCGCGGCTATTTACTACGCCTACCCGAATGTTCTCGGCCTGCAGGCGTGAGGCCACAGCCACTTTCTCGCTCAGCTCCTGATTGGAACGCACTACCGTCGAAATAGTATCGGTGAGCTTGTTTTGGCGCTCTTTCAGCGTGGTAGTTTCAGTGTAGAGGGCTTCGTTGTCGGCTTTCAGCTGGGCGATTTCCTCGTCCTTCTTCCGCAGCTGCGTTTCGAAGTTGGCGGCGCGTTGCTTGAAGCGCTGCTGCTCGGCAATGCTAAAGCTGCCGGCCCGGAAGGAGCGGAGCTTCAACAGGTCAGCATTGATTTGGGACAGCTTGGCTTCTAAAGAGTCGTTGGCCAGGCCCATGCCCTGTACTTCCTGGCTTTGGCGCTCATAATCGGCCTTCAGGGTTTCGTACTGCTTGATTTGCTCTTCCAGCTTAGCATCCTTGGTCACCACATCAGCCTGCAGCTGCTCATTCTGCTTGCTTTTCTGCTGGTTCATGTAGAAAAGCACGCCATTGATGCCCAGCAGGACCAGAATCAGGGCCACAATCAGCAGGACGCGGTTGTTGTTCTTGGGCTCGGGGCTGTGGTCTTGTTCCATTGCAGGAGGGGTTAAGTGAAAGCCCGGAGAGTCCGGGCGCAGGTAGTACCTTTAGGGCAAAAATAACGGAGTTCCGTACCCAGGCAAGTGCCGAAGATACAACCCTGCCGCAATTATGCTTCCGGATTCGCCACTTGATGCCGCCTACTGGCAGCAGCGCTACGTAAGCGGCCAAACCGCCTGGGATACGGGCCGGATAACGCCGCCCCTGCAGGAATATTTTGCCCAACTCGGCCCACCGGATGCCCGGCGAATTCTGATTCCGGGGGCAGGGCGCGCCTATGAGGCTGAGTATCTGCATGCTGCCGGCTGGCAAACTATAATAGTGGCCGATGTAGCACCTGAACCGTTGCAGAACCTCCAACAACGTGTGCCCGGCTTCCCAGCGGAGCATTTGCTACTCATCGATTTTTTTGCGCTGGAGCCCATGCCCCCCTTCGACCTCATCGTGGAGCAAACCTTTTTCTGTGCCCTCGACCCCGCCTTGCGCCCGGCCTATGCCCGACAATGCGCCCACCTGCTGCGGCCCGGTGGTACGCTTATGGGGTTGCTCTTCGATACGGAGTTCAGCAAGCCCGGCCCCCCGTTTGGTGGCTCCCGCGAAGAATACCGGGCATATTTTGCGCCCTACTTCGAGTTCGTGCATTTTGATACGGCCACCAACTCCCTGCCGCCTCGCCGGGGGAGGGAGCTATTCATTTGCCTGCGTCGAAAAGAAATGAATTGAGTATGATGCCAACGCCACGCCGGGTTGCATTCACCTTGTTATTGGTGCCAGTCGCTGCGCTGTGGCTTGTGAGCATCTTAGCAGTCATTTCATTCGCCTACGCTATTTTCCGCACGTTTTTGTTTCCCTACACGGAACAGGAGTTAGTCCAGACAGTATTGTGGGAATCTGAAGACAGAGATGTTTACGTGCTGTTCTTTTTGTTAAGCTTTGTGGCACTATGCATCTTTTCTTGGGTGCTAAAGAAAACCGTGTATTTGCTACGATTGCGCGCTGGAAGCCATTCTAACACAGTAGCGCTAGTTTAAAAAACTGTTCACCTTCATCATTCTTGCCCTCCTATGCTTGCCCAACTCGCCACCGCGCTGCCCCACTTTCGCAATACTAACTCCGGCCAGTTTTTCCTGATGGCCGGGCCCTGCGTGATTGAGGGCGAAGACATGGCCCTGCGCATTGCTGAGCAGGTACGTACCATCACCGACCGGCTCCAGATTCCCTTCATCTTCAAAGGCTCCTACCGCAAAGCCAACCGCAGCCGCCTGGATTCTTACACCGGCATCGGCGACGAGAAAGCCCTGCGAATTCTGCAGAAAGTAAGTAAGGAAATTGGCGTGCCTACCGTCACGGACATTCACGAATCGGAGGAAGCGGCTATGGCCGCCGAATACGTAGATGTGCTGCAGATCCCGGCCTTCTTGTGCCGCCAGACCGATTTACTGATTGCCGCCGCAAAAACCGGCAAAGTGGTGAACGTGAAGAAAGGCCAGTTTTTGAGTGGCGAATCCATGCAGTTCGCGGTGGACAAGGTGCGCCAGTCGGGCAACCCCCACGTTATCCTCACCGACCGGGGCAACTCCTTCGGCTATTCTGATTTAGTGGTGGACTACCGCAACCTGCCCATCATGCGCGAGTTCGGGGTGCCCGTAGTGATGGACGTGACCCACTCCCTGCAGCAGCCCAACCAGAGCAGCGGCGTAACCGGTGGCAAGCCCCAACTTATTGAAACCATTGCCAAGGCTGCCATTGCCGTGGGTGCCGATGGCCTGTTCATCGAAACCCATCCTACGCCCGCCACGGCCAAATCCGACGGGGCCAACATGCTGGCGCTGGATGGGTTGGAAACCCTGCTGCGTAAGCTGACCCGGGTGCGCGAGGCCATTCGGGAAGATGCTGCCGCTGGTATTATGCCTCTGTAAGCCTAGGAGCTAATCCGGTATTATAGCCAAAGGGTCGTTATGCACTGCGTAACGACCCTTTGGCTATTAGGAAGCCAGGAATTTAATCCGTTCCAGCATCTTATCCAGTAGGTTATTGAAGCGGAGGGTAAAGTGTTGCTTAGGCTGGTTGCGGCGGAAGAATACCAGTCCGATATAAAACAGGTCGATGGTTAGGGTCACGTCGGGGTGCTGTTTCACTGCTTCCCAGGCCCGCTCCATTTCCTTCGACCAGTGAATATCGTCCAGTACGAACACGCTGTGCTCGGTGCGGTGCTGGTTTAACAGTTCGAAGTAGCGTAGAGTGGGCTCATATCGGTGGTTGCCGTCGAAGAAGGCAAAATCAACGGGCGTTTTCAGAGTGGCCACAGTAGGAGCGAGGGTGTCGTCGAGGTTGCCTTCCACAATTTCCGCGTTGCGCGCTTGCACGGCCTCAAATGTGCGTTGGGCTACGGCGGCCGTAGCCGGGCAGCCTTCAAAAGTTACCACCCGGGCCTGCGTAGTAGCCAGAGCCAGGTAGGAAGTAGTCAGGCCCAGGGAAGTGCCGAGTTCTACCACCGTGCGCGGCTGAAAGTGGTTTACTAAGCGAAACAACAGCTGACCCAACTCTGGGGGTTTGGCGGCGGTGCGGGCAATGTCGCGCAGGCGGCGGGTACGGCCGGCACCCGTGCGGGAGCCTGCACCAAAATCCCGCACCTGAATAGTGGTGGCATCGTGGTACAGCTCTACGCGGCGGTTTTCTACCACGTCGTAGGCCCCAAAGTTGCCGTCGTGGTTGATGACGTGTGCGTACAAGCTAAATACGAAAGGGGAGTGCAGCCCGTGCGCGTTGCCCGAGCGCCACAGAAACCGAAAAAAACTGAAAACCTGAAAGAGCAAAGCGCGCAGAAGCTGAAGTGGATTGCCCTCCTGGCAGGTGTGCCAGCAAAGCCGCCCGAAGATACAAGCAATACAAAAGCCGCCTCGAATCATTCGGGGCGGCTTTCGGTAACAAGCTCAGAAACAGACCTACATAGTGAGATGCTGGCAGGTAGCGCCAGCATTATTCCGCTACGTTGGGCCTTAGTTGAGGCGGTAGGGTACTACCAGCGTGAACTCCGGAATTTCAACGGCAAATTCGCTGCCGTCCATTTGGCGCTCCATCTGGTAAGAGCCGCGCATTTTGCCCACGCCCGACTTCAGGTTGCAACCCGACACGTACTGGTGCGACTCGCCGGGCTCCAGCACGGGCTGCTGGCCCACTACCCCTTCGCCTTCTACCTCGCGCACTACGCCGTTGGCATCGTAGATGTACCAATGCCGGCGCAGTAACTTCACGGTATACTCGCTGTTGTTGCGGATATCAATTTTATAGGCAAAGACGTAATGCTCCTGGCCCGGGCTTGAATAATCGGGTAGGTAATTTGTCGTAACACTCACGGTCACGCCTTGGGTGGTCGTCGTATTCATAACGTCTGGAGTTCCGAGAAGAGAAAAAAGCTAACAGCCGTATGCGGAAGTTAGTTTATCTACGCAGCCGGTGCACCTCTTGGCCCACCCACCCGAAAAATAATCCTCCCCCGTATGTCTGTAAAGATAGAAGAAAGCTGGCGCAAGGTACTAGCCGCCGAATTTGAGAAACCGTATTTCCAGCATCTTATTGCCTTTGTGAAGGGCGAATATGCCACGGCCACAGTATACCCGCCCGGCCCTCAAATTTTTCATGCCTTTGATGCCTGTCCCTTTGACCAGGTAAAGGTGGTTATTCTGGGTCAGGACCCCTACCACGGCAAAGGCCAGGCCCACGGCCTCAGCTTTTCCGTGGCGCCCGGCGTACGTACCCCGCCTTCTTTGCACAATATTTTTAAGGAGCTGCAGAGCGACCTGCCGGGTACGCCCGCTCCGCCCGATGGCAACCTAGACCGGTGGGCGCAGCAGGGTGTGCTGCTGCTCAACGCCACCCTCACGGTGCGGGCCAGTGACCCGGGCAGCCACCAGAAAAAAGGGTGGGAGCAGTTCACCGACGCCGTTATCCAGCAAATTTCTGACCGGAAGGAGCACGTTGTGTTTATCCTGTGGGGAGCCTACGCGCAGAAAAAAGGGGAAATCATTGATGTCAAAAAACATCTGGTACTGAAAGCGGCTCATCCTTCGCCCTATGCCGCCGACCGGGGCTTTTTCGGCAGCCGGCCCTTCAGCCAGACCAATACCTATCTGGAGCAGCACGGCGAACAGCCCATTGTGTGGTAAACCAGCTCATAGATTTTTGCGCAGTATGACGGGCTTTAACGGATTACGTGCACGGTTGCACAAAGTGACCCGATGCGCTCCACCGCCCGCCAACAAAAGAGGCTTGCCAAATCGGCAAGCCTCTTTTGTTGTTGATAAGACGCGCGTAAAATCCGCGAGAACTTGTCCTAATCTGTGAGCTATGCTTAGTCCACCAAGTTGAAGAGGCGGTTCCAGCGGATTTTTTGCATGAAGGAAGCGTGCGGGTCCATTGACAGCCAAATAAGTACGGCCTTGCCCACAATGTGGTCGGCGGGCACAAAGCCCCAGAAGCGCGAGTCAAGGGAGTTGTGGCGGTTGTCGCCCATCATGAAATAGTAATTCTGCTTGAAGGTGTAGCTTTTCAATGGCTGCCCGTTCTGCAGAATCTGGCCGTTGGCATCCACGCTCATGCCCTCATTGTGCTCATAGCGCAGAATAATTTTCTGGTACAGGGCCGAATTTTGGGGCGTTAGCTGCACCGTTTGGCCCTCCTTCGGGATTTGGATGGGTCCGTAGTTGTCCTTATTCCAAGTGGGGAAGGGCAAGGGATTTTGTACCGTAACGGACTGGTTAGGAATGTAGTCCGGCACGTTGGGGAATACCTGCTGCCCCCGCTCCGGCTGCCCAACCGGCGTTTGCAGGTTGATGATGCCCTTCACGTAGGACTGCTGCTTGAAGTACTCGTAGGCCGCCTGGGTCATGTGCACTTCGTAGCCGATGCCATACTGCTCGGTTTGCATCTGGGGGGGCACGCCATCGGGGGTATCGTAGTTTACCACACCAAATTTGCGGAAGTCCTCGGCCAGGTTTTCCCCCGTCGGGATTTGCAGGAAGTAGCTGCTCTGCATTTCCGGGTAGTTTTTGGCGGGCTTGCCGTTGATGAACACCTGGCCCTGCTTAATTTCCAGCGCGTCGCCGGCAATGCCGATGCAGCGCTTGATGTAGTTGGTGCGCAAGTCGGCGGGGTGCTCGGCCTCAAACGGCACGTTGAACACCACCACGTCGTTGTTCTTTACCTCCGAGAAGCCCGGCAGCCGGTAGCTGGGTAGCTGAATCAGGTCGGAGTAGCTTTTCAGGCTAGTGCCCCACACTGTTTGGTGGGTAAGCGGAACCTGCAGGGGCGTTTGCGGGGTGCGCGGGCCGTAATGAAGCTTGCTCACAAACAGGTAGTCGCCCACCAGTAAGGAGTGCTCCATGGAGGGCGTTGGAATCGTGTAGGCCTCAAAGGTGGCCCAGCGAATAAGAGTAGCCGCTACTACCGCAAACAGAATGGCATCGGCCCACTCGCGCGTGGCACTCTTGCGCTTTTTAGGTTCCTTGCCGGGCGTTACGGGAGTTGCCGGATTTTTCTCAAGGTATTTCTCCCAGGATTGTACTGCCATAGTAAGTCAGAGGCCAGAAAAGTAGAGGCGGCCGGAGCCGTTCCGGATTAACGCCGGAAGATGCGAAATAATGCGGGAAGAGGTGAAGTTGTGAAAGGTGAAGTTGTGAAATGCATTGTCTCTGGATTTCACAACTTCACCTCTTACAGCCCCAGCAAATCCTTCATGCCGAACACGCCTTGGCGGCCGGGCAGCCACTCGGCGGCCAGCAGGGCACCCTGCACAAATCCGTCGCGGGTGTGGGCTTCGTGCTTTAGCTCAATGGAGTCGGCGGGGGAGGTATACGTAACAATGTGGGTGCCTACCACCGCACCCTCCCGCTCCGATAGCACCGCTAACTCCTGGGGCGTGGTAGCCGCCTCATTGCGCCAGGTAGTTTTGGCGGGAAAGTGGCGCAAAATGCCTTCGGCGGCCGTGAGGGCCGTGCCGCTCGGCTGGTCAACCTTCTGGGTATGGTGGATTTCCCGCACTTGCACGTCGTAGCCCCCAAACTGGTGCATCTTGGCGGCTATGTACTCGTTGAAGTGGAAGAACAGGTTGACACCCACACTGTAGTTGGAAGCGTAGAATAGCGGAGTGCCCGTTTGCTTGCTCAGGGCCTGAGCCTCGGCAAAATGATGCAGCCAACCCGTAGAGCCGCACACCACCGGAATTCCCTGTTGCAGGCAAGCCGCCACGTTCTGATAAGCCGCATCGGGGTGCGTAAACTCAATGGCCGCGTCTGCCTCGGCCGGGGAGAAATCGGAAATCTGTGCGGTAGGGTGGGAAGGGTCTACGATACCGGCAATTTGGTGGCCCCTGGCAATAGCCTGGGCTTCGATGGCCCGGCCCATTTTGCCGTAACCAATCAACAGGAGTTTCATACAAAAGAAGAGTTCAGATACGCAGATACCAACGGCGGGCCGAAGCCAAGAGCCGGTACCTGTTATTTCAGGTGCAAGGTAAGCGCCAGGCCCGCGGTGGGCCCCGCGGTGGGGGTAGTGGGCAGTACAGCCGGGTCGAGGCGCAGGCTCAGATCCTCACTGATGTCGAAGTCGCGCAGGTGAGCGGCCACCAGCGCGTCCAGGATGGTGATGCCGTACACTACGGCGTTGTAGGCAATAAACGTGTCGCGGTAGCGGCGGTAAAACACAACGCCCCGCTGGATATTCTCAATACTGGTTTCCTGGCTCACCAACTCGCCTTTAAGCTCGGCAATAGGAGTGCGCTTTTGGGTGTACTCCTTCTTGCCGTTGGAGTATTCTTTGTACCGTGACTGGTAATGATACAGCCCGTAGCCCGTAGCCCCCAGGCCCCCATACACCAAGGGCAGTTTCCAGTACTGTCGGTTATAAATTTGACCAGAGCCCGGCAGCACCAGCGCCAGCAGCGCAGCTTTTTGCGGGCGGGTCACGCGCCTACCAAACAGCTTTTCTGTCCGTCGCAAAGAATCTGAAACGGAGCGGGTAGCTACTTTCGAGGAATCGGGGCCGGTTGTAACAGTTTGTGCGTGGGCCGTCAGGCTACCCAGCAGCAAGAGGATAAAGGCCGCATACCACTTGAATAATGTGTTCATAGGGTAGAAGGTAGGGACGCAGATGATTTTACCTGCAGTTGCAGCTGCAGACCGGTTGCCAGGCCGCCTCCCGTGGCCAGGGGCAATACGCTGGGCTGTATTCGCAGGGCCAATTCCTCGCTGATGTCAAACTCCCTGAGGTGAGCGTCAACCAAGGCATCCAGCACTACCATGCCATAAGTCAAGCCCAGGTAGCCGATAAACGTGTCGCGTTGGGTGCGGTACCTATCCAGGCCGGTGGCTACTCCCCGCACACTTTTCTCCTGCGTTACCAGTTTGCCGCTGAGCTCCGGAATGGTTTTGCCGGCCGATAACTCCCGCGACGCTACCGCATACTCCTGGTAGCGAGTTTGGTACTGATACAAACCATACCCCACGCCCCCGAGGGCTCCATATACCAGCGGGAGCTTCCAGTATTTGCGGTTGTACACCTGCCCGGCTCCGGGTAACAGCACTGAAAGCAGCACTGCCTTTTTAGGGCGGGAGAGGGCTGTACCAGTACCCAACCCGGATAGAGGCCGCCGCGCAGAATCACGCACCACCGCCTGAGCTTGAGCCGCCCCTGCCAGTCCACTCAACAATACAACAGCAGCGGTAATGCGGATAGATGCCATTGGCAGGAGAAAGAAAGGGGCGGAACGATGTTCCGCCCTTTGGTAGTGTTCTAGGCTGGCTGCAGAATGTGGAGGATGCGTTGCATATCCTCTACTGAGTCAAAGGCAATTTTAATTTCGCCCCGGCCCTGGGGGCCCGGTTTCACCAGTACCCGGCTGCCAAACCGCTCCGAAAGGTGGCGCTCGGCCCGCTTGAGCTCAGCCTGGGGCACAGCGGGGGGAGCGGGCTGGGTAGGTTTCTTCTCGGTTTCGGCGGCGCTGCCGTTGCGCACCAGCTGCTCCACCCGGCGCACCGACATATCCTCGGCCACGATGCGGTGGAACAGGGCTAGCTGCTGGTCAACGCTGTCGATGGTAATGAGGGCGCGGGCGTGGCCCATGCTGATGACACTGTCGCGCAGACCAATCTGAATATCGGGCGGGAGCTTGAGCAGGCGCAGATAGTTGGTTACCGTGGAGCGGTTCTTACCCACCCGGTCGCCCAGTTCTTCCTGCTTGAGGTTACACTCACTAACTAGGCGCTGGTAGCTGAGGGCAATTTCGATGGCATTGAGATTTTCGCGCTGGATGTTCTCAATCAGGGCCATTTCCAGCATCTGCTGGTCGTCGGCCTTGCGGATGTAGGCCGGAATGGAGTCCAGGCCGGCCAGCTTGGAGGCCTGCAAACGCCGCTCCCCGCTGATGAGCTGGTAGGCGTTGGTGCCAGTCTGGCGCACCGTCACGGGCTGGATGATGCCCTGGATTTTGATGCTCTCGGCCAGTTCCTGCAGCGCGTCCTGGTCGAAGTGGGTGCGGGGCTGGTAGGGGTTGGCCTGGATATGACCCACCGGAATCAGGCCCACGGAGTTTACGGGGTGGGGCACCAGGCCCAGCCGTTCGCTCTTTTTCTCGTAGCTGCCTTCAATGAGGGCATTCAGGCCGCGGCCCAGGCCGCCAATCTTGCGCTTGGGCGCGGCAGCGGCCGGAATATTCTTCTCTTCGTTTTTCTCAGACATACCTGCAAGCAACGCTCACCCATTAGCACGGAGGTGGAAGCGGGATTCAAAAATACACAAACGCCCGGGATGCCGGTACATTTTGTTCCACGCGAAATAAAAAACGTGGAACACTGTGGGCAACGGCCCGCAGAAGCGTGCTAAAGGGGAACAAAAAGGCCGGCGAGTGTCGCCGGCCTTTTTGTTTCTACGCTGCGGTATCCTCCGTGGCCTCCTCGGGCTCGTCGGCCGCTTCCACGTTTTTCTCCACTATTTCGCGGGCCAGGTTTAAGTAGCTGATGCTGCCCTTGCTCTCGGCGTCGTGCAGGATAACCGGAATACCAAAGCTCGGCGACTCCGACAGTTTCACGTTGCGCGGAATGATGGTATCGAACACCAGTTGCTGGAAGTGCAGCTTTACTTCCTCCACTACCTGATTGCTCAGGCGCAGGCGCACATCGTACATGGTGAGCAGAATGCCCTCAATTTCCAGCTCCTCGTTCAGACGGCTCTGGATGATTTTGACGGTGTTGAGCAGCTTGCCCAACCCTTCAAGGGCGAAGTACTCGCACTGCACCGGAATGATAACCGAGTGTGCGGCCGTGAGGGCATTCACCGTAATCAGACCCAGGGAAGGCGAGCAGTCGATGATAATGAAGTCGTACTGGTCGGCCAGGGGCCGGAGCGCGTCCTTCATCTTTTCCTCCCGGTTGGGCAGGTTGATCATCTCCACCTCAGCGCCTACCAGGTCAATGTGGGAGGGCATCAGGTCGAGGTGGGGGAGCAGGGTAGTTTGCAGGATGATATCCTGGGCGTTGATGCCATCCACCATGCATTCGTAAATGCTGTTCTGAATGTCCTTCGGGTCGAAGCCGACGCCGGAAGTGGCATTAGCCTGCGGGTCGGCATCCACGAGCAGGGTCCGATACTCCAGCGCTGCCAGGGAGGCCGCGAGGTTAATCGAGGAGGTGGTTTTGCCGACCCCACCCTTTTGGTTGGCTACCGCAATGATTTTGCCCATGTAGTTGAAGCAGTTAGCTAACGGCAGTGCGCTGTCAGCTTATCTCAGATTATGCAAAAGAAGAAGAAGCGGCCAATTCCCAATGGGAAGTAGCTGCCCGGTTTACAAGGAAGCGGCTTCGCCTACGCTCAGCAGTACCAGTTCTTTGCCGGCTTGTGCGGCTTTGGCCTTGGCTTCCTCGTGGTTGATGGTAATGACCGGAAAAGAATCATAGTGCATGCCGATGATTTTGGAAGCCCCAACCCAGTCGGCGGCTACCAGCGCATCGTCAACGCCCATGGTGTAATGGTCGCCGATGGGCAGAATGGCTAAATCCAGCTTATGCCGCTCCCCAATGAGTTTCATGTCGTAGGTGAGGGCCGTGTCGCCGGCGAAGTAGAAGGTTTTGCCCTCGGCCTTCACAATGTAGCCAGCAGCTACGCCTCCGTATGAACCATCGGGCAACGAGCTGGAGTGGGCGGCGGCTACCATCGTCACGCTGCCGAAGGGCAGGTGCAAGGTGCCGCCCAGGTTCATACCCACGGTTTTTAGGCCTTTCTGCTCAAACCAACCGGCTATTTCAGCAATGGCTACCACCTGCGCGCCGGTGCGCTTGCCAATTTCTTCAGCGTCAGCCACATGGTCGCCGTGGCCGTGGGTGATGAGAATGTAGTCGGCTTGGATGGCGTCAACATCAACGTCTTTTGCCAGCGGGTTGGGCCGGATGAAGGGGTCGAAAAGCACTTTGCTGCCACCGGCTTCCAGCAGGAAGCAAGCGTGGCCGTAGTAGGTCAGGGTCATAGAAAACGGAGCAGGGCGGGCAGCCAGTGGGCTACAAACCCCGGATGGGATACCTTTGCAAATATACACTGTTTCGCCGTTCCCATGTTCCCGTTTTCGCGCCGTGTTGTTGGTTTTGCCCTGTTACTGCTTGGTTTGCTGGCGGCCTGCTCCGAGCAAAGTCCGGCTACCGATGCCCGGCGGGTGTTCCGCTACAATCAGCCTGAAAGCCTGACCTCGTTGGACCCGGCCTTCGCCCGCAACCAGGCCAACACCTGGGCCGTGACCCAGCTTTACAACGGCTTGGTTGAGCTGGACGACAGCCTCAAGCCCGGCCCGGCGGTGGCCCGCCGCTACGACATCAGCCCCGATGGCCGCCGCTACACCTTCACGCTTCGGCCCGATGTGCAGTTTCACGACTCGGAGGTTTTCCCCGGCGGCAAGGGGCGGCGCGTAATGGCTCAGGACTTCGTGTACTCGTTCCGGCGGCTGCTGAATGGAGCTACGGCTAGCCCCGGCGGCTGGATTTTCCGGGGCAAGGTGCTGGAAAAAGCCGATGGGGAGCCTTCGGATACCTGCTTTGTAGCCGTGAATGACTCTACCCTACGGATTCATTTGCAGGAGCCGTTCATCCCGTTCCTGGGGATTCTGACGATGCCCTACGCCTATGTGGTGCCGCTGGAGGCGGTGCAGAAGTGGGGTAAGGACTTCCGGGAACACCCGGTGGGCACGGGGCCGTTCCGTTTTAAGGAGTGGGACGAGGGCAATGCTATTATCTACCACCGAAACCCCGCGTACTGGAAAACGGATGCTCAGGGCCAGCGACTCCCGTACTTGGATGCCGTGCAGATCAGCTTCATTCAGGACCGTAAAACGGAGTTTCTCACCTTCATGCAGGGTAAGCTGGACTTCCTGAGTGGTATCAGAAGTGGCTCCCGCGACCTGATTATGTATCCCGATGGCACCGTGCGGGAGGATTTCAAGGGCAAGTTCCGGCTGCAGAAGGTGCCTTACCTTAATACCGAATACCTGGGCATGCAGCAGGACCTCACCAACCTGCGCGGCGACAACCTCACGACCGGCCGAGCCCTGCAGGACAAGCGCGTGCGCCAAGCCCTAAACTACGCCCTCAACAAGCCCGAGTTTCTGGCCTACTTTCTCAACAACGTGGGCAAGCCCGGCAATTCGGGTTTCGTACCGGCTTCATTACCTTCCTTCAGCGCCAAAAAGGTGCCCGGCTACACCTACCAGCCCGAGAAGGCCCGACAACTGCTGCGTGCCGCCGGATACGGCCCCGGCAAGCCTCTGCGCCTGCGCCTGAATACGGTGGCCGAGAGCAAGGAGTTTTGTGAGTACTACCAGAAAAAATGGGCCGAAGTGGGCGTGCAGGTGGAAATTGACGTGAACCAGGGTGCGGCCCACGGCGAAATGATTGACAACGGCCGCGCCGCCTTCTTCACCCGCAGCTGGCTGGGCGACTACCCCGACGCCGAAAACTACCTGGCCCTGTTCTACAGCCCCAACTTCGCCCCGGCCGGCCCCAACAAAACCCACTTCAAGCGCCCCGCCTACGACCAGCTCTACCAGCAAGCCAAGCTGGAGCAGGACGCCGACAAACGTTATGCCCTCTACCAGCAAATGGACCGCTTGGTAACCGAGGAGTGCCCCGTTATTGCCGTGTACTACGACGAAGTGGTGCGCCTCACCCAGAACAACGTGCAGGGCCTCACCCCGAACCCCATGAACCAACTGGTGCTGGAGCGGGTGCGGAAGCAATAAGAGAAGTAGAACTTAGATGGTAGAACAAAGAGCTTAGAATGCAGCTGGGTTATGCGCTGTATTCTAAGCTCTTTGTTCTACCATCTAAGTTCTAACCTACGGATTTGTGCTCCACATGCCGGCTTCTTTGATGAAGATGCGGCGGTTGAGCTTGAGCTGGCTGACGATAATTTCGGCAATGTCCTCGGGTTGCATCACCTTGTCGGGGTTGCCGTCAGTGAGGTTATTGCTGACGGCCAGCTCGGTAGCCACGGTGCTGGGCGTGAGGGCCGAGACGCGGATATTTTGCTTGCGCACCTCCTGCATCAGGGACTCGGTGAAGCCCAGCAAGCCAAATTTGGAGGCGCTGTAGGCGCTGGTGGTAGCGGCGCCGCGCTGGCCGGCGGTGCTGGCCACGTTGATGATGTCGCCGGTCTGACGCTCCAGCATCTGGGGCAGCACGGCGCGCGTCACGTAGTACGCGCCCAGCAGGTTCACCCGGATGATGTTTTCCCATTCCTCGGGGTCCATGTCCACCACCTTGGCGAAGGTGCCGATGCCGGCGTTGTTGATGAGGATATCGATGGTGCCGAGTTGGCCCAAAGCCTGTTGCACGGCCGCTTCCACGGCGGTGCGGTCGGCTACGCTGGCGGTTACTACCACGGCCTGGCCACCCTGGGCTTCTATTTCGCGGGCTACTTCCTGCAGCTGCGTTTCGGTGCGGGCCAACAGGGCCACGCGCACACCTTCTTTGGCCAAAGCTACGGCCACGGCCCGGCCAATGCCTTTGCCAGCGCCCGTTACCAGGGCCGTTTTGCCAGTCAGATTTTCCATGAGTTGGATTAGGTTGAAAGGGAGAGTGGGTATAACCCGATTCCCCGGGAAAGGTTGGCCCGGTCCGGCGGGCGGAGCCCGTCGGGCCGGTTGCCGTAAACTGACGTTGGCTGACGTTGCACTATCTGTCAGGACGACAACCGGCCCGACGGGCTTTGCCCGCCGGACTGGGGCTGGGCAAAACCTGCTTATCTTTCTCCCCCTGGATATAACTCCCCCTTCTCCCATGAAAAAACTTGCCCTCACCGGTCTGCTGGCCGGGGCACTGCTGGCTGGCTGCAACCCGCAGAACAACTCCGCCGAAACCGGTGCCGCCACCGAAACCACGCTGGCTGATATGAAAGACCTGCCCACGCTATTTGAGGCGTATTGGGAGGAAAACGCCAAGCTGTTTCCGCTGGAGGCTACCGCCCAGGGCGACAACCGCTACAACGACCAGTTGCCCAACGACGGCACTAAAGCGTTCCGCCAGCACCTGCAGAACTTTTACCAGAAGTACCTGGACGGCTTGCACAAGTTCAATCGGGAAGAGCTGACAGCCAACGACAAAATCAGCTACGACATCTTTGAGTACGACCTGCAGAACAAGCTGGAAGGCCTGAAGCTGAACACCTGGATGCTGCCGTTTCAGCAATTTTGGGGGCTGCCTATCAGCCTGGGGCAATATGGCTCGGGTGAGGGAGTACAGCCGTTCAAAACGGCCAAGGACTACGACAACTGGCTGGGCCGCGCGAAGGGCTTTTCGGTATGGGCCGACACGGCCATCAGCAACTTCCGTCAGGGTATGAAGGCCGGTGTGGTGCTGCCCAAGGCGCTGGTAGTGAAGATGATTCCGCAGATGCGGGCTATGGAAACGCAGGAGCCCACCAAAAGTCTGTTTTACGGCCCTATCAACAAGCTGCCCGCCAGCCTGAGTGGTGCCGAAAAGCAACGCATTACGGAGGCCTACAAGAAAGCCATTCAGGAGGAGCTGGTTCCTACGTACAAGAAGCTCGGCGACTTTCTGGAAAAGGAATACCTGCCCAAAGCCCGGCCCAGTACCGGCATTGCCGCCATTCCGGGCGGAGCAGATATCTACAAATACTACGTGAAAACGTGGACGACTACCGATAAAACGCCCGAGGAAATCTACCAGACCGGCCTGAAGGAAGTGGCCCGCATCCGGGGCGAGATGGAAAAGGTAAAAGCGCAGGTCGGCTTCAAGGGCGACTTGCCGGCCTTCTTCGCCTCCCTGAAAACCGACCCCAAGCTGATGCCCTACAAAACGCCCGAGCAGGTGCTGGGCGCGTTCCGGGCCATCCAGGCCAAAATGCAGCCCAACCTGAAAAAGATGTTCGGCCGCACGCCCAAAACCCCGTTCGAAATTCGTCAGACGGAGGCGTTCCGGGCCGCTTCGGCTTCGGCCGAGTACAACCCGGGCAGCCCCGACGGCTCCCGCCCCGGCATTTTTTACATTCCTATTCTGGATGCTAGCACCTTCAACGTTACCTCCGGCATGGAGTCGTTGTTTTTGCATGAGGCCATTCCGGGCCACCATTACCAGACTTCTCTCCAACAGGAAAACACCGACCTGCCCAAGTTCCGGCGCTTTGCCTGGTACGGGGCCATGGGCGAAGGGTGGGCGCTGTACACCGAAAGTCTGGGCAAGGAGCTTGGCCTCTACACCGACCCTTACCAGTACATGGGCGCGCTGGGTGATGAAATGCACCGCGCCGTGCGCTTGGTAGTGGACGTGGCCATGCACTCCAAGAACATGACCCGCGAGGAAGCCATCAAGTATATGCTGGCCAATGAAGCCATTAGTGAGGAAGGCGCCACCGCCGAAATTGAACGCTACATGGCCATTCCGGGCCAGGCCCTGAGCTACAAAATTGGGGCCCTGCAAATCCGGGAGCTACGCCAGCGGTATGAGCAGCAGCTGGGAGCCCACACCGATAAGCTGCGCGAGAAGTATGCCGGCCAAAACCGCAGCCACTTCAGCCTCAGCGGCTTTCACGATGAGCTGTTGAAGGATGGCGTGATGCCCCTGGCCGTATTGGAGCGCAAAATGGACAACTGGGCTCGTAACCCCCAATAGAGTTTCAGCAGCGTATAGCACCCAGCGCAAAAAGGCCCGCAACACAAGTTTGCGGGCCTTTTTGCTTGAGAAGCCAGCCAAGTGGGGAGAGTAACCGTTAAAGCCACCATTGATTCTGCCGTCTAACTCCCCTAAATGATATGAGCAAACATCGTTGGCAAACCCTGGGCCTGGGCACTCTGGCCGGTTTTCGCAGCATGACAGCCCCGGCGTTGCTGAGCAGCAACCTGCTGACTTACCATCCGCGCGCCCTGGTCGGCTCGCCCTTGCGCTACCTGCAGAAACCTCTGGTAGCCCACGGCCTGAAGCTGCTGGCTGCTGGCGAGATGACGGCAGATAAGCTGCCTCAAATGCCCGACCGTATTACGCCCGTAGCGCTGCTGGGGCGGGCTGGGGCGGGCGCACTGGTAGGTGCCGCGCTCTACAAAATCAACCACGATAGTCAGTGGCGCGGTGCCCTGTTGGGCGGTGTGGCCGCCATTGCCGGCTCCTATCTGAGCTTCTTCCTGCGTAAAAAAACCACCGAGCAATCCGGCTTATCCAGCGGGCTAGTGGGTGGCCTTGAAGATGTGCTCACCTTGGCTTCCGGCCTGGCGCTAACCAAAGGAACGCATGCCGGGGAGCCCCAGTCGAGGCGTTGGTCTTTGTAAATTCTGGCTGGCTTCTACGTGAAAAAGGCGCCCTCGCTGTAGTGAGGGCGCCTTTTTCGTTGCATAGTTTCGCTGTTATTCCTCCCGGGCCGAGCCCCGGGCTTCCGTTGAGTTTTCGGGCATGGTGTTGGCCGGCGAGTTGGGGTTGCCAGGTGAGGCGTTCAGCCCGGCGTCGGCGGAGGTTTTCTGGTCGGCGGGGGAGCCGGTTCCGGCTGGCTGCGTTACCACTTGCTCCCCGCTGATGCTGTCGAGGTCGGTTTCGGTGGCGCGGGCCTTGGGGGCATCCGTGAAATCCTGGCTGGCCTGCGGGTCTTTGCCAGGCGTATTGTTATAGTCGCAGGCGGCGAGGGCCGTGGCCAGGCCAGCAGCCAAGGTGAGGGAGAGGAGGCGTTTCATGGTGAGAATGGGCGTGAAATATAAAATGAACAGAAGAATGCTAGTGGCCCGGGCCGGGCCCGGGGGCTGGCCCGGCTGGCACGGAGTTTTGCACGCTCTGCTGCTGTATAGCTCCGCTGGTACCCGTGGTATCGGCGGTAGTACCGGCCGCATTTCGGGCTTCGGCAGGCCGGGCTTTTTCGCCGCAACCAGCCAAGAGTGCCGTCAGGCCCACCGTGCAAGCTATTCTGGAAGCAAGGGTCATGCAAATGAGGTTAGAAGGCGTAAGGGGGCAAACGTGTGGGGCCGGGCTGCGGTTGCGCCCCACCTTGCCCGGTGGGCAGCAGCGGCTACCTTTGGCCCATGTCCCTTCCTGCCTACATGAACTGGAGCGGCGGTAAAGATTCGGCTCTGGCCCTCTACCATGCCCTGCGCAACCCCGCCCTGCACGTTACCGATTTGCTCACCAGCGTAAATGCCCACTACGACCGGGTTTCCATGCACGGCGTGCGGGTGGCGTTGCTGGAGCAGCAGGCCCACCGCATCGGGTTGCCACTCACCAAGCTGGAGCTGCCGGAAATGCCCGATATGGCGGAGTACGAAGCCCAGATGCGGGCTACTCTGGCTCCGCTGCAGGCCAAAGGAGTTCAGCGGGCCATCTTCGGGGATATTTACCTGGAGGATTTGCGCCGGTACCGCGAGCAGCAACTGGCCGGTATTGGGTTGGCAGCAGAGTTTCCGCTCTGGCAGCGGCCCAACGCCGAGCTGCTGCGCGAGTATCTGGAGTTGGGTTTTCGGGCCGTGGTGGTGTGCGTGAATGAGAAATACCTCGACCAAAGCTTCTGCGGCCGGGAGCTGAACGCCGACTTCCTGCGCGACTTGCCCCCCGGCGTTGACAGCTGCGGCGAAAACGGGGAATACCACAGCTTCGTGTTTGACGCCCCGTATTTCAGCAGCCCCATTCCGTTTGAGCGGGGCGAAATTGTGCGCCGGACCTACGCGTCCCCTGCCAGCACCACGTGCACCCCCGCGGAGGACCCCGACAGCCCTGCCGCGGCACCAGCACCCTCGCCCTTCACCACGGGCTTTTGGTACTGCGACTTACTGCCCGTAGCGCCAACCGCCCGTTGAGCCACTGAAACATTTGGCGCGGTTTGGCAGTCCCTATACCATCTCCAACCCGCCCATTTTCCCATGCCCGACGCATCGGCCACCATTCTTTTCGACGGGGTGTGCAACCTCTGCAACGGGTTCGTGCAGTTTGTTATTCGCCACGATGCCGCTGGCCGGTTCCGGTTTGCGGCGCTGCAGTCAGAGGCTGGGCAGGCGTTGCTGCGGCAGTACCAGCTGCCCACACCCTCCGAGCCCGACTCGGTTGTGCTGCTAACAGGCGGGCGGGCCTATACCCACTCGGCGGCGGCACTGGGGATTTTGCATGGGCTGGGCGGTGGTTGGCGGCTCGTGGCGCGGTTGGGTCAGGGGTTTCCTCGTGGCCTGCGTGATGCCGTGTACCGGCTTATTGCCCGCTACCGCTACCAATGGTTCGGGCGGCAGGATGCTTGTTGGCTACCCACACCTGAGCTGCGCGCCCGATTTCTTTAGCTTGTACTCTTTCTTTCTCCTCTTTTCCACCCCACATTATGCACGCTCTGGTATTAGCCGGTATTGATCAGCCCGCCGTTCTGCAGGAAGTTCCCACGCCTCAGCCTGGTCCGGGCCAGGTACAGGTGCTTCTACACGCCGCCGCCCTTAACCACCGCGACGTCTGGATTCAGAAAGGCCAGTATGCCGGCCTGAAATTTCCCATCATCCTCGGCTCCGATGGGGCGGGGGTGGTTACGGCCTTGGGCGACGGAGTGGATGCCAGTCTGCTGGAGCAGGCCGTTATCATTAACCCCGGCAGCAACTGGGGGCCCAACCCGGCTGCCCAGGGCCGCGAATTTCAGATTTTGGGCCTGCCCCAGGATGGCACGTTTGCCGAGTACGTGTGCGTACCAGTTCAAAATGTGCGGGCCAAGCCGGAACACCTCAGCTTTGAGGCAGCGGCTTCGTTGCCCCTGGGCGGCGTTACGGCATACCGGGCAATGTTCACGCGGGCCAATCTGCAACCCGGAGAGCGGGTACTGATTAGTGGAGTAGGGGGCGGAGTGGCCCTGCTAGCCCTGCAAATGGCGGTGGCCACGGGGGCCGAGGTCTGGGTTACCTCTGGCTCAGAAGAAAAAATTGCCCGGGCCGTTGAATTGGGCGCGAAGGGTGGCATCAGCTACCACACCGAGAACTGGCCAGCTATACTCACCAAGCAGGCCGGTGGTGGTTTTGATGTACTAGTGGACAGTGCCGCCGGCCCCGGCTTCAACCACTTAGTAGATGCTGCCAACCCCGGCGGGCGCATCGTATTCTACGGAGCCACCCAAGGTGACATGCCCGATGTATCAGCCCGCAAAATATTCTGGAAGCAACTGTCAGTGCTGGGCTCCACCATGGGTACCGCCCAGGATTTCGCCGCCATGGTAAGCCTGTTTGAGCAGTACCGCATCCAGCCCGTTATTGATGAAACCTTCCCGCTAGCCGAAGGCGAAAACGCTTTGCGGCGAATGGCGGATGGCTTGCAATTTGGTAAGCTGTTGCTAAAAATACGGGAGTAGCAAATAATTGGTTATTACTGGCAAAAACCAAGAAAATAGGTGGGTTGCGGGGAATCAAATGACTGCTAATATGGTTAGCTATTTAACAAACGAAGAACTAACTTGCTGCCATATGAAGACGCCCGCTGATTACCTTGCTTGCCCGGTTTTTGAGTTGACGTATCCTACCGGCGAAGCTGCCGAGTCGGTACCGGTAGTAGCCTATAACGACGCCGTGCGTGCCGTGGAAGCCGCCCTGGCCGACGCCGAGAAGTATAAGTATCTGCTCATGCGTGCCCTACGCCGCAGTGGCTCGGCCCAACAGTACCCGGCTATGGTTGCCCTACCAGCTTCTGCCCCCGAAACTCCCGTCCTGCCCCTGTACTCGCCCGACGAACTAGCGGCTTAACAATAGATACCCTGCAAAATGGCCCCCATTCTGCTCATTGCAGAGTGGGGGCTGTTTGCTGTAAAGCGCAGCTGCCGTAACAGATGCTAGCGGGAGCGTAGGCGCCGGCCTAACTCCTGCGCCAATGCCACCGCCTGCTCCCGTAGCTCCGGCACCGCCGTCGATTCAAAGTAAGCCGGCCGCCGACTAGGGCCTGTGGTGAACAGTACTTCCGAGGCCTGCCCATTCGCACTGAACAGAGCACCATGTTCATCCGTTTGGATACCCAGGCCCAGCGGATCGGGTAGCAGGTGGCCATGTTCCCGCAGGGTTGCCACTACTGGCTCCTGAATGCGGCGGTAGTCGAGTAGGGGGCCGGTACAGGTGATGACGTGCTGGGCCGAAAGTACGCTTGGTGGCTGCTGCCCTTTCTGCACGGTTACCTGCAGTCCCTGCCTGACGGGCACAATGTTTTTTACCCGTCCAACAACTGAGCGTACCTGCCCGGTCTGATGCATCTCATCTACCACCAAAGCGTTCTGTGGGGGACTCCGGTGTCTGAGCACTGACCAGATACCCGCTAAATGGCGCAGAAAACGGGCTTGCTCTGGCGGTGCCCAGCTAGCCCAAATTTTCCCCAAGTAAGGCCGTAATGAATCCAGTACTGTGCGCCAGTCAATGCCTTGGCTTTGTGCTGCCTGTACGTGGCGGCGCACTACGCGCAGCACCTCCAGTACGGTGCTGCAGTCGGCCAGGTCGGTAGCATAAAAATCCGGATAGGGTAGGGGCTGGAACTGGTGCGCCGCCGGCCAGCGCCCGTGCCTCGATATGGCGGTTATGGCCCCCTGATGACCATCGGCGCGCAAACCCAGCAGCACATCCACGGCCGTTAAGCCAGTCCCAATCAGCACTATTGAATCGGTGGGGCCAATAGTACGCAAGGCACCCTGAGCCCAGGGGTTGCCGTGGTAGTTTGGGTGCTGCAGATAGTCGAGGCTGCGGGTAATGGGTACGGGCGGCGGAAAGTTGCCCAGGGCCAATACCACATACGAGCTGAACAACTCCAGCCCATTGTGAAGCCGCACGGTAGCTCCTTGCCCATCGGCAGCCACCTCTACGGCCTGAGCCGTTTGGTTGTGCCAGGTAAAGCGAAATCCGTTAAGAGAAGGCCACTCCAGCACCTGACTTACCAACTGCTGCATGTAGCGGCCGTAGCTCTGGCGGGAGCAAAACCCCTGTTGGCAGGCTTCAGGACTAGTTAGCTGCAGCCAATTTTGGAAGTGGTTGGGTTGATCAGGGAAGGCGCTCAGGAACTGACTACGCACGTTCAGCAGGTACTCAGGGCGGCGGGCAGTGTAGGCTAGTCCCGGGCCCGGCACGGGCCGCGGCTCCACTAAATGCACGTCGCAATGATACGGCAGGTCGCCGGAAAGCCGGGCCAACTGTACGGCCAGCATAGAGCCTGAAAACCCGCCGCCAATAATCGTTATGATTTTGCGTTGCACCAACCGTCGAAATAAAGGAACCTGCGAGTAAATTACTCTGGAAAAAATGATATAAAAATTAATTTTTGCTATATAATCGAAAATTAATACCTGAGGTTGTTACTCATTAATTGTTGTAGTTATTCAGTAACTAACTGATGGTCAGCAAACAGACAAGGCCCGATGGTTGTGCAACCATCGGGCCTTGTCAGCGACGTAATCCGAAATAAATCCTGCTGTTTGCGGAGTCTCTGGGCCGCTCTAATAGTAGTTGCCCGGCACCAAGTAGTTACGCACGTAATCCATCACGCCATCCTCCAGCTTGGTAAACGGCCGGTTGTAGCCAATGGCGCGCAGCTTGCTCATATCGGCCTCGGTGAAGTATTGGTAGGTGTCGCGGATGTCCTCCGGCGTGTCGCGGAAGCGGATATCAGCTGTTTGACCGAGGGCGGCGAAAGTGCTCAGCGTGAGGTCCAGGAAGGAGCGGGCCTCGCCGGTCCCCAGGTTATAAATGCCGGAGTGCTGGCGCGTCTGCATCAGAAACAGGCATACCTCCACCACATCCTTCACGTACACGAAGTCGCGCTGCTGCTCCCCGTCGGCGTATTGGGGGTTATGGGAGCGGAACAGGGTCATGGAGCCGGTTTCCTGCACTTGCCGGAAAGCGTGCAGGATTACGGAAGCCATGCGGCCCTTATGGTACTCATTGGGGCCGTACACATTGAAAAACTTCAGGCCTGCCCAGAAAAATGGCTTTTCGGGTTGCTGAATAGCCCAATTGTCGAAGTCGTTCTTGGAGTCGCCGTAGGGGTTCAGGGGCTTGAGCAGCGGCAGCAGGGCATCATCATCGGAGTAGCCCAACGAACCAGAGCCGTAAGTGGCGGCCGAGGAGGCGTACACCAGCGGCAGCTGATAGCGGCAGCAGGCCTGCCACATTTTCTGCGAGTACTCCAGGTTCAGCACGTTCAGCACGTCCCGGTTCTGCTCAGTAGTATCGGTGCGGGCTCCCAGGTGAAAGATGAATTCTACCTGCTCATGGTGCTGCTCCAGCCACTCGAAAAACTCCTCCCGGTCCACGTATTCGCGCAGGTGCTTGCCCTTCAGGTTGGCTAGCTTGCGCTCAGCGGTGAAATTATCCACCACCACGATATCGTCGAAGTTGGCGGCATTAAGGCGGGTGACAAGACAGCTGGCAATAAAGCCGGCGGCTCCGGTTACGACAATCATAGGACAGAAATTTAGGCCAAAAGTAAGCCGGTTTACGCGGATTGGCCGAGTAAGCCAAATTTCTTTCCGCCGCCAGCATCGGTACGCAGCATAACTGTAACCAGAAGCCCCAGGTTATGTAAAAGGCAGCGGCTGCTTACAAACGGCGGTTACCTTTGCGCCCATGTTCTGCCTTCCTTCTTTGGCTTTCCGGCGCCGCACCCTGGGGGTGTTGCCGTTGCTGGTGGCTTTGGCGGCCTGTCAGCCCGATACGCCCGCTACTACTGCCAACGCTCCGGTCAGCACTACTCACCAAGTGCGCGACGACCTGGGCCGCCCGCTTACGCTGCCCACGCACCCGCGCCGGGTAATGGCCCTGGCCGCCTCCATGACGGAAATGCTGTACGCCGTGGCCGATACGGCTACTATCGTAGCCCGCACCCAAGTGTGCGACTACCCGGCGGCGGCCCTGCGCAAGCCCATTGTCAACAGCTACCCGCTGGATTTTGAGCGGTTGGTAGCCCTGAAGCCCGACGTGGTATTTACCACGGAAGGCATTACTTCTCTGGCGGATGCCCAACGGCTGCAGGAGTTGGGTATTCCGGTTTACTATCAGCGTTACCAGAAGGTAGAAGATATTTTGGGAGGGCTAACCGACTTGGGTAGGCTCCTGCAACGGGAGCAGCCCGCCCGCCGCGTGGCCGATTCGTTGCGGCGGGAGCTTGCGTCCTTAGCCGCTCCGGCCGCCCCAGGCGCCCGGCCCCGCGTGCTGGCTATTACTTGGACGGACCCAGTGTATGTGTACGGCCAGAATACGCTGTTCACGGATAAAATCAGGCTGGCGGGCGGACAGAATGCGGTGGTAGAGAAATTCACGCAGCCTTATCCGGCCCTTACCCGGGAGTACATCCTGAAGCTCAACCCCGACATAATTTTGGGTGGCAGCTTCGGCAAAATGGACAGCACCTTTTTCAAGCTGTATCCCGAGCTCAAGCGCACCCGCGCCTACCAAAGCCACCGCATCTACAGCCCCACCGACGACCTGATGTCACGCCCTAGTCCGCGCGTAGTGGCCTCGGTGCGGGAGTTGAAGCAGCTGCTAGTCGGTAACTAATTCCTTCCCTCCGCTAGCCATGCCCCGTTCCGCCTTCCCCTGGATTCTGGCCTGCCTGTTGCTCCTGCTGGGGCTGCTGGTGCTAGGGCTGCGCGTGGGAAGCTACGAAACGGATTTTGCTCTGTTGGCTCGCACCCTGCTGCACTACAACCCCCAAGACCCGACGCACTTGGTGCTGGTGGAACTACGGCTGCCTCGGTTGCTGCTAGCCTTACTGGCGGGTGCGGCCCTAGCGGTGAGCGGCTACCTCATGCAACTCATGGTAAACAACCCGCTGGCTGACCCTTATCTGCTGGGTACGGCATCGGGCGGGGCATTAGGGGCCAGTATCACCTTTGCTTTCATGCCGGTGCTCGTGGTGGGCGGGGTGTATTTGCCGCCGCTGGCTGCCCTTGGTGGTGCGTTGGGCGTTACGCTGCTGGTGGTGGTCGTTGGCAGCCGTCGGGGCCGTATTATGCCGGCCCAGCTGCTGCTGGCTGGGGTGGCACTCAGCTCCCTTACTACGGCCCTCGGCGGCTTGCTTACGTTTCTGGCCGCCACCGAGGAGAAACTACGCACTATCACCTTCTGGGCGCTGGGCGGCTTCGAACGGGCCAGTTGGGCCATCCTGCCGTATCCGGCCGTCACGCTACTTCTGGGCCTGAGCGCTTTGTGGCTGTTGCAGAAAAATCTTAACCTGCTGCTGCTGGGTGAGGAGCGGGCCGCTGCCTTGGGGTTGCCAGTAGCGCGCACACGCTGGCTGCTGCTGCTTATTGCTTCTGGCCTTACGGGGTGTGCGGTGGCATTGTGCGGCCCTATTGGGTTTGTAGGCTTGGTTATTCCGCACATTACGCGTTGGCTGCTGGGCACCGTGCGCCGTGGCAACCTGCTGTTCTGCGCCTTGCTGGGCGGCACGTTCATGGTGTTCTGCGACTTACTAGCCCGGCTGCTGTATCCGCCGGCCGGTTTGCCGGTAGGGCTGGTTACCGCCCTATTCGGCGTACCGTTCTTCGTATATTTGCTGCGAAAACAGGGGACTTAGGGACTTAGGGACTCGGGAACTTGGTTATTGCCCAATGGCTTAGGCCACTCAACCGGGGCTTGACCACGCGCTACCAACCAAGTCCCTAAGTCCCCAAGTCCCTAAGTCCCTTACCAAATGGTTTACATCAGCCGACAGGAACACTTCAACGCGGCCCACAAACTCCATAATCCCAACTGGAGCGAGGAGCGCAACCGGGAAGTCTTCGGCCCCTGCGCCAATGCCAACTGGCACGGCCACAACTACGACCTTATCGTCACCGTGAAAGGCCGCCCCGACCCCGAAACTGGCTTTGTCATCGACCTCAAGCAGCTCAGCACGGTTATCCGCACGTACATTGTGGATGAGGTAGACCACAAGAATCTGAATATCGACGTGCCCTTCATGCAGGGCCAGCTCGCCAGCACCGAAAACCTGGTTATTGCCTTCTGGCGCATTCTGCAGCCCGAAATTGAGCGTATTTCGTCTGCCAAACTGCACAGCATCAAGCTCTACGAAACGCCCCGCAACTTTGTGGAATATTACGGTGAAGAGTAGCCAAAATATGTTGAAGAATGAGTTATAAATCGTGAATCAGAGCCCTTGTGCACTCAGCCGATTCATCATGCCTAACTCATAATTACTAAGGAAATGAAGTACTACCTGATAGCGGGCGAGCGGTCCGGGGATTTTCACGCCGCCAACCTCATGCGCGGCCTGCGCGAGCAAGACCCTGAGGCCGAGTTCCGTTGCTGGGGCGGGGATATGATGCAGGCCGCCGGTGGCACGCTCGTACACCATTACCAGGAAATGGCCATTATGGGCTTCTGGGAAGCGGCTACCAGCATCCTTAAATTCCGGGGCTACCTCAAGGAGTGCCAGAAGGATCTGCTCGCCTACCAGCCCGATGTCGTGATTCTGGTAGATTATGCCGGCTTCAACATGCGGGTGGCTAAGTTTGCTAAAGCGGCTGGCCTGAAAGTGTTCTACTACATTTCACCCAAAATTTGGGCTTGGAATCAGGGCCGCGTGCATCAGGTGAAGGCGTTGGTGGACAAGATGTTCGTTATCCTGCCTTTCGAGGAGGAATTCTACCAGCGCTTCGACTACAAGGTGGATTACATCGGCAACCCCACCGCCGATGCCGTAGCTGAATTCCAGAAAACCGAGGATTTCTACGAGCGCAATGACCTGGACCCCCTGCGGCCCATCATTGCGGTGCTGCCCGGGTCACGTAAGCAGGAAATCGAGGAAATGCTCTATGAGATGGTAGCCATCTTGCCCCCCTTCCTCGATTACCAGTTCATCGTGGCCGGCGTCGATAACCTCGACCGGAACTACTACGCCAACTTCGAGCGCAACAACGTCCGCATCCTCTTCGACCAGACCTACGACCTGCTGGCCCACGCCACCGCCGCCCTCGTCACCAGCGGCACCGCCACCCTCGAAGCCGCCCTGTTCGATGTGCCCCAGGTAGTGTGCTACCGCACCAGCGCCGTGTCGTACGCCATTGGCAAGGCCGTTATCAAAGTGCCCCACATCTCCCTGGTCAACCTCATTGCCGGCCGCGAGGTGGTAAAAGAGCTTATCCAGGGCGACTTCAACGCCCGCAACCTAGTCACCGAGCTCAAGAAAATCACCGTCGACGAGCAGTTCATTGCCCAACAGAAAGCCAGCTACGCCCAAATCCGCGAGAAGCTAGGCCAGCAGCGCGCAGCCAATAAAGCGGCCAAGCTGATGGTGGGGTATTTGAGAGGGTAGAGGTATATGTAGGAAATGGATTATAAACTAAGGTCACTAAAAAGGGCAGTTAAGATTGATAAAAGGAAAGTGCAGATTGCTGTTAGTAGATAAGCTAACCACGTTGCTAAGGCTGGCTTATTTGTGAATTTTCCCCATTTTAAAATATTACGACTACCTATAAAAAATAACCCTATTTGAATAATTCCAACAAGATGCCAGTTGTTAGGAGCAAAACTTAAAAGTAAGGATGTCAAAACCGGAATCCATATTAATAGTTGGTGAAGGAGATTATTATACATAATGTAAAGGAAGCTTTAAACACTGTGGACAGTCGCATAAAAAGAACGTCATTCCTAGGCAAACCTGGAATGACGTTCTTTTTATGCGACTGTCCACAGTGTTTATCGAAAATTTCTGCGCGCTACCTGTGAGTATAGTGGTAGCGGCACTGAATAACGTGGACCAAATCCTGCTCAAAACGGTACACCAGCCGGTGTTCCCCGCTAATGCGCCGCGACCAGTAACCGGCGTAATCGTGTTTGAGCGCTTCAGGCTTACCAGTGCCGCTGGTTGGTGTCCGTAGACACTCCTTCAGCAGCGCCCGGATTTTGCGAGCCATAGCTTTATCGGTGTCAAGCCAATACTGAAAATCCTCCCAGGCATCGGCATCCCAACTCAGCGTCATATGGAAGTGGGCAACTCGTGTACTTCACGCTGGTTGTTCTTGTCGCGGGCAATAGCGGCCTGTATGCGCGCCGCATTGGCCGGTGAAGCCATCAGATGCGCTGTTTCATCAAGCAAAGTTGCCTGCCGGGCTTTGCCGTGCAACGTAACGTAGGGCAAACTACGGAGCAATTCCAGTAGAAAAGCAGCGCGACTGTCAGGCACTTCAAATGTGATTTTCATATCCGGGAAGTAACTATTTGTCAAACACGGCTGATAGCAGGATTACGCCGCGCGCAACTGCTTCATAGCCGTCTGCTCAAATTTACTCCGGGCGTATTCCTCGTCAATTACCAGTTCGGTAGCACCTTCCTCCGAAGGCATATCAAACATAGCGTCGGTCATGATGCCTTCGCAGATGCTGCGTAGGCCCCGGGCTCCGAGGCGGTACTCGTCGGCGCGCTGCACGATGTACTCCAGTGCACCTTCCGAGAAGCTCAGCTGAATGCCTTCCATATCGAAAAGGCGCTGGTACTGCTTCACGATGGAGTTTTTGGGCTCCGTCAGGATTTTGCGCAGAGTGGCGTGGTCGAGTGGGTTGAGGTGGGTGAGCACCGGCAGGCGGCCAATCAGTTCGGGAATGAGGCCGAATTGCTTTAAATCCTGGGCCGTTACGTAGCGCAGGAAATTGTTGGTGTCTACCTTCTCGTCCAGCTGCGTCTTGGCGAAGCCGATGGGCTTGGTGTTGAGGCGGTTTTTGATAATCCGGTCAATGCCCACAAACGCGCCGCCGCAGATGAACAGGATGTTTTCGGTGTTCACCGTAATCATCTTTTGCTCGGGGTGCTTGCGGCCGCCGTGCGGGGGCACGTTTACGGTAGTGCCTTCCAGCAGCTTCAGCATGGCCTGCTGCACGCCTTCACCGCTCACGTCGCGCGTGATGCTGGGGTTGTCGCTCTTGCGGGCAATCTTATCGATTTCGTCGATGTACACGATGCCGCGCTCCGCCGCTTCCACGTTGTAGTCGGCGGCCTGCAACAGGCGCGTCAGGATGCTTTCCACATCCTCGCCTACGTAGCCGGCCTCCGTCAGCACGGTGGCATCGGCAATGCAGAAGGGCACCTGCAGAATGTTAGCCAGCATGCGCGTGAGGAAGGTTTTACCCGTGCCGGTTTCGCCCACCATGATGATGTTCGACTTCTCAATCACCACGTCGTCCTTCTGCGGTTTCTGCATCAGGCGTTTGTAGTGGTTGTACACGGCCACCGACATCACCTTCTTGGCTTCGTCCTGGCCCACCACGTACTGGTCGAGGTATTCCTTCATCTCGCGGGGCTTCACGAGGTTGAATTTCGGGGCCTTGGAGTTGGCCCGAATCTTATTCTCCTCATTCAGAATTTGCTGAGCCTGGCCCACACACCGTTCGCAGATGTGGGCGTTGATGCCCGAAATCATCACCGAAACGTCTTTCTTGCTCTTGCCGCAGAAGGAGCACGTAATATCCGCCATTGCTAAAGTAACTCGCTGAAAAAGGGGAGGGGTAGGTAGCTTGCGCCGGCCTACCGCAAAGGTACGAAAAGGCCAACGCCCCGTATGAGCGAAAAAGTGCCCCCGCAGTTGCCTTCTAACTTAACAAAAAAGCCCGCCAAAGCGGGCTTTTTTGTTTGTCATTCCGAACGAAGTGAGGAATCTGGGTTGATGTTCTGAGCTTTGACCCAGATTCCTCACTGCATTCGGAATGACAGAAACAGGCAGCTTACGCTGACTTTTTCTCCAGTACCTCGTCAATCAGGCCGTACTCTTTGGCCTCGTCGGCGCGCATCCAGTAGTCACGCTCCGAGTTGTCGTAGATTTCCTGGTACGTTTTGCCGGTGTGCTTCGCCAGAATGTCATACAGCTCTTTCTTGAGCTTGAGAATCTCGCGGGCCGTAATTTCGATATCCGTCGACTGGCCCTGAGCACCACCCGAGGGCTGGTGAATCATCACGCGGGCGTGGGGCAGGGCCGAGCGTTTGCCACTGGCACCACCCGCTAGCAATACCGCACCCATCGAGGCGGCCAGGCCGGTGCAGATGGTGGCCACGTCGGGATTCACGTACTGCATGGTGTCGTAGATACCCAGGCCGGCATACACCGAGCCACCGGGTGAGTTGATGTAGAGCAGAATGTCTTTCTTGGCATCTACCGACTCCAGGAACAGCATCTGCGCCGTCAGGATGTTGGCAATGTAGTCGTCCACGGCCGTGCCCAGAAACACAATGCGGTCCATAATCAGGCGCGAAAACACGTCAATTTCGGCGAAGCGCGTGGGGCGTTCCTCAATTACCGAGCGGGTCATGCCGGTGGGCATAATCAGACCGTTGCGGGTCTGGCCCTCAACGTGCTGGATGTATTGGTCAACGCCCAGACCGCTCAGGCCCTGGCCTTTCACGGCAAATTTGCGGAACTCTTGTTTATTCAGCATGGGAAGAAAAAGGAGTTGGAATGTAGAGGTAAAAGTTAGGAACCTCAAGCCAGCCTATACGGGCAAACCGTGTGGCTGAGTTGAAATCCCTGGGGGCAGGCAACAAAAAAGCCCTCACGGCAAGTAAGGGCTTTTTTGTTGGTTCAAGAACCGAAAATGTCAGCAATTAGCCGGCATTCTGATTGCGGAAGTCCTCGGCCGTAATCGGGTTGTCATTAACAACAACTTTGCCGCGCAGGTTTTCCAGCACTTTCTCTGCCAGAATGGCCTCATACTCGTTCACGTAGTTTTTGCCGTTCTCCTGGCGCAGGTAGTTGTCAGCAAAGCCCCGTACCGACTCTTCCAACTCCGGGGTCAGCTCCATATTGAACTGGCCCAGAATTTTCTGGATGGTGCGGTCTACAATTTCTTCGTTCGATACCTGCAGCTCGTTGGTTTCTACCACTTTGTTGCGGATCAACGACCACTTCAGCTCCTTCTCGTAGTCCTCGTAGTGCTCCTCAATCTGCTCCGGCGTCAGCTTATCTTGGTTGGCGCGCTGCAGCCACTTCTTGAAGAACTCCTTGGGAACTTCAATCGTGGTGCTTTCCAGCATCTTGTCGATGATCTGGCGGTTTACTAGGTTGTCAGATTCCCGGTCGTAGTTCTCCTGCACAGTGGAGCGTACTTTCTCCTCGAAATCTTCTTTCGAGGTAATCTGATCTTTGCCGAACACCTTGTCGAACAGCTCCTGGTTGAACTCAGCCGGGGCAGAACGCTGGATTTTCTCTACGGTCAAGGTGTAATCACCTTCAATTTTCTCAGCTTCTTCTTTGCTCAGACCCGAGAAGTTGCGAATAGCCTGCAGGTCATCACCGAAAGCCTTTTTCAGGTCGAAGGTAATTTCGTCGCCAGCTTTCACACCTACAAACTTGTCAGCATCAGCCTTCAGCTTGTTGGTGGGCAGCAATACTACGCGGCCTTCACCTTCTTCGCCAGCCTTGTTTAGCTTGCCGTAAATGAAGTCATTCGCTTCCGAAGCCTCGGGCTCGGTGGTTTCACCGAACTGGCGGCCCAGCTGCTCGTAGGTTTCGCTCAGAGTGTTCTCGTCGAGGTCAACCTTGTGGCGGTCAACGCTAACGGCCTGGTCGCCGGGCAGGTCAAACTCGGGCAGCAGGCCCAGCTCAAACTGGAAGGTGTAGTCCTTCTGGTTGTCGAAGTCGATATCCGTGGGAACGGGCAGGGGCTCACCCAAAATTTTCAGGTTGTTCTCCTTGATGTAGCCATCCACCGACTGGCTCAGCAGCTGGTTGATTTCCTCTACCAGGATGCCTTTGCCGTACATCTTGCGCACCAACGTAACCGGCACCTTACCCGGGCGGAAACCCTTGATCTGCGCCTTTTTGCTGTATTCCTTCAGCTTGTTCTCCACGGTGGGAGCATAGTCAGCCTCCGTGAGTTTCACTGTCAGGATGGCATGGAGCTGGTCGTCTTTCTTGTCGAGGGTAATGTCCAAAACTAAGGGTCGGTTAAGGGTACTACGTTGGGGTAAACAGCGGGCCAAAACCCGGGTAAAAAGAAACCCCCAACGGGTGGGTTGAGGGTTTAAAGTTGGTTTTTACTACAAAAACCTAAAGTGCGGATGGAGGGACTCGAACCCACACGCCTTGCGGCACCAGATCCTAAGTCTGGCACGTCTACCAATTTCGCCACATCCGCGTCTCGGGGCCAACTGCCTCGGGGGCGCAAAACTACGGAAGCCTACCGGAAAAACAAATGCTTGGTAAAACTCTGTTACTTTATTCTACTTGGTCGCTGGCCCTAGCCGCTCCTAGATTCGCCCAGGTAAAGACGCATTCCACCGAAATACGCAGGTATTTCAGGCGCAGGTTGCTAAATCTGCACAAACCACCATACGCACTTGTTTGCCCGGAAATAAATAACCGACACTCAGTTCGGGCGTCAGTTTGCTTACCAGGGCTAGGCTTCCTGCGTAAGCCGTACCTTAGCCATTCGATATTCCGGTGCCGTTCGGCGCCGCCCGCGTACCATGTCCATCGTCATCGACCCCGAGGTAGAACGTCAGGAAATTCTGCGCCACTACCGCCGCCTGCTTCGTACCGCTAAGCCTTACCTAAAAGAAGGCGACGCTAAGCTCATTAAAAAGGCATTCAACACCTCCTTGGAAGCGCACAAAGAAATGCGCCGCAAATCGGGGGAGCCCTACATTTTGCACCCGCTGGCCGTAGCCCAGATTGTGGTGGAGGAAATAGGCCTCGGCACTACCAGCATTATTGCGGCCCTGCTGCATGATGTTGTGGAGGATACGCCCTGGGAGGTAGCCGATGTGGAGCGGGAGTTCGGCCCCAAGGTGGCGCGCATTGTGGATGGGCTCACCAAAATTTCGGGCGTTTTCGACTATGGCACTTCCGAGCAGGCCGAGAACTTCCGCAAGATGCTGCTTACGCTGTCGGATGATGTGCGCGTGATTATCATTAAGCTTGCCGACCGCCTGCACAACATGCGGACGCTGGACTCGATGCCGCGCCATAAGCAGCTCAAAATTGCCTCCGAAACCATTTACCTCTACGCTCCGCTGGCGCACCGTCTGGGCCTCTACAGCATCAAAACCGAGCTGGAGGATCTGTACCTGAAGTATACCGACACGGAAATCTATACCGAGCTGGTGAACCGGGTGCGCCAGAGCCGTGCTGCCCGCAACCGCTTTATAAAGGAGTTTGTGCAGCCCGTTGATGAGGAGCTAAAAGCTCAGGGCTTCCAATATGAGGTGAAAGGTAGACCCAAAAGCATCTACTCCATCCTGCGCAAAATGCGCAAGCAGAACATCACTTTCGACGAGGTATATGACCTGTTTGCCATCCGCATTATTTTGGATGTGCCACCGGAGCAGGAAAAAGCTGCTTGCTGGCAGGTATACAGTATTGTTACGGACTTCTATCAACCTAACCCCGACCGCCTGCGCGACTGGGTGAGCACGCCCAAGGCTAACGGCTACGAGAGCCTGCATACCACCGTTATGTCGCGCACGGGGCAGTGGGTAGAAGTGCAAATCCGCAGTCGCCGCATGGATGATATTGCCGAGAAAGGCTACGCGGCCCACTGGAAATACAAGGACGCGGCCACGGCTCAGTCAGAATCCACGCTGGAATCCTGGATAAACAAGGTGCGCGAAATGCTCGAATCCAATAACTCCAGCGCCCTGGAGTTCATGGATGAGTTTCGCCAGAACCTGTTCGTCAAGGAAGTGTACGCCTTTACGCCCAAAGGCAAGCTCATCATCCTGCCCGATAAGGCCACGGCCCTGGATTTTGCTTTCGAGATTCACTCTCAAATCGGCCTGCAGTGCCTCGGGGCCAAAGTCAACCAGAAGCTGCAGCCTCTCAGCTACCAGCTCCGCAACGGCGACCAAATTGAAATCCTGACTTCGCATAAGCAAAAGCCCACGGAGGAGTGGCTGCAGTACGTAACTACCTCCAAAGCCCGCTCCCGAATTAAGGACTGGCTGCGGGATGATAAGCGCAATAAATCCGAAGATGGCCGCTACCTGGTAGAAAAACGCCTGGAGTTACTGGGTGTGGAATACAGCCAGGACAACCTCAACCGCTTGCTGGCGCACTTCAACACCGGTAACGCTACCGATTTTTTCTACCGCGTTGCCGTTGGGCAGATCGACGGCCGGGAAATTCAAAAGGACCTGTTCGATTCCAAAGTGGAAGCGCCGCGCCTCCCCTACATGCTGGAGCCTAAAGCCTTCGACCACGAGGTGCAAAAGGTGCGCGGCATAAACGCCAATATGCTGGTAATTGGCAACCGGACCGACAAGTTTGATTACACCATTGCTCCCTGTTGCAACCCCATTCCCGGCGACGACGTGTTTGGCTTTGAAACCGACCAAGGCATCGTAATTCACCGCACTTCCTGCCCCAAGGCCGTGCAGATGATGTCCAATTACGGCAACCGCATTGTGCGGGCCAAGTGGACGGATCAGTCGGAGCTGGCATTTCTGGCGGGCATCCGCATCAAGGGTTCCGATAGGGTAGGGCTGGTAAATGATGTGACGCGCATTATCAGTAACAGCCTGAAGGTAAACATGCGCTCCATCACCATCGACTCCGATGACGGCATGTTCGAGGGCCAGATTATGGTATTCGTGAACGACACGGCCCATCTGGATAAAATGATTCAGCGCCTCTCCAAAGTAAATGGCGTGTTGCTAGTAGAGCGTTTCGACTCCTAATTGGCTCTAGAAAGTTCTCCCAAAAACGTGCAGTATATAATAGTATAAGAAGTTCCCCGCGGTAGGCTGGGCGCAGTCAAGAAGCTGCGTAACTTTGCTCTCCTCTGCTGGTTCTTACTTTTTATCAGTGAAACCTCACCAATGGCTGTTTCTGAGAAGCATCTCGACCACGAGAAATACGAGGAAGTAAAGAAGATCTTCACGGCCTACCTCGAAAATAAAGGCTTGCGCAAAACCTCCGAGCGGTACGCTATTCTGGAGGAAATCTATTCCCGTACCGGCCATTTTGATGTGGAGGAACTCTACGCCGGTATGAAGGAGCAGGGGCTGCAGGTCAGCCGCGCTACCGTGTATAACACCCTTGATCTGCTGGTGGAGCATGGCTTGGTCAGCAAGCACCAGTTTGGCCGCAACCTAGCCCAGTACGAGAAAAGCTACGGCTACCGCCAGCACGACCACGTCATCTGCACCGAATGCCATAAAGTAGTTGAGTTCTGCGACCCGCGCATCCACGGCATCCAAACCATGGTCGGGGAGTTACTCAACTTCCATATCTTGCACCACTCTTTAAATCTTTACGGTGTGTGCGGCGACTGTCGCGCTAAAGCCACCCGCTCCCAAGCTGAATGAAAACTGATTCCGCCGTCCAGGATGGCATCCTCTTCGTGCGCCTTTCCGGCGACTTAATCGGTAGCCCCGATACCCAGCAGCTCCTGCAAAGCGTCGATCAGCACCTCGGCGACGACCTGCGCCACTGCGCCGTCGATTTGTCGGGTATTCGCTACATCAACAGCACCGGCATCGGAGTACTGGTTTCCTTGCTGACCAAATTCCGCAGCCGTGGCGGCGAGCTGATGCTCATCAACCCCGCCGACCACCCGCGCAAAATGCTGGCGCTAACCAAGCTGAACGCTATTTTTTCCATTGCAGATGATGAACAATCAGCTGCTCAACAACTGAAAGCTGCAAACTAATGCCCGTTGACGTACTAGTAGGCCTACAGTGGGGTGATGAAGGCAAAGGCAAAATCGTGGATGTGTTGGCTCCCACTTACGACGTGGTGGCCCGCTTCCAAGGTGGCCCCAACGCCGGCCACACTCTCACCTTCGATGGCACCAAGCATGTGCTGCACCAAGTGCCTTCTGGCATTTTTCACCCCCACATCATTAATGTCGTCGGCAACGGCGTAGTGCTCGATCCGGTAGTATTCCGCCAGGAGTTGCAGAAACTCACCGACCGAGGCGTTGATTGGAGCCGTAACCTCTACCTCTCTCGCAAAGCCCAACTCATTCTGCCTTCGCACCGCGCCCTCGACCGCATCAGCGAAGAAGCCCGGGGTGGCAGCAAAATCGGTTCTACTTTAAAGGGCATTGGCCCCACGTACCAAGATAAGGTTGGCCGTACTGGCCTTCGGGTTGGCGATATTCTGTTGCCCGACTTTCAGGAGCGCTACCAGCAGACTGTTGCTCGTCACGCTTCCCTTGCTGAATTCCACGGCCGCGGCCTCGAAATTGAAGAATTCGAGGCCGATTTTTTTGCCGCCGTCGAGTTCCTGCGTACCCTGCAACTCACCGATACCGAGTATCTCCTCAATGATCTGCTTCGCCAAGGCAAGCAGGTGTTGGCTGAAGGCGCCCAAGGCTCCATGCTGGATATTGACTTCGGCACGTATCCATACGTAACGTCCTCCAGCACCATCGTAGCCGGAGCCTGCACCGGCCTTGGTATTGCCCCTCGCCATATAGATAAGGTATATGGCATCAGTAAAGCCTACTGCACCCGGGTAGGTAGCGGCCCGTTCCCAACCGAGTTACACGACGCAGTAGGGGAGCAGATTCGCCAGGCCGGCCGCGAGTTCGGCTCCACCACCGGCCGTCCTCGTCGCTGCGGCTGGATCGATCTGCCCGCCCTGCGTTATAGCATCATGCTGAATGGCGTCACCGAAATTCACCTCATGAAAGCCGATGTGCTGGATGAGTTCGACGAAATCCAGGTCTGCACGCATTACCAACTCCCCAACGGTGAGCAAACCGACCATTTGCCCGACCACGGCGACTTGGAAAAACTTACTCCTATATATAAGAGCCTACCCGGCTGGCGCACCGAGCTACAATCCATCACCGACCCGCAGGCATTACCCCAGCAACTAAAGGACTACATTCAGTTTCTGGAACAACATCTCGAAGTGCCAGTAAGCATTGTCAGTGTCGGCCCCGACCGGGTAAGCACACTTCATATGAACTAAGCAGCCCAACATAATTGTCTTCAAAAAGCCCATTTGCAGCTATGCAGATGGGCTCTTTAGTTAATTATTACCCCATTGCAGATAAAATGTATCTGCTCATAGAACTTTTTCAAAGCGGCAAGAGGTTGTCTCACAGCTAAGTGGATAGTACGACATTATTCCATGCTCAGATATTTTACTTGCTGCTCTTGGATATTCCAATCTAACCCACCACTTTTGCACTCCCAATCCGAAACGCGGAGCGGGCCGCTGCCAACCCCCGGGCCACCAGCGCGCAGCTTTTCCCAGTGCTCCGGCCTATTTGCAGCGCCGCTTTCTGCTGGAAAGCGTGCCCTGAAAAAAAGGTGGCGCCAGGAGTTGCGAAAGTCAACTGGAAAGAGCTACCTTTGCACCCCGCTTCAACCGGAGGCGCCTGGGCCGAGTCGAAACCGAAAAACTTTTTTTGGTCCGACTCTTGGAAAAAGCCCGAAACGCTTGCTACCTTTGCAGCCCGGTTCTAACAGAAGAAACGGGCCCAGCGAATCCGAAACGACGAAAAGCGTAAAAACTTTTTTCTTTCGAGTTCTTGGAAAAAGCAAAAAGGGAGTTACCTTTGCACCCCGCTTCAACGGAAGAGGGAAAACGCAAGCAGGATGAAAACGCCACGAAGTTCGCTTCGAAAAAAAAGTTTTCAAAAATTCTTGCAGATTGCTAAAACAGAGTTACCTTTGCAACCCGCTTCGATCGGAAGGGGATTGAAACCCGAATATCTTGCTGCTTACGAGCGGCACACGGTAGAGCCCACTGGGGCACTGCACACGTTCTTTGAATGATTGGAAAAGACAAAAACGGTAAGCGACTTCGCTTCTGAGTTTCTCGGAAAAGAAGTCGATGATTACAGGTTTTAAGCGAATCATGGGATGAGCCCACTAACACAGCTCGTCAACATATCGAGTCGGATCAGCACTTGACATCAGCCCTACTTCGGTAGGGTGAAGAATTTTCTTACAATGGAGAGTTTGATCCTGGCTCAGGATGAACGCTAGCGGCAGGCCTAATACATGCAAGTCG